>RXIX01000157.1 GCA_003989075.1 Candidatus Competibacteraceae bacterium | reverse complement strand
GCTCCGGATGCCGCAGCCTGGCCGGCACCCGCCAAGCTCAACCGCATGCTGCATATCGTCGGGCGCCGCGCCGACGGCTATCACCTGCTGCAGACCGTGTTCCAGTTCCTCGATCGCGGCGACTGGCTATGGTTTGAACCGCGTGCCGACGGCGCCATTGTGCGCGATGGCGAGGTCACGGGCGTACCCGCCGAAGCCGATCTGATCGTGCGCGCCGCGCGCCTGCTGCAACAGGCCAGCGGAACCCATCAGGGCGCAAGCATTCGCATCGCCAAGCACATTCCCATGGGCGGCGGCCTTGGCGGCGGCAGTTCCGACGCCGCTACTGTGCTGCTGGCGCTCAATCACTACTGGCAGACCGGCCTGAGCCTGACGCAATTGGCCAAATTGGGTCTGCGCCTGGGCGCTGATGTGCCGGTCTTTGTACACGGTCACGCCGCCTGGGCGGAAGGCGTCGGCGAACAACTGACTCCGGTGGATCTGGATGAACCCTGGTTCCTGGTGCTGGTTCCCGCCTGCCATGTGGCCACCGGCGCGGTGTTCAATGACCCGGAATTGACAAGAAACGCGCCGCTCATCACAATAGCCGACTTCCTAAGGGGCGCTGGTGGTAACGTCTGCGAAGCAGTGGTCTATCGCCGCCATGCTGAAGTCGCCGCCGCTGCGGCCTGGCTGGAACAGTATGCTCCGGCACGGCTGACCGGCACCGGCGCATGCGTATTTGCAGCCTTCACCGATCTGCAGGCCGCCGCCCGAGTACGGGACTGCCTGCCCAGCGCCTGGCAGGGGTTTATCGCTCGCGGCTGCAATCGCTCACCGCTGCACACGCGGCTTGCGCAAGCGCGTATCTGATTTTTCTTGGGCCGTCGCCAAGAGGTAAGGCACCGGATTTTGATTCCGGCATTCCCAGGTTCGAATCCTGGCGGCCCAGCCACTTTCCCAGAGCCAACCGACAGCGGGGGACGTGCTCGTGTACGAAGGTCGCATGATGGTGTTCGCGGGCAATGCCCATCCGCAACTGGCCCGCGATATCGCGCACCACCTCCAGCTCCCACTCGGTCAGGTCGTGGTCGGCCGGTTCAGTGATGGCGAAGTGATGGTCGAGCTGATGGAAAACGTGCGCGGCCGTGACGTCTTCATTGTCCAGCCGACCTGCGCACCGACCAACGACAACATCATGGAACTGCTGGTGATGGCGGATGCACTGCGCCGCTCCTCGGCAGTGCGGGTCACGGCAGTGGTCCCCTACTTTGGCTATTCACGCCAGGATCGCCGGCCGCGCTCGGCGCGGGTGCCGATTTCCGCCAAGGTGGTTGCCAACATGATCACCAGCGTCGGCGTTGATCGGGTGCTGACTGTTGACCTGCACGCTGATCAGATCCAGGGCTTCTTCGATATCCCGGTCGATAACATCTACGCCACGCCGATTGTGCTCAGCGACATCCGCGCCCAGAACCTCGGTGACCTGATGGTGGTATCGCCCGACGTCGGTGGCGTAGTCCGCGCCCGCGCCCTGGCCAAGCGGCTCGATGATGCCGAACTGGCCATCATCGACAAGCGCCGCCCTGCACCCAATCAGGCCAAGGTGATGCACGTAATCGGTGATGTTCAGGACCAGCACTGCATCGTCGTCGATGACATGGTCGATACTGCCGGTACCCTGTGTCTGGCCGCCCAGGCCCTGAAGGATCGCGGCGCCGCCTCGGTGCGCGCCTACTGCACCCACGCCGTGTTGTCCGGTCCGGCAGTCGATAATCTGCGCGGTTCAGCGCTTGATGAGCTGGTGGTGACCAACACCATTCCGCTGTCGCCGGCCGCTGCCGCCTGCCCGAACATCCGCCAGGTGAGCGTCGCCGGCCTGCTGGCCGAAACCATGCGCCGCATTCACCTGGAAGAGTCGGTGAGCTCGCTGTTTTTGTAGAATGCCCGCTGCGCTCCGGTCATACCGGGCGCATCGGGTATAACCCTGATGCGGTGCACCTGGTCGCGGGCGCATCGTGTTTTTGTTTTTGCATCCTGGAGTTGAAGCTGATGAGTATGACGTTTGAACTGAATGCCGAACCGCGTGGCGATCTAGGCAAAGGTGCGAGCCGCCGCCTGCGCCGTGCGGCCAAGGTGCCGGCTATTCTGTACGGCGGCCAGCAGGAACCGCAGCCGCTGCTGGTCGATCATCTGGAACTGTTCAATCTGATGAACAAGGCCGGCGAGGCGTTTTACTCGCATGTGCTGACGCTGAAGATTGCCGGGCGCACCGAGAGCGCCGTGCTGCGCGATATGCAGCGCCATCCGTTCAAGCCGGTCATCATGCATCTCGACTTTCTGCGCGTCAGCGCCGATCGCAAGCTGCGTGTGCATGTGCCGCTGCACTTCATCAACGAAAGCAACTCGCGGGGTGTCAAGCAGCAGGGCGGTGCGGCCAGCCATGCGCTGATCGATGTCGAGATCGAGTGTCTGCCGGCCAATCTGCCGGAGTTCATCGAAGTTGATCTGACCGATCTGGGCATGGGCGAGGCGATTCACCTGTCGCAACTGGTTCTGCCGGCGGGCGTGGCCCTGGCCGCCCATATCGAGCCTGGCTCTGAGCATGATGCGATCGTGGTCAGCATTCACCATGCCGGCAGTGGCGAGGACGCGTCCGCCGAGGCACCGAAGGCGAGCTAAGGCGCGCCTGCTGGCGGATCGATCGTCATGCCGGAATCCGCGTTAACGCCGTTGCGACTGCTGGTGGGGCTGGGTAATCCCGGCCCCGAGTATGCCGACACCCGTCATAACGCCGGATTCTGGCTGGTCGATGCGCTGGCCCGCCAGCACGGCGGGGCATTTCGCGCCGAGGCCCGCTTTCACGGCGAGCTGTGCCGGATCAGCACGGACGGGCGGGATGCGTGGCTGCTTAAGCCGCTGACCTTCATGAACCGCAGCGGTCAGGCGGTAGCAGCGCTGGCCCGTTTTCACCGCATTACGCCGGCTGAGATTCTGGTGATTCATGATGATCTGGATCTGACGCCGGGCACGGTGCGCCTGAAACGTGGTGGCGGCCATGGTGGCCATAACGGCCTGCGCGACCTGATTGCCCATCTGGGCGATAACAGCTTTTCCCGCCTGCGCCTGGGCATCGGCCATCCTGGCGATAGCCGCGAGGTGGTGAACTATGTGCTGCGCCGGGCGCCCGCGACCGAGCAGGCGCTGATTGAGCAGGCCATGAGCGCCGCGCTGCGCGAGCTGCCGCTGCTGCTGAATGGGCACTGGGATCAGGCGGTGCGTGCTCTGCACAGCCGGCGTTCCGAGCCTTCCCCTGCCGCCAAGGCGGCTCCTTCCGCGAACCGAGTACCGCCATAGCCATGGGTATCCAATGCGGCATCGTCGGCTTGCCCAATGTCGGCAAGTCCACCCTGTTCAACGCTCTGACCAAGGCCGGCATCCAGGCCGAAAACTATCCTTTTTGCACCATTGATCCCAACGTGGGCGTGGTGGCGGTGCCCGATCCGCGCATGGCGGCACTGGCAGCGATTGTGAAGCCGCAGAAGATCATTCCGACCACAGTGGAATTTGTCGATATCGCCGGTCTGGTGGCGGGTGCATCCAAGGGCGAGGGACTGGGTAACCAGTTCCTGGCGCATATTCGCGAAACCGACGCCATTGCCCATGTGGTGCGCTGTTTCGAGAACGATGATGTGGTGCATGTAGCCGGCAAGGTGAATCCGCTGGCCGATATCGAGACCATCAGCACCGAGCTGGCGCTGGCCGATCTGGCCACGGTGGAAAAGGCGTTGCAGCGGGCTGAAAAGGCGGCCAAGGCCGGTGGGCGCGAGGCGCTGGAGCGCAAGGCGGTGCTGGAGCGGGTGCAGGCCCATCTGGATACCGGCGCGCCGTTGCGCACCTTGGCGCTGGCGGCTGAGGAACGCGACTATCTGCGCGAACTGTTCCTGCTGACCGGCAAGCCGGTGCTGTATATCGCGAACGTTGCCGAGGATGGTTTCGAGAATAATCCGTTTCTGGAGCCGGTGCGGGCGCTGGCGCAGCAGGAAGGCGCTGAAGTGGTGCCGGTGTGCGCAGCGATCGAAGCGGAACTGGCTGAGCTGGACGATGCGGATAAGGCCGAGTTCCTGGCCGATTATGGACTGGCCGAGCCGGGTCTGGACCGGGTGATTCATGCTGCCTATAAGCTGCTGGGCCTGCAAACCTATTTCACCGCCGGGCCCAAGGAAGTGCGGGCCTGGACGGTGCGTACTGGATCGACTGCGCCGCAGGCCGCCGGGGTGATTCACAGCGATTTCGAGCGCGGCTTCATTCGCGCTGAGGTGATTGCCTATGCCGATTACATCGCCTGCGGGGGCGAGGCTGGCGCGCGCGAGGCCGGCAAGTGGCGCCTGGAAGGCAAGGAATACATCGTCAACGAGGGCGACGTGATGCACTTTCGCTTCAACGTCTGATTGGAATAGATGCGTTCAGTCAAGCCAATGGTTGCGGCAATCGGGCCCAGATACGGTTGGTGCAGTGGATTGGTCCATCGCAAGCACAGAGGGAATTTGCTCAGCGCTGGATAGGGTATGGCTTGACAGGCATGCTCGGTGTTTGCATAATTATCAACTCTTGATTTTCTGTATTTTGCTGCCATATTTGGCTACGTAGCTCAGCCGGTTAGAGCACGGCACTCATAATGCCGGGGTCGGTGGTTCAAGTCCACCCGTAGCCACCATCAAATCAAGCGGTTACGCGGCTTTCGTTCCTGGTTCGCCAAGGCGACGTGACCGGATCGTAATGCGTTATCCAAGACCGCCCGCACGTTCTCCGGCGCGTTCCGGAATCGTGGCGCGAATCGCCTGCCAGTTCGGCGGGTACAGCAGCTGACTTTCGGGGCTGATGGGCATGGGGCGTTCTCCGACGCCTTCCGTGGCGCGGGTGGGGATTACTTGCCGTTGCCGTTTTCCAGCGCGGGGTGGTGGGTGACGGCGATCAGGATGTCAGCCAATTTAGGATAGGCTCAGCGAGCGCGATTCATGACAGCGCCCACGGCGCTCTTCACCGTAGCGTCATGATCTGATATTTCAGTTAAGCTGGTCATCCTTCCAGTACCTGGTGTCCTGCACACTGCTCTTGTGCCATCAAACCGGTCTTTGTCAATTACCCCGCCGTAAACGACGGGGCTTGCGGCTGTGCTCGGACAATCCATTGTCGTCATTGCATGCCACGATAGGCTTATTGACATGAGCCCGTGCAGCGATATTGATCGC
>RXIX01000156.1 GCA_003989075.1 Candidatus Competibacteraceae bacterium | reverse complement strand
TGCAGGCGCTGGGCGTGCCGGAAACGGCGCTGCTGCGCGAGAACCAGAGCGCCAACACCGCGCAGAATGCCCTCTATAGCCAGCAGTTGCTGGCGGCGCGCGGTCTGCAGCGGATTCTGCTGGTGACCTCGGCGCTGCATATGCCACGGGCGCTGGCGCATTTTCGCGCGACCGGTCTGGAGACCATCCCAGCCAGCACGGATGTCGAGGTGGTGCCGCGTATGGAACAAACTGTGCTGGCCTGGCTGCCCGATGCCGGGGCGCTGGAGCGTTCCAGCCGCACATTCAAGGAATATCTGGGACTCGTAGCGTGTCGCTGGCGTAGGCAGTGTGGCTGAGGCGTGCGGCGCGATGTTTCAGGGCCTCATACAGCAGGGCCGGCCCGAGCAGCGCGTCCTTCAGTCCGTCCTGAATTCTCTGTGAGTTCAGCGCCTGGGTACTCATGGTCGTATGGGCGTCCAGCGCATCCATGATGGCATTGAGCAGCGCCTGTGACAGGTCTGGCGAATTGGCGAACTGTTCCTTGGTGTTATTGGCTGCCTGCCGAATCAGCGTCTCGTTCTCCAGCAATTTGCCTTTCAATACCCCATTCACATAGACCAGTTGGTCGTTGTTTGACAGTGCGCCTTCAAACAGGCCATTCACCTTCTGGATGATTTCCTCCAGATAGGCTGTTTCCTTTTCCTGCACCATGCCGCTGCCGGTGGCATCCATCGCTTGCAGCTTGGGATACTCGCCGCCCAGCAGAGACATCGGCTGCTTGCCGGTATTTTTCAGGGTGTGGTGAGTCAGCACAACCTTGGACAGGTCTACGGTGTCGCGCGCGCGGCCAAAGTCGAGCAGCGGTATCAGGCGCTTATAGAAGATGAAGCGTTTTTCAATATCGCTATTGCCATAATCGAATATCTGCGACAGAAAGGCATACAGGCGGTTGAACGCGCCCATATCGCCCTTGAATAACACTAGCGCCGCCAGCGCATCCTTGGCCGCCTGAATAGCCGCTTCATCCTGATGAGCTTCAGCTATGGCCTGATCGTTTTGGGCGGCTTTGTAGCGCTTGAGCAGGCGATCGGCGACCGGGGCGATGGCCTTGTTGAGCTGCTCTTGCGTCCCTTTGGGGTCCATTTCGACCTGGGCAACACGCTCTACCTCGAAGCTGTCGTAATGGCCGGAGGCATCGAGCTTGGCGCGCAGATCAAAAACCAGATTCGGGTCAGTGGTGGCTTCCAGTTGCGCGGTTTCGTAGTAGGTCTTGAAAGCCGCCAGAATGTCTTCGGGGTCATTGACGAAGTCGAGGATGTAGGTGGTGTCCTTGCCGGGATAGGCGCGGTTCAAACGTGAAAGAGTCTGCACGGCCTGAATGCCGCCCAGGCGCTTATCCACGTACATGCCGCACAGCAAGGGTTGGTCGAAACCGGTCTGGAATTTGTTGGCGACCAGCAGGAGGTGATATTCCGGGGCCTTGAAGGCTTCGCGGATGTCGCCCTTGAGACCGGGGTTGAGCAGTTTGCTGTGTTCGGTGACAGGTTCCGGATAGCTGTCCGGATCGCTGATTTCGCCGGAGAAAGCGGCCAGCACACCGAGCTTGTAATTCCACTTGGCAATGTAGGCGCTGATGGCCTTCTGCCAGCGCACGGCTTCCTTGCGGCTGCTGACCACCACCATGGCCTTGGCTTTGCCGTTCAACAGGGGCTGTACGTTCGCGCGGAAGTGCTCGACGACGACTTGCACCTTTTGCCCGATGTTGTAGGGGTGCAAGCGCACCCACTGCATGATGTCTTTCAGGGCTTCCGATTGATCAACCTGCTTTTCGTCGTACTCCTGACCGTTATGGGCCAGTTTGAAGGCCAGTTTGTAGGTGGTGTAGTTCTGCAGCACGTCGAGGATGAAACCTTCCTCAATGGCCTGGCGCATGGAATAAACGTGGAAAGCTTGGGGCAGGCCGGCGGCGTCCTTGCGGCCAAACAGTTCCAGGGTTTTCTGTTTGGGCGTGGCGGTGAAGGCAATATAGGTCAGGCCCTGCTGTTGGCTGGCCTTTGCGGACATCTGCAGGGCCAGCAGAGTTTCGGTGTCGATTTCGCCGCCGTCCTGGAGTTCGGCCAGTTCTTCAGCGGAGAGCACCTGCTTGAGCTTGGCGGCAGCCTCGCCGGTTTGCGAGCTGTGGGCCTCGTCGGCAATGACGGCAAACGACTTCCCTTGCGTATTTGCCAGGTTCGTTAAGGTTTTATGTGCCGCAGGAAAGGTCTGGATGGTGCAGACAATGATCTTCTTGCCGTCTTGCAAGGCCTGTGACAGTTGGGCGCTTTTACTGCCGCGCTCGTCGCTGATAGTCGCCACTACGCCGGTGGTGCGTTGGAAGTCGAAGATGGCTTCCTGCAACTGAGCATCCAGCACGTTGCGGTCGGACACCACCAGTACGCTATCGAACAGCTTTTTATGTTGGGCATCGTGCAGGTCAGCAAGGAAGTGGGCGGTCCAGGCAATGGAATTGGTTTTGCCGGAACCGGCGGAATGTTGAATCAGGTAGCGTTGGCCGGGACCGTGTTCCAGTACATCGGCAACCAGTTTGCGGGTGGCGTCAAGCTGGTGGTAGCGGGGAAAAATGAGGCTGGCGAGCTGCTTTTTACTGTTGCGCTTGCCGATCAGGTAGCGGCCCAGGATTTCCAGCCAGCTCTCGCGCTGCCAGACCTTTTCCCATAGGTACGCCGTGGCAAAGCCTTCGGGGTTGGGTGCATTGCCGGAGCCGCCTTCGTTGCCTTGGTTGAAGGGCAGGAAGCGGGTAGCGGGACCGGTGAGATGGGTGGTCATCATGACTTCGCTCTGGCTCACCGCGAAATGCACTAAAGCACCGCCGGGGAAAGCCAGCAAAGGCTCCATCATCCCGCCCTTGGGCGTTGGGTGGCGGTCAAAGCGGTATTGATCGACGGCATCGCCGACGCTCTGGGTGAAGTCGGATTTGAGTTCGGCGGTGGCTACCGGAATGCCGTTGACGAACAGTACGAGATCAAGTGCATCCTTGGCATTGTTCAGCGCGTGATGGATTTGGCGCACGATGCGCAACCGGTTGGCAGCGTAGGCTTCTTGAATAGCGGCATTGATGCCCAGTGCCGGTTTGAATTGCACCAAGGAGAGCGGCTTTCTAAGGCCGAGCATTTCGATACCCCGGCGCAATACGTCCAGCGTGCCGTGCTCGTTGAGGCATTTGCGCACCCGCTCAGCCAGTACCTTGGGCAGGCTGGCGCCGTGGGTCTTGGCAAGTTGCTGCCAGCTATCAGGCTGGGTTGTTTCAATCCAGGCCAATAGGTCGGGCAGGAACAACGCATTTTGCCGGTCGTAGTGGGCGGCATCGCCTTCGGCGTAGAACCAGCCGTGCTGGCCCAGGTGTTCGCAGATGGCGGTTTCGAAATGGTGTTCCTGGTGCAAATTCAACAACACATCTCCCTCAAACGCGCCAGCACTACGTCGGTACGCTCCGGCTCAGCGATCAGGCCGGGCAAGACATTCATGAAATCGGGTTGAGCCAACAGGCCGGCAAAAGTGCGCGCCACAAACGCCCTCAATGCCACTGGCGCACCAGCCATCTCCTCAACAAGCTGCTCACGGCCATCCACCACGTTCAGTACATCTTCCAGGTCGTGGCTGGTCAGAAAATCGCCTTTGCCCCGGCTGGCAAACGCTTCCAGCTTGGTGGCCACGAAGGCCACGGCGCTAAGCAGGCGGATCAGCACCCCCTCGGCAACTTCCACCGATTCGGCGGTCTGCACCGCGTAGGCATACCAAGGATTGGTGAAACCGAGCACAGCGTCATCTACCGGCATAAGGTCGAACAGCAAGCCGGATTCGCGATGGACCCAGCGGCAAATCACCCCGCTCGTCATATCGCGCACGAAACCATGTTTGGTCAGTGCATTTTCCAGTTGATGAAAGGCGACGCGGCCAGCGTTTGCGATGGCATCCACATCCGTGGTAGCCCTTACGCTCGCGGCCAGCGGGTCGGTCAGCAACAAGCCCGCCACCGAACCGCCAACAAACACGAGCTGCTCCCGCAACTCGCCCAGTGCCACGGCGATGCACTGCAACTGTGGCAGGTTCGGATCATTGGGATTCATGGCGAGTGTCCCCCAGCGCCGTTTTCAGGAGGTCGGCAGCCAAGGCCCGTTCACGCGCCCGCCCCATACGTAGCGCATCGAGCAGGGCCAGCAGGCGATGCAGGGCCGGGTCGGCCAGCGCCGCCTCCGGTGCTGTGCGATAGAGTGGGGAGAGCGTCGGCCCTTTGGTGCTGCCTTTGGCATACGCCCACACCGGGGCCTCGCCGGGCGCGGCATTCAGCAGACTGGCCAGCGGCTCCGCGCCAAAGGCAGTCGGCACTCCGCGCTTGGCTGGGCCGCTGATGGCCGGCCATACATAGCGCGCTCCGTGCAGTACAAATTCGAGCAAGGCCGGGCGCACCGGCTGCCAGCCTTCACGCCCCAGCGACACCGTCAGTCCGGCCGCCGTCGCGCGCTTCACGCAGGCGTGGGTTTCTGACGGGCTCATGGCCAGCGCCGCACCCAAGGCGGCATAGGTCCAACGCTGCGGCGGATGCGCCGCCACCTTCAACAAAACCAGCAAATCCTGTGGTTTAAGTTCCATTGGCTTACCCTATTCGCTATTCGCGAATTCCGAATATGCCCGCAATCCATGCAGTCTGCAAGCCGCTGGGTGCAGCGCATTCATGCCAGCGTCCGCACGTCGATTTTGCCGGTGACGGCAGCGGAAATCAGGGCGGTGCGGCGTTCTTTGAGGAGGGCGATGGCGCGGGTGGCCTCGGTGGTAAGGTCATCGAGGCGTGTGATTTCTGCGTTGAGAAAAGCAACAATAGATTTCTGCTCTCCCATAGGCGGAAGAGCAATAAGCGTCTCGGCCAAATACGAATGCTCGATGCTTTCGACTGTTGCCCCCTGCTTAGACCAAACCAACAAAAGCAAATCGTTTAAACCTTGAACCCAGCGAAGAAAGAAATTATTAAGGCAACTGCCGGCACAAAAATCTAGTGCCTTCATGTCTTGGTTTATTGCGACCGGTACGGCATTGATCGCGACAGGAATCGTATGCTGCAAAATTCCAGAACGTACAACAACTAGAACACACCCTATTGTTATCAAGTTGGATGAGCTTTTTGTTAGGCCTTCCTCAGTAATACATTCCTCAGCTGAATCGATAAGCTCTCGTTTCATATCTTTGTGCGAAACCCAAGGGATACTCCCATTCCAAAAGCTTAAATTTTC
>RXIX01000155.1 GCA_003989075.1 Candidatus Competibacteraceae bacterium | reverse complement strand
GTCAAAGCATCGCCCGGGGTCAGCACATAGGTGTTCTGGCCGTGACGGTACTCGATTTCCCCTTCCAGCATGTAGATGAACTCATTGCCGGGGTGTTCGAAGAGCGGGAAAACCTCCGACTCATGGTCGATGGTGATCAGGAAAGGCTCGAAGGTCTTGGTCGGTCCCTGATCGTAGGCGAGCAACTGGTAGGTATGGCCACGCCTGGTGCCGCGCCGTACCACTTCCATGCCCTCGCCGCTCTTGACCAGTTGGGCGCTGCCGCCCTTGACGTCGTAATTGCGAAACAGCATCGCCAGGGAAACGCCCAGCGCCTGCGCCAGGCGCGACAGGGTATCCAGGCTGGTGGCGGTCTGGGCATTTTCGATCTTCGACAGCATGCCGCGGCTGATGCCGGCCAGACCGGCAACATCGGCAATGGTCAGGCCATGTTTCAGGCGAATATCGCGGATGGTATTGCCCAGATAGTGCTCCAGGCTGTCGTGAGTATTGTTCTCATTCATGGCAAACCTCGGGGTCATGCAAGGCATCGCGCCGGGCGCCAGGCGCGCGCTAGCGCGATCGGGACCTGCATTATCGCACAAGCCGAGTTTCTCAAAGAGAAATTAAGTTGAATATAAATGATGTTATGTGCACAATATTCACTAATGTTTCTTATTAAGAACTTTTTGGTGAGGTTGAGTGGGCATGTCATCGATCCATCGCTATACCCTGAACCTGTCCTGCCCTGACCAAGTGGGTATCGTGGCTGCGGTCAGTACCTTCATTGCCGAAAACCAGGGATGGATCGTCGAGGCCAGCCATCATGCCGATGCCGAGGCGCAGCGCTTCTTCATGCGCCAGGAGGTTCTGGCCGACTCGCTGCCGTTTGGTATTGAAGTCTTTCGCGAGAAGTTCGCGCCGATCGCCGCGCGCTTTGGCATGGACTGGCGCATCAACGACAGCTTCCGCAAGAAACGGGTGGTGATCCTGGTCTCGAAGCAGGAGCATTGCCTGTATGACCTGCTCTCACGCTGGCAGGCCCGCGAACTGGATGTGGAGATCCCCTGCGTGATCTCCAATCACGAGACCTTCAGAGGCTTTATCGAGTGGCACGGCATTCCCTTTCATCATGTGCCGGTGACGCCTGACACCAAGGCCGAAGCCTACGCGCGGGTGATGGAGCTGTTCGATGGCGTTGGGGGCGATGTCATGGTCCTGGCGCGCTATATGCAAATCCTGTCCCCGGAACTGTGCATGCGCTATCCCGGGCAGATTCTCAATATCCACCACAGTTTTCTGCCCAGCTTCATTGGCGCCCGGCCCTATCACCAGGCCTACCAGCGTGGGGTCAAGCTGATCGGCGCCACCTGTCATTACGTCACCGCCGAACTGGATCAGGGGCCAATCATCGAGCAGGACGTGATCCGCGTCGACCACTCCGACCGGCCCGATGACCTGGTCCGTTACGGCAAGGACATCGAGAAAACCGTTCTGGCCCGCGGCCTGCGTTACCACCTGGAAGACCGCGTCATCACCCACGGCAACAAGACCGTCGTATTCCGCTAGGAGCGCGCCATGCCCTGGAGACTGCTTCGCTTTGCCCTGTCCAAGCACCATCCGGAAGGGCGGATGTTCACCCCCCACTCGCGGCTCAAGCCCCACTATGACGTCGTGATCATTGGCGCCGGTGGCCACGGTCTGGCGGCGGCCTACTATCTGGCCCGCGACCACGGCATTACCGATATCGCGGTGCTGGAAAAAGGCTACATCGGCGGTGGCAACACCGGCCGCAACACCACCATCATCCGTTCCAACTACCTGACTCCGGAAGGCGTCCGCTTCTACGACGAATCGTTGCGCCTGTGGCAGGACCTGTCGACGGATTTCGATCTCAATCTGTTTTACTCCAACCGTGGCCACTTCACCCTGGCTCACACCGATGCCGCCCTGCGTACCTGCCGCTGGCGTGCCGAGGTCAACAAGCATTACGGGGTCAACTCGGAAGTCGTCGATGCCGCCTTCGTCAAGCGCACGGTGCCGATGATCGACCTGTCCTGCAGCGGCCATGCGCCCATCCTCGGCGCCCTCTACCATGCACCCGGCGCGGTGGCCCGCCATGACGCAGTCGCCTGGGGGTATGGGCGCGGCGCCGATCAGCGTGGCGTCGAGATTCATCAGCAGACCGAAGTGCTCGGCATCGAGGTGCAGGCTGGCAAGGTGCGCGGTGTGCGTACCAACCGGGGCAACATCACGACCGGCAAGGTGCTGTGCGCGGTAGCCGGCGCGACGCCGCGCATCCTCAGGATGGTCGATCTTGATTCACCGCTGTACATCCATCCGCTGCAGGCCATGGTCAGCGAACCGGTCAAGCCCTGGCTCGATACCATCCTGGTTTCGGGCAGCCTGCATATCTACATCAGCCAGTCATCGCGCGGTGAACTGGTGATGGGCGCGGCGCTCGATCCCTACGAACTGCACTCTACCCGCTCGACCCTGGATTTCCCGGAAGGGCTCTGCGCCCACATGCTGGACATGTTCCCCTTCCTGTCCACGGTCAAGGTGATGCGCCAATGGGCGGGCATGGCCGACATGACCCCGGACTTCGCGCCGATCATGGGCAAGACTCCGATCGAGGGTTTCTATCTCGATGCCGGCTGGGGCACCTGGGGCTTTAAGGCCACGCCGGTCTGTGGCAAGACCATGGCCTATACCGTGGCCCACGACCATCACCATCCGCTGATCACCGGGTTCACGCTGGACCGTTTCCGCCGCTACGCGCTGACCGGCGAAAAGGGCGCGGCCAGCGTTGGCCATTGAACAGGAACTGGAGCATACGCCATGAAGATCATGACCTGTCCGATCAACGGCCCGCGTCCGGTGAGCGAGTTTGTCTACGGCGGCAGCGTGCGCGACATGCCCGACCCGCACACCTGCAGCGATGATGAATGGGCTGCCTATGTATTCAACCGCGGTGGCGCGCCCGGTGTGAAGCGGGAATGGTGGTGCCACACCGCCAGCAACACCTGGTTTATCGCCGAGCGCGATACCGAGCAGGATCGGGTACTGCGCACTTATCTGCATGGGGAGGAGGGCTGATGTCTCTGCGACTCTCACCACGGCCGGGTGAATGGATCGACCGCACCCAGCCGCTCGCTTTCACCTTCGAGGGCCAGGGCTACCAGGGTTTTGCGGGTGACACGCTCTCCAGCGCGCTCTATGCCGCTGGCCGGAAAGTGATCGGACGCAGTTTCAAGTACCATCGCCCGCGCTCGATTCTGTCTCTGGCCAATCACGACGCCAACCTGCTGCTGCAGCGGCAGGATGGCGACTATGCACTGCCTAATCTACGCGCCGATGTGGCGCCGCTGGCAGCGGGCATGGTGCTCAGCGCGGTCAATACCTTCGGCGGTCTGGACGGTGACAAGGCCCGTTTCCTTGGCGCGTTCTCCCGATTCCTGCCGGTGGGCTTTTACTACAAGGCCTTTCACACCAAACGGCTGTTTCCGCTGTGGGAGCGCCTGTTCCGCTATCTGACCGGCCTGGGCACGGTGGACCTGAACACGCCGCGCCTGCGCACGCCCAAGCAATATGAGTTCTGCGATGTACTGGTGATCGGTGCCGGACCATCCGGCCTGGCGGCCGCGCGTGCCGCCGCCGCGCAAGGTGCCACGGTGGTGATCGTCGATGAAAATGCCCGCGCCGGTGGCAGCGGCAGCTACCAGCCGGGAGTTGAGGTCGAGGCGCTGCTGGCCGAAGTCAGCACGCAGCCGCGTATCCGTCTGTTCACCGGTACCTGCGCCGCCGCGTATTACGCCGATCACTGGGTGCCGCTGGTGGATGGCGAGAAGCTGACCAAGATGCGCGCCGGCGCGGTGGTCATGGCCACCGGTGCCTTTGAACAGCCGGCTGTGTTTCGCAATAACGATCTGCCGGGCGTGATGCTGGCCTCAGCGGCGCAGCGCCTGCTGCATCGCTACGCGGTCAGGCCCTGTCAGCGCGCCGTGGTGCTGGCCGGCAATGCCGATGGTTACCGGGCCGCGCTCGATCTGCAGGCGCAGGGCATCGAGGTTGCCGCGCTGCTTGATCTGCGCGAGACGCCGCCATGCAGCGAACTGGCCGGAGCGGTTGCCGCCGCCGGGGTACGCGTTCTCGCCGGTCATTGCATCGTCGAGGCTCTGCCGGGCCCGGGTAGTGCATCGGTCAGTGCTGTGCGGGTTGCGTCCTTCCATGATGGCGAGGCAGGCACGGCCACGGAAGATATCGCCTGTGATGGCGTGCTGCTCAGCGTCGGCTGGGCGCCGGCGGCCAATCTGCTCTATCAGGCCGGCACGCGCATGCGCTACGAGCGGGCGCTGGAGCAGTTCGTACCCGCGACATTGCCCGCCGGGGTGTTTGCCTGTGGCCGGGTGAATGGCATTCATGAGCCCGCCGCGCGCCTGCTCGACGGTGAGCGGGCCGGCAGCGCCGCCGCTGCCCATGCCGGCTTTGGTGCAGCGCGCGCGGTCGCCATGCCTGCATTGCGTGACTGCCCGAGTCATCCCTGGCCGATCGTCGATCATCCGGGTGGCAAGAACTTCGTCGATTTCGACGAGGATCTGCAGTTGCGGGATTTTTACAACGCTGTGCAGGAAGGCTTCGACAACATCGAGTTGCTCAAGCGTTATTCCACCAACGGCATGGGCCCCAGTCAGGGCAAGCATTCCAACATGAACGGCCTGCGCATCCTTGCCCGCCTCACCGGCCAGGAACCGCAGCAGGTCGGCACTACGACGGCGCGTCCGTTCTACCACCCGGTGCCCATGGCGCATCTGGCCGGGCGTGGCTTTAGTCCCGAACGGCGCACGCCGCTGCATGACCGGCATCAGGCTCTGGGTGCGGTGTGGATGCTGGCCGGCGTCTGGCAGCGCCCCGAGTACTATGCCCAGCCGGGCAAGGTTCGCAGCGACTGCATTCGCGAGGAAGCGCAGGCGGTGCGCCAGCGGGTTGGCCTGATTGATGTCGGCACCCTGGGCAAGCTGGAGGTGATCGGGCCGGATGCCGCTGATTTCCTGGAGCGGGTCTATGTCTCCCGCTATGCCAATCTCAAGGTCGGCATGAGCCGCTACGCGGTGATGTGCGACGAAGCCGGGGTGCTGATTGACGATGGCGTGGTCGCGCGCCTGGCCGCGGATCACTTCTATTTCACCACCACCACCTCCGGCGCTGCTGCGATCTACCGCGAGCTGTCGCGCCTGAACACGCTGTGGAAGCTGGACTGCGGCATCGTCAACCACACCGGCGCCTTCGCGGCGATCAACCTGGCCGGTCC
>RXIX01000154.1 GCA_003989075.1 Candidatus Competibacteraceae bacterium | reverse complement strand
CCGAAGCCAGCACAATGCCCAGCGTCGATGCGATCACCGGCCCGGCCCCCGCTGCCTGCAGGCCGATATAGGCCCAGACCGCATAGGGCTGATGGTCGCGGAATACCAGCGGAATCTCGTTGCACAGCACGTCACGCAGCACACCGCCGAACACCCCGGTCACCACGGCCAGCAGGGCCGCCACCAGCGCCGGCATGCCCGCTGCCAGCGCCAGCGAAGCCCCTGATACCGCGAACAGCCCCAAGCCCAGGGCATCGGTCACCTGCATCAATCGATCAACCCACTGGTGCCGGGCCAGTCGCAGCAGCGGCGGCGCGATCAGGGTCAGCGCCAGCACCAGCCAGACATATTCCTGATGCTGCACCCAGAACAGCGGCCGGCGGTCGAGCAGCACATCGCGCAGCGTGCCGCCGCCAAACGCAGTGACAAACGCGACGGAAAACACCCCGACCACATCCATGCGCTTGCGCAGCGCCTCGATCAGGCCGGAAATGGCGAACACCACCGTAGCGGCGACTTCGATAACAGTCAGCAGCGGCTCAAGACTCATCGACAGCACCCACTCTCCCGGCCCAAAAAGCCACTACGGTAACCCAGGCCCAGAGACCCTGAACAGGTCGCCACCGGAGCTGCTGTTGCCCTGGACGGAGTTGCAGGGCTTGCTTCAACCGCTTAGCGCATTCCGGTATCATGATCGGCCTTTCCTCCAGGCGATTCCCAGCATGCGCATCGGCCCCTACCCTGTCTCCCCGCCCGTTCTGCTGGCGCCGATGGCCGGTGTCAGCGACCTGCCGTTTCGCCGTCTGTGCCGGCGGCTGGGCGCGGGCCTGGCGGTTTCGGAAATGGTCAGTGCCCAGCCGCAGCTCTGGGACAGCCGCAAGACCCGGCTGCGGCTGGCGCACGGCGATGAGGCGGCGCCGCGCAGCGTGCAGATTCTCGGCACCGAGCCGCGCCTGATGGCCGAGGCGGCCCGCGCCAGCGTTGCACACGGCGCGCAAATCATCGACATCAACATGGGCTGCCCGGCAAAGAAGGTCTGTGGTACGCAGGCCGGCGCCGCCCTGTTGCGCGACGAGGCTCTGGTCGGGCGCATTCTCGATGCGGTCGTAGCGGCGGTGACAGTGCCGGTGACCCTGAAGATCCGCACCGGCTGGGATCTGCAGCAGCGCAACGGCGTCACCATCGCCACCATCGCCGAACAGGCCGGCATCCAGGCCCTGGCCGTGCATGGCCGCACCCGCGCCTGTGGCTACCGTGGCCCGGTCGACTATGCCAGCATCGCCGCCATCAAGCAGGCGGTGCGCATCCCGGTGATTGCCAATGGCGATATCGACAGCCCGGCCAAGGCCCGTCAGGTTCTGGAGCTGACCGGGGCCGATGCGGTGATGATCGGCCGCGCAGCCCAGGGCCGGCCCTGGATCTTTACCGAAATCGCCCACATGCTGGCCAGCGGCGAGCCCCTGCCGCCGCCTTCGCCCGCCACCATCGGCACCTGGGTGCTGGAACACCTGCGTGATCTGCACGCCTTCTATGGCGAATCCGCCGGGGTGCGCATCGCCCGCAAGCATCTGGCCTGGTACAGCCAGCACTGGCCGGCGGGCAGCGCGTTCCGGGCGCGCATGAATACCCTCGACAGCGGCCGCGCGCAACGGGCGCTGGTCCGCGACTTCTTTGAGCGCCTGGCCGACGAGGAGCCCCTGGCCGCATGAGCATTCACGACAACGATACCCCGGTTGATCTGCTGCCCGCCACGCCGTTACGCGATCATGTCTATGAAGCCCTGCGCATCTATTTTCACAACCTCGGCGACCAGCAGCAGCCCAGCAATCTCTATGATCTGGTGCTGCGCGAGGTGGAGCCACCGCTGCTGCGGATCGTCATGCAGCGCACCCGCGGCAACCAGACCAAGGCCGCCGACCTGCTCGGCATCAACCGTGGCACCCTGCGCAAGAAACTGCGCCAGTATGGGCTGGATTGAATAACCGTAACTGCGGCGGTCTATGCTGCCGGATAGTCCGCAACTGCCTGCTGCTGAACCTGCAACCGAGCCCAAAGCGATGAGTCTGGCGATTTTCGATCTTGACAACACCCTGCTGGGAGGCGACAGCGACCACCTGTGGGGGCAGTTTCTGGTAGAGCAGCACTTGGTGGATGGTGCCCATTACGCGCGTGAAAACCAGCGCTTTTACGATGACTACCGCGCCGGGACGCTCGATATTCACGCCTTCCTGGCCTTCGTGCTGCAACCGCTGGCGGCGCGGCCTCTGGCTGAGCTGCAGGCGTGGCGGGCGCGCTTTCTGGCCGAGAAGATTGAGCCGATCGTGCTGCCCAAGGCGCTGGCCCTGCTGGAGCGGCACCGAGACGCCGGCGATGTGCTGCTGATCATCACTGCCACCAACCGCTTTCTCACCGAGCCGATCGCCGCGCGCCTGAACGTGCCGCATCTGCTGGCTACCGAGCCGGAGCTGATCGAGGGGCGCTATACCGGGCGCGCCACCGGTACGCCCTGTTTCCAGCACGGCAAGGTCGTGCGGCTGCACGAGTGGCTGGCGCAAACCGGCCATGATCTGGCGGAAAGCTGGTTCTACAGCGATTCCCACAATGACCTGCCGCTGCTCAGCCAGGTGAGCTATCCGGTGGCGGTTGACCCCGACGCCACCCTGGCCGAGCATGCCCAGTCCCAGGGTTGGCCCATCATGAGCCTGCGCGACTGAACCGCGCCACGGATGGCTTGCACCATCCCGCGCTTTCCCTTAGGTTTCACCCGAATTGCGCGAGAGGCCCCGTCCTTACTTCGGCTTCGCTCAGTACAGGTCAGGGCGGGGAGGGATAGCGCACCGTGCGCAGCACGGTCAGACGCCGGTTGATTTGACATTGATATTCCTTTGTGAATATAAAAATCAATATGAAGACCGTCCTGCAAATCAAACTGCTCCCTGATGCTGCCCAGTACGCGGCGCTGAAAGACACCATGCGGGTCTTCAATGAAGCGTGTAACTGCATTGCCGAAGTGGCGTTTCGGGAACAGTGCGCGTCCAAGTTTGTTTTGCAGAAACAGATGTATGACCCCGTTCGCAAACAGTTTGGCTTGTCGGCGCAGTTGACCATTCGAGCGATTGCCAAAGTCGTTGACGCCTACAAGCGTGATAAATCCAAGCAGTGCTTTTTCAAACCCGCCGGCGCAGTCGTTTACGACCAACGAATTCTGAGCTTCAAAGGCTTGGAGGCGGTCAGTATTCTGACCGTGCAGGGACGGCTGACCGTAGCGATGCAAATGGGCGATTACCAGCGCCTGCACATGGGCCGTGGACATGGGCAAGCCGATCTGGTTCTGGTGGACGGGGTGTTCTATGTGCTGGTGGTGATTGAAACCCCAACCGCGCCGTCGATAGACCCCAACGGCTTTATCGGCGTTGATTTGGGTATTGTTCAGATTGCCAGCGACTCTGACGGCGAATCGTTCTCTGGCGAAGCGGTGGAGAATACCCGCCGTCGCTACCATGAACTTAGAAAAGCCCTGCAAGCCAATGGCTCGCGGTCGGCCCGTCGCCACCTGCAACGGATTCGGCGCAACGAATCGCGATTCAGAAGAAATCAAAACCACGTTATTTCCAGGAAGCTCGTCGAGAAAGCCAAAGACACCGGGCGCGGGATCAAGCTGGAACAGCTTAAATACATCCGCGAACGGACCACGGTACGGAAATCCGACAGGGCCAAACACAGCGGTTGGTCGTTCTTTCAGCTTCAATCGTTTATCGAGTACAAAGCGAAGCGGGAAGGCGTTGCCGTTCAGTATGTTAATCCCCGCAATACCTCGCGCCAATGCGCGGCCTGTGGGCATACTGAAAAAGCCAATCGCAAAACCCAATCCCGTTTTCAATGTGTCGCCTGTGGCCGCGTTGCGAATGCGGATCAAAACGCGGCGATCAATATCGCTGCACGGGCTCATGTCAATAAGCCTATCGTGGCGTGCAATGACGACAATGGATTGTCCGAGCATAGCCGCAAGCCCCGTCGTTTACGGCAGGGTAATTGACTCAACATTTCGCGTTCCAGCCGGTGGCACCGTGGCGCGGCCTGGCCGCCCGCCGCACCGGACTTCCCCGTTCACTCTCTGCAGGAAATCCCATGCGCCCCAATCTGATCAACAACATCAATGTCACCGCCCAGGATGTGCTGCTGACGCCCGATGACATCAAGCAGCGCCTGCCGATGAGCGAGGCCGCTGAAATCACCGTGCTCGAAGGCCGCCAGGTGGTGCAGAACATCCTTGATCGCCAGGATCCACGGCTGTTCGTGGTGGTCGGTCCCTGCTCGATCCACGATGTCGCTGCGGCCCGCGATTATGCCCTGCGTCTCAAGGCCCTCGCCGATGAGGTGCAGGAAACCCTGTTTGTGATCATGCGTGTCTATTTCGAGAAGCCACGCACCACGGTCGGCTGGAAGGGGTTGATCAACGACCCGCGCATGGATGACAGCTTCCGCATCGAGGAGGGTCTGCAACTGGCGCGCAGCCTGCTGCTCGATCTGGCGGAAATGGGCTTGCCGGCCGGCACCGAGGCGCTCGACCCCATCATTCCGCAGTACATCCATGATCTGATCACCTGGACGGCGATTGGCGCGCGCACCACTGAATCGCAGACCCACCGCGAAATCGCCAGCGGCCTGTCCACTCCGGTTGGCTTCAAGAACGGCACCAACGGCAGCCTGGACGTGGCGATCAACGCCCTGCAGTCGGTCGCCAGCCCGCACAGTTTTCTGGGCATCAATCAGTTGGGTCAGTCGGCGGTGATTCGCACCGGTGGCAACCGCTACGGCCATATGGTGCTGCGCGGCGGTGACCGGCCCAACTATGACTCGGTGTCGATTGCCCTGTGTGAGAAAGCGCTGCGCGATAAGAAGCTGCCGGAAAACATCGTGGTCGATTGCAGCCACGCCAATTCCTTCAAGGATCCAACCATGCAGCCGCTGGTGATGCGCGACTGTGTGCATCAGATCATGGAAGGCAACCGCTCCATTGTCGGGCTGATGATCGAGAGCAATATCGGCGCTGGCAATCAGCCGATTCCCGCTGATCTCAAGCAGCTCAAGTATGGTGTTTCGGTCACCGATGCCTGCGTCAATTGGGCTACCACTGAGGCGATGCTGCGCGAGGCTCACGCCAAGCTTAAGGATGTATTGCCGGGGCGTAAGGCGGGTTAATCGTCGGGACGTTCGCGGCTGGGCCGTGAACGTCCGTCAATCCCGTAGCGGGGTATTGGAACAAATATAGGAACACTAACAGGACTTTCGCTTACCTGACTTTTTCCGTCATACCCGCGAAAGCGGGTATCCATTCTTTTCAACAAGCTACTGGATTCCCGCATACGCGGGAATGACGAAAAGCGAAAGTCCCGT
>RXIX01000153.1 GCA_003989075.1 Candidatus Competibacteraceae bacterium | reverse complement strand
CTGGCGCCTCTTTTCATTTTCAAGGACATCACCGCGACGGTCAGGACCTTATGCCGCACACTTTCCCCGCCGATTCCGTCGGCCTGATCACGCCGCAGACCGCGCATTTCGCCGAGGCCCTGGCCCTGGATTGTGGCCGGTCACTGACGGAATACGATCTGGTCTATGAAACCTACGGCACTCTTAACGCCGAGCACAGCAATGCCGTGCTGATTTGCCACGCCCTGTCCGGTGATCACCATGTCGCCGGCTATCACGAGGACGCCGGGACGCGCAAACCCGGCTGGTGGGACAACTGCATCGGCCCCGGCAAGCCCATCGACACCCGCGAGTTCTTCGTGGTCTGCTGCAACAACCTCGGAGGCTGCAAAGGCTCTACCGGCCCAACCTCGATCAATCCGGACAACCGCAAACCCTACGGCCCGGATTTTCCGATTGTCACTGTCAAGGACTGGGTGCGCAGTCAGGCACGTCTCGCCGACCGGCTCGGCATCCACACCTGGGCAGCGGTCATCGGCGGCAGCCTCGGCGGCATGCAGGCCATGCAATGGACCATCACCTTCCCCGAGCGGGTCCGCCATGCCCTGGTGATCGCCGCCGCACCGCGCCTGTCAGCGCAGAACATCGCCTTCAATGAAGTCGCCCGCCAGGCGATTCTCTCCGATCCCGATTTTCACCACGGCCATTACTACGACTTTGGCGTGGTGCCCCGGCGCGGCCTGATGATCGCGCGCATGCTCGGCCACATCACCTACCTGTCGGACGAGGGCATGCACGCCAAGTTTGGCCGTGAACTGCGCGAGGGCCGGCCCAATTTCAACTTCGATACCGAGTTCGAAGTGGAAAGCTACCTGCGCCATCAGGGCCGGGCCTTTGTCGACCGCTTCGACGCCAACACCTATCTGCTCATCACCAAGACCCTGGACTATTTCGACCCGGCGGCGGATTTCGACCAGGATCTGGCAGCGGCCTTTCACCGCGCCCAGGCGCGCTTCCTGGTGGTGTCCTTCACCAGCGACTGGCGCTTTGCCCCGGCCCGCTCGCGCGAGATCGTGCAGGCACTGGTACGGGCCGGGCGCGAGGTCAGCTATGCGGAAATCCCCTCCGACTCCGGTCACGATGCCTTCCTGATGCCGATTCCGCTCTATCACGACACCCTGCGCGGCTATCTGACCCGGGTTGCCCACGAGGTTAATACCCCCGCCGTATCCGCCCATGCTTCGCCCGAGGGACACGCCGATGCGGCCTGAACTGGACTTGATCAGCGACTGGATTCGCCCTGGCGCGCGGGTGCTGGACCTGGGCTGCGGCGATGGCGCCCTGCTCGCCTATCTGCAGGCACAGCGTCAGGTCAGCGGCTACGGGCTGGAAATCGATACTGCCAACATCGTCAAGTGCATCCAGGCCGGCGTCAATGTGATCCACGCCGACCTGGAGGCGGGACTGGCCGATTTTGGCGACAGCAGCTTTGACTATGTGATCATGACCCAGACCCTGCAGGCGGTGAAGCACACCGAGCGCCTGCTGGATGAAATGCTGCGCGTCGGCCGTCAAGGCATCGTCACCTTTCCCAATTTCGGCTTCTGGCGCTGCCGGATGCAGATCGCCCTGCAGGGTTTCATGCCGGTGGTCAAGACCCTGCCCTATCAGTGGTACGACACGCCCAACGTGCACCTGTTTACCCTGCGCGATTTCGAGGAACTGTGCCGGCGCAAGCGTATCGACATCCTGCAGCGCATGGTGCTCGATCACGCCCATCGCCCCCGGCCACGCCCGGAACTATGGCCCAATCTGCTCGGCGAGATTGCCCTGTATCGGCTCGGCCGCGCCTAACCGCACCTGGAGAAACCCTGTCATGACGCACAACATGCGCCTCAGTCGCCCCACCTGGGCGGCGCGCGGCTTTACCCTGATTGAAGTGATGGTCGTGGTGGTGATCCTGAGCATTCTGGCCGCCGTGGTGGTGCCGCGGATCATGGATAACCCGGACAAGGCGCGCGTGGTCAAGGCCAAGCAGGACATCCGCGTCATCAAGAACCAGCTCGATCTGTACAAGCTGCACAACTTCCGCTATCCGACCACCGAGCAGGGTCTGGAAGCGCTGGTGCAGCGTCCGGCCGATGCGCCGCACTGGCAGGAGGGCGGTTATCTGGACAAGCTGCCCAAGGATCCCTGGGGCAAGCCCTATCAATACCTGCGCCCCGGCCAGCATGGCGATATCGACATCTATTCGCTAGGCGCCGATGGCCAGCCCGGCGGCGAGAGTGTCGATGCCGATATCGGCAACTGGAATCTGGACGAGTAGGCATGGCCCGCTGAATCCGCGCTTCAGGCCACCTCGATATGCGCTCCTCCCGCGGCTTCACCCTGATGGAAATCATGGTGGTGCTGGTGCTGATCGGCATCCTGACCAGTCTGGCGGTGCTGTCGGCGGGCGGCGGACCGGTGCAACGACTCGCCGAGGAGGCGCAACGGCTGGCGGCACTGATCGAGCTGCATCAACAGGAAGCGATTCTCAGCGGCCAATGGCGCGGCCTGCTGTGCGCCAGCGATGGCTACAGCTTCGTCAGTGGCGATGGCCAGGGCGGCTGGCAAATGGTTGAGAGTGACACCGCCCTGAGCCAGCACAGCCTGCCTGCGGATCTGGCCCTGAATCTGTGGGTCGATGACCGGCCGGTGGAACTGGGCGCCAGCGGTCCGCCACAGGTGCTGCTGCTGGCCAGTGGCGAACTGACTGCCTTCGTTGCTGTTCTGCGCCTGCGCGATAGCACCGATCCGAATGCGCCGCGTTATCGGGTTGCCGGCGATACGCTCGGTCGGCTCAGCCTGCGCGAGCTGTCGCCGTGAAGCGCGTCAGCGGTTTCACCCTGCTGGAAGTGCTGGTGGCGCTGGCGGTGCTGGCCATCGCCATGGGCGCGATCATCCGCGCCGCCACCCAGAGCATCGCCACCACGGCCGATCTGCGTGAGCAGACCCTGGCCGGCTGGGTGGCGCTCAATACCGTCAACCGCTGGCTGCTTGATGCGAAACCCTGGCCGGAGGAAGGCACGCGCAGCGGCGATAGCGAGCTGGCCGGGCGCAACTGGCGCTGGGAGGCACGCTTCACCAAGACCGCCGATCCCGATCTGCGCCGCCTCGACGTCACGGTGCGCGCGGCCAGCGGCGCGGCATCCACGCATCTGGTCGCCTTTCGCGGCACGCTCCCAGTAGAAACCAATAATCCGGCTGATCCGGCTGATCCGGCTGATCCGGCCAATCCAGACGAGGCGCAGAATCCGCGCCAGCGCCAGAAACCATCCAATGCGGCGAATAGAAAACAGGCGGCGCCGTCATGAGCCGTCCGGCGCGCGGTTTTACCCTGTTGGAACTGCTGGTCGCTCTGGCGGTGTTCGCGATCATGGCCAGCGCCGCCTACAGCGGCCTGCGCAACGTGCTGTTTACCCGCGCCGCCATCGAGGCCGACAATCGCCAGCTGGCTACTCTGCAACTGGCGCTGTTCCGTCTAGCGCAGGACATCGAGCAGAGCGTGCCGCGCGCCAGCCGCGATGAATATGGCGAAGTGCAGCCGGCGCTAAGCGGTGGTGCTCTGGCCCGGGAAACGCTGCAATTGACCCATGCCGGCTGGGACAACCCGCTCGGCCAGCCGCGCGCCAGCCTGCAACGGATCGCCTACCGGCTCAACGAGGGCAAGCTGTGGCGGCTGCACTGGCTGGTGCTGGATGTCGGCGGTCCCGGCGAACCGCAGGCTACGCTGCTGCTCGATCAGGTGCGCACCTTCAAGGTGCGTTTCCTGGGGCAGGATACCGAGGAATGGCGCGAGGACTGGCCGCCGCCGGTCAGCGGTGACGCACCCACACCGGGCGCGGCCGACCGTCTGCCACGGGCCGTGGAAATCCGCCTCAACCTGGAGAACTGGGGTGAAATCACCCGCCTGCTGCTGCTGCCCGGCTAGACATCGCCCGCGCGGCGTGGCCCTGATCACCGTGCTGTTGATCGTCTTCATCGCCAGCCTGGCCGCCACCAGCCTGGCCAGCCTGCAGCAACTGGCCATCCGGCGCAGCAGCGTGCTGCTGCATCAGCAGCAGGCGCGGCTGTATACGCTCGGCGCCGAGCAGTGGCTGATGCTGCTGCTGCATCGCGACCGCCAGGATAACCAGACCGATCACCTCGGCGAAACCTGGGCCAATCCACCGGCGGCGCTGCCGCTGGACGAGGGCACCCTGACCCTCAAGGTGCGCGATCTGCAGGGCTGCTTCAATCTGAACAATCTCTGGCGCCCCGATCCGGCGACCCGCGCCGCGTCGGCCACTCATCCGCCACTGCCGCAGGATCAGGCCAATCCGGAAGACGACACCACCGCCGCCGACAAGCGCGCTGCCGAGACGCCCAACCCCGATGCTGCCAGGGACAGCTCCACCAGCGATCCGAATAAAAAATCGCCCCGGGCTGGTCTGGACAAGCAGCAGATGCAGATCCTGCAACGGCTGCTGCGTCAGCTTGAGCTGAAGGAAGAATTGGCGCTGGCCATTGCCGACTGGATCGATCCCGACAATGACCCGCAATTTCCCGATGGCGCCGAGGATAGCGATTACACGGTGCGCGATCCGGCCTATCTGACCGCGAACCAGCCTTTTTTCAGCATCTCTGAGCTGCGCCTGGTCAAGGGTATCGACAACAAGGCCTATATGGCGCTGGCACCGCTGGTGTGCGCGCTGCCGCCGGGCACGCCGCTCAACATCAATACCGCCCCTGCCGCTGTACTGGCCGCGCTCGGCGAGGACCTGAATCCGCAGGATATGGCGCAATTGGTCAAGGAACGCCCTGAAGCAGGCTACGATAATATCGATGCCTTCCTGCAGGCGGCACGGCTCAGCGTGGATGCCTCGGTCAAGGCCCTGCTGAGCACCAGCAGCCAGTATTTCCAGTTGCACGCCGAGGCCCAAGTGGGCGATGGCCGCGCGATGCTGTACAGTATGCTGCAGCGCGATGAGACTACCGTTCACGTCCTGCAACGCAATTTCAGTAACCCGGATTAAGACGCCCTTGCCTGCCCCGCTGCTCCTGTTTCGCTTTACCGCTCCCGATCAGGTCGATGCCTGTGGTCCCGATGGCGACCTCTGGCATGGACCGCTGGCCGACCTGCCGGCGCGCGCCGGGGATGCCCGCCTGGTGCTGGTGGCACCGGGCGAAACGCTGGCCCTGCACTGCGTCACCCCGCCGGGCCGCCAGCGCTCGACCTGGATGCGCGCCATTCCCTATGCCCTGGAAGAACATCTGGTCGATGAGGTCGAGGCGCTGCATTTTGCCTTCGGCGCGACCCTGGATGGCGGCCGGCTGCCGGTGGCGGTGATCGCCCATGACACCCTGCGCGGCTGGCTGGCGGCCTGCGCAGCAGTGGGCATCACGGTGCATGCGGTCATTCCCGATCTGCTGCTGCTGCCCTGGCACGAGGATGACTGGAGCCTGCTGCGCGACGGGACACGCCTGCTGGTGCGTACCGGGCGCTGGGAGGGCTTTGTCACCGATGCCGAGGCCCTGGAACTGCTGCTGGGCGCGGCACTGGCCGAGGCCGGCGACAGTCAGCCACGCGGCCTGCGCCTGTGGAATGCCGACACCCTGCCAGCGGCGGTGCTGGCGCTGCTCGACGGGGCTGGCATTACGCTGCAGGCGGAAGAAGCACCGCCCGCAACGCTCAGCCTGTT
>RXIX01000152.1 GCA_003989075.1 Candidatus Competibacteraceae bacterium | reverse complement strand
ATGGGCTTCTGGCACCCGGACTATCTGCGTCGCAAGCTGGACAAGCTGCGCCGCGCCGCCATGCCGAATCTGATTGTTGCCGTTTCCGCGCGCCTGAATGCCGGTATGCAAGATTTTCGCGACATTCCCGGTCCGGTGATATTCTTTAAGGGTAAGCTGGAACCCCAACCCGTTCTCAATATTCTGGAGGGCCTGTAATTGCACATGCGATTTTATGCGGGCAGCAAACCGCTGGTGCTGTCCTTTGCGTTTCTTTTCGGCCTGCTGCTGAATGTAGCGACGCTGGCGGCACCCGAGGCCATCGGCACCCTGGCTGAGTCCCGGGGCAAGGTCGAGATCAACGGTGCCGCGGTCACGCCGGGCGCCGAGCTGCGCCTGGGCATGCGGGTCGCAACCGGCAGCAGCAGCCAGGCGGTGTTGAAGTTTGCCGATGGCCAAACCGTCGTTGTCGGTCCCGAGTCGGTGTTCTGGATCAAGGATTATCGCTACGCTGGCAACAAGCCGCAGGAGAACCGCTTCAGTGCGGAGCTGGTGGAGGGCGGGATGCGCTTCATTTCCGGGGCACTCGCCAAGGAAACTCCGCAGGCGGTGGAAGTCGATACCCCGGTCGCTACGATCGGTGTGCGTGGCACTGACTTCACTGCAGTTCTGGGCAGCCTGTGCATGATGGTGCGGGAAGGCAATGTCGTCGTGACCAGTGGTGGCCAGAGCATCGTCGCCGCGCCGGGTCAGATTCTGTTCGTACAGGACAAGCTCACGCCGCCGCGCTTCATTCCCGCGCCGGAGTTGCGCGCACCCTGCGCCGTCATTCAGGACAGCGCTACTGCGCCGCCCCGGGCAACCGCCAGTTGTGCCTGCGGTATTCTGACCCGGCAGAACGCCAGCGGGGTTTATGAGTTCTCGTTACCGGGTGCTGCTGGTGGAGCGGGTGCTGGTGGTGGAGCGGGTGCTGGTGGTGGAGCAGGCGCGGGTGGTGGAGCAGGTGCAGGTGCCGGCGCAGGTGCCGGAGCAGGTGCTGGTGCTGGTGGTAGTGGAGCAGGTGCTGGTGCTGGTGGAGCCGGTGCCGGTGCAGGTGCCGCCGCAGCGGGCGCGGAAGCCAGTGCAGGTGCAGCCAGTGCAGGTGCAGCCAGTGCAGGTGCGGCCAGTGCAGGTGCAGCCAGTGCAGGTGCAGCCAGTGCAGCAGTGGCCAGTGGCATCACTCTTGGGGGTGTCACCATCGGCACGACCACCGCTATCGTAGCCGGCGTCGCAGCGGCGGCGGCTGTTGGCGTAGCCGTCGAAAATAACAACAACAAGGACAATCCGCCCGCCTCGCCCTGAGGCGGTGCTCCTGCCTTACTTCGTCGTCAGGTCGAAGACGCCGTCCCAGTCCGCCTCGGGCGGGGCGGCGCGCAGAGCAACTGCCCGTTCCCAGTACAGCTCATACAGAAGCGTTCCCGGCTGGCGTTTCAGTAGCCGGTCAAAGGCCTGTTCCGCCGCCAGCCATTCGCCGGCGCGGAACAGCGTCAGCGCCGCCATGTAGTCGCTCAGTTCGGCGAGCTGGCGATCATCCAGCTCCCCGGCCAGGCCCAGCGGTTCGTAGAGCGTCACCGGCTGGCTGCGTCCCTTTACCCGCACCCGGTCCAGTTCGCGGCATATGATTTCCGGTGCCAGCGCCCGGGTATATTCGCTCATGACAATCGCCACCCCGTACTGCTTGGCGGTACCCTCCATGCGCGAGGCCAGATTCACCGCATCGCCCAGCACCGTATAGGAACGGCGGAACTCCGAACCCATGTTGCCTACGCTCATCATGCCGCTGTTGATGCCGATGCGCGCCCGCAGCAACGGCCAGTTCCGGGCGCGCAATTCCGGCTCCATCGCCCGCAGGCGCGCCACCATTTCCAGTGCCGCGCGCACCGCATGCCGGCCATGCTCGGCATCGGCCAGTGGCGCGCCCCAGAACGCCATGATTGCATCACCGATATACTTGTCGATGGTCCCACGCTGCTCGTGGATGATCCGGGTCAGCGGCGTCAGGTAGAACTGCATCAGCCGGCTCAGCTCGCGCGGCTCCAGTTGTTCAGAGATGGACGTAAAGCCCTCAATATCGCTGAACAGCACGGTCATCGCCCGGCTCTCACCCTCCTGCGAGAACTGAAGCTGGCCACGGCTCATTTCGGCGACGATCTCCCGTGGCACATACTGGCCAAACAGCCGGGTGATGTGCCGTTCGCGCCGCGCCTCGATGAAGACGTTGTAGCTGCTGTTCAGGACATACAAACTCAGCAACAGTACCAGGGGCGGCGCCAGCGCTACAATCAGACCCTGCGTTTGCCACAGTTCCAGATTGACCCCAAACAGCGCCAGCGCCGTACCCATGCTCAGCAGCAGGGCCCACAGTGGCGCCAATGAACCTGCCAGCGCCCCGAGCAGCCCGACCAGCAGCAGTTGCACCATATCCACCCCGGCTGCGTAGGGCGGGCGGACGCGGAAATTCTGATCGAGCAGGCCGGCGATCAGGTTGGCGTTCACTTCGACACCGGGATAGACGTTCTGCACCGGGGTGGCGCGCAGATCGAGCAGACCGGCCGCAGTGGTACCAACCAGGACCACAGCACCATTGAGCAGTTTGGGATCGGCGCGTCCGTGCAGCACATCAGCGGCGGCCACATAGGGAAAGCTGCCCTGTCGGCCCCGATAGGGCACCTGCACCGCGCCCTCGGCATCCAGCGGCACCTGAAAACCGCCCAGGCGCAGTGCCTCCAGGCGCGCTTCCTGGCTGCCGTAACCGGTCGCGGTCACGAATTCCAGCGGTGGCTGGCCAAGCAGGGCGCGCACCACGGCCAGCGCCAGATGTTCATAAATCCCATCCTCGTAGCGGACCAGCAGGGGTACCCGCCGGAACACGCCATCGCTATCCACCAGTGGGCTGTTGAAAAAACCGCCGCCCAGCGCGCTGGTCTGCAGCAGCGGCAGGTTGGCGCCATAACCGGATGCCGCGCGCAGCGTCGCGCTCGCACCCGGCGGCAGATCGGACATCCGGGCCACTGGTACGGGCAACACCCCAACGCGCGTCTGAGTGCCCGGCGCGCTCTGGTTATCGAAGAAATAGCCCAGCACCACCGGCCGTTCGCTCAGAGCGGCGGCAAATCGCCGGTCCGGGTCCAGTTCCTGACGCAGCGTTTCCAGCATGGCGCGCGGCGCAGCCTCGGCGCCCAGCGGCCCGGCAAGCAGGGTTTGGAACAGATCATCCTGGTTATCGGCCTCAGCAAACACGACGTCGAAGCCCAGCACCGCAACCTGATAGCGTGTGAACAACTGCTCGACCAGCATCGCCAGGCGATCACGCGACCAGGGCCATTGTCCTTCCTCGCGCAGGCTGCGCTCATCGATATCGACAATAACGATGCGCGGGTCAAGTCCGCCCGGCAGCAGCAGCCGCAGCCGGGCGTCATAGGCCAGATTCTCGATCTGTTGCAGGAAGGGCCAGGACAGCCAGCCGCCAGCGTTGAACATGAACAGCGCGATGATCGCCAGGTTCAATGCCCACTTGATACTGCCGTGCAGGCTCATGAGGGTTACTGACGCGGACCGTCGGCAACTGCCACCAGGACATCGCCGTGAAAGATCAGGATTTGCAGGAAGGTGCCAGCGCCCAGGTTGTATTCCCAGCGATAAACCGGGATCAGGCGCCGGGTCTCGGTCTGCACGCCCGGCAGCGGCTGGCCTGGGTTGGGAACGAAGCCGTCGCTGCGGCGCACGGTTTGCTCGATGAAGCCATCCTGAAAGGCGCGCTGCGGTTCGCCGCAGACCTGCAGCACCCGCGATTGCGTATCGCCGATGCCGACCAGATAACTGCCGCAGCGCAGGCTGTCAGCCGCCCATGCCGCCGCGCTGCTCAGGGTAGTCAGACCCAGGGCCCACGCCCGCCATGCTTTCCGCTGATACTCCACGATGGCCTCCCCGGTTTGAATATTTGCAAACAGGCTGATTCAGTTTACTCCGGCCACCGCGAATCGCCCACGCTGCGCCGCGCCTGGTCTTTTTGTTTATCATGGCGGACCTTTTTTTCCACCGATGGCAATGGCGTAGCGATGATAGGCGAATTCTGGGTAAGCGCTTCGACAACTCTGGGTCTGGTGTTCCTGGCCGAGCTGGGCGACAAGACGCAGTTGGTGTGCATGACCCTGGCGGCCCGCCATCCCGCGCCGCCGGTGCTGCTGGGCGCGGTACTGGCCTTCATGGTGCTCAACCTGCTGGCGGTGCTGTTTGGTGCGGCGGCGGCGGCCTGGCTGCCGGCCTGGCTGGTGGCAGGCGTGGTGGCGGCGCTGTTTGCGCTCTTTGGTCTGCAGGCCCTGCGCGCTGCCGGTGCCGAGGATGCGGATGCCGTCGAGGAACGCAGCGGGCGCAGCGTGCTGCTATCGACCTTCGGGCTGATTTTCCTCGCCGAGCTGGGTGATAAGACGCAACTGGCTGTGGCCGGTCTGGCCGGTACGCAGCCGGCGCTGCCGGTCTGGGTGGGCGGTACGCTGGCGCTGGCGCTGGCATCAGCACTGGGCGTGCTGGCCGGGCAGACGCTGCTGCGTCGCTTGCCCATGTCACTGCTGCACCGGTTCAGCGGCATCTTTTTCCTGTTGCTGGCGGTGCTGGCGGGCTGGAAAGCCGTTGCGGCATTGACTGCCGCCGCGTAGCCGCCGCACATGAGCCATCCTGTTTTGCCCGTGGTGCCGCGCGGCCCTCAGCCGGATATCAGCGGTGTACTCAGTGCCCTGGGCTGCTTTTCCTTCTGGGGCCTGTTTCCGATCTATTTCAAGCTGGTCGGCACCGTGCCACCGCTTGAAGTGCTGGCGCATCGCGTGCTCGGTTCGGCGTTGATCCTGCTGGCGGTGTTGGCGATCTGGAAACAGGGTCCGGCCTTGCGCGCCGAATTCACCCAGCCGCGCCGCCTGGGGTTTTATCTGCTGACGGCCCTGCTGATTTCCGCGAACTGGCTCATCTACATCTGGGCGGTGCAGGAAGGGCGCATCCTGGAAGCCAGCCTGGGCTATTTCATCAATCCGCTGGTCAACGTGCTGCTGGGCGTGCTGTTCCTGCACGAGCGCCTGAATCGGCGCCAGGGCAGCGCGGTGCTGCTGGCTGCGGCCGGCGTGCTGGTGCTGGTGATTGGCTATGGCGTATTTCCATGGATTTCGCTGGCGCTGGCGCTGAGCTTTGGCAGTTATGGCCTGTTGCGCAAGAAGGCCGGACATCCGCCGACGCTGGGGCTGGCGGTGGAAACTTTGCTGATCGCGCCGCTGGCTCTGCTGCTGCTGGCGGCGCAGGGTGGTGGCGCGCTGTTGACAGCCGATACCGGCGTCGTCGTGCTGCTGCTGGCCGCCGGGCCGATCACGGTCGCGCCGCTGCTGCTGTTCCTGCAGGCCACGCAGCGCCTGCGCCTGTCAACGGTTGGCCTGATTCAATACCTGACGCCAACGTTGCAATTCCTGCTGGCGGTAGTGGTGTATCGCGAGCCGTTCACCACCATTCATCTGCTGACCTTTGGCTGCATCTGGCTGGGGCTGATCCTGTACAGCGCCGATGCCGTCGCCGGCCACCGTGATCGCCAGCGTGAGTTGCATGGCCCGGACAGCGTTGCCTGAAGCGGCAGCGACCGGCGATCTTGCGATTTGTCATGGTGCAGAAATGGGTGCCGGCACTAGCGTAGCTTGCAGCGCAGATCGCAGCTGCCGCAGGATCACGCCCATTCATCTTGGTTTAAGGTTCACG
>RXIX01000151.1 GCA_003989075.1 Candidatus Competibacteraceae bacterium | reverse complement strand
GGGGAACGCTTCGCGTTCCGCGCTATCCCTCCCCGCCCTAAAGGACGGAGTATCTCGCGCAACATCCGATGAAAATTGAAACCATCGCCATCCACGGCGGCTATACCCCGGAAGCGACCACCAAGGCCGTCGCGGTACCCATCTACCAGACCACGTCCTACGCCTTTGACGACACCCAGCACGGCGCTGACCTGTTCGATCTGAAGGTGCCGGGCAACATCTACACCCGGATCATGAACCCGACCACGGCGGTGCTCGAACAGCGGGTCGCGGCCATGGAAGGCGGGGTTGGCGCGCTGGCGGTGGCCTCGGGCATGGCGGCCATCACCTACACGCTGATGACCATTGCCGAAGTCGGCGACAACATCGTCACCACCTCGACTCTGTACGGCGGCACCTACAACCTGTTTGCCCATACCCTGCCGCGCTTTGGCATCGAGGCGCGCTTTGCCGACTATCGCGATATCGAGGCCATGGGCCGGCTGATCGACGGCAAGACCAAGGCGGTGTTCTGCGAATCGATCGGCAACCCGGCGGCCAACGTGGTTGATTTCGGCGCCCTGGCCCAGATCGCCCATGCCCACGGCGTGCCGCTGATTGTCGATAACACCGTGCCGACGCCCTATCTGTGCCGGCCCTTCGAGCACGGCGCCGATATCGTGGTGCATGCCCTGACCAAGTACATGGGCGGTCACGGCACCAGCATCGGCGGTATCATCGTCGATTCCGGCTGCTTCCCCTGGGATCAGCACAAGGAACGCTTTGCCCGCCTGAACGAGCCGGACCCGTCCTATCACGGCGTGGTCTATGTTGAGGCGCTCGGCCCGGCGGCCTTCATTGGCCGGGCACGGGTGGTGCCGCTGCGCAATACCGGCGCGGCGATCTCGCCCTTCAACAGCTTCCTGATCCTGCAGGGCATCGAGACCCTGCCGGTGCGCATGGACCGGCATTGCGAGAACGCGCTCAAGGTCGCCGAATACCTGCAGAATCACGCCCAGGTAAGCTGGGTGAATTATCCGGCGCTGGCTGATAGCCCGGCCAAGCCGCTGGTGGACAAGTACATGGGCGGGCGTGGTTCCAGCGTGCTCAGCTTTGGCATCCAGGGCGGTCGCGAGGCCGGCGCCCGGTTCATCGATGCGCTGCAGCTGGTGACCCGGCTGGTCAATATCGGCGATGCCAAGTCGCTGGCCTGCCACCCGGCGACCACCACGCACCGGCAGTTGTCGCCGGCGGAACTGGCCCGGGCTGGGGTCAGCGAGGATCTGGTGCGGCTGTCGATCGGCATCGAGCACATCGACGATATCCTCATCGATCTGGAGCAGGCGCTGGCCGCTGCAAAGTAGCCGCCAGCCGTCCGTCCATTTCTCCACCACTACCGCAGGAGATCGCCCTAATGAAAGCACGCGCCGCCGTGGCCTGGGCACCCAGGCAGCCCCTGGTGATTGAGGAAGTCGAGGTCGAAGGTCCCCGTGAGGGCGAAGTCCTGTTGCAGGTCATCGCCAGCGGTGTCTGCCACACCGACGCCTTTACCCTGTCTGGCGACGATCCGGAAGGCGCGTTCCCCTGCATCCTCGGTCACGAGGGGGGCTGCGTGGTGGTGGAGTGCGGGCCGGGAGTCAAGGGCCTGAAACCGGGCGATCACGTCATTCCGCTCTACATCCCGGAATGTGGCAACTGCGAGTATTGTCGCTCGCCCAAGACCAATCTATGCCAGTCCATCGCCGCTACGGTGTGGACTGGCTACATGCCCGACCACAGCCGCCGCTTCTCCTGCCGGGGCACGCCGCTGTTTCACTACATGGGCTGCTCGACTTTCGCCGAGTACACGGTGGTACCGGAAATCGCCCTGGCCAAGATCAATCCGGCCGCGCCGCTGGACAAGGTTTGTCTGCTTGGCTGCGGCGTCACCACCGGCATCGGCGCGGTGCTCAACACCGCCAAGGTCGAGCCGGGCGCCACGGTCGCCGTGTTTGGCCTCGGTGGCATCGGCCTGTCGGTGATCCAGGGCGCGGTCATGGCCCGGGCCGGGCGGATCATCGCCATTGATACCAACCCCGATAAGTTCGCCATGGCCACGGCGCTGGGCGCGACGGATACGCTGAACCCGGCGACCGTTGGCGGCAACCTGGTCGAGGCCATCAAAGAGATGAGCAACGGCGGCGTTGACTATTCCTTCGAGTGCATCGGCAATGTCGAGGTGATGCGGCAGGCACTGGAGTGCTGCCACATGGGCTGGGGCGTGTCCACCATCATCGGCGTGGCCGGTGCCGGGCAGGAAATCCGCACCCGGCCCTTTCAACTGGTCACCGGCCGCACCTGGAAAGGCACCGCGTTTGGCGGGGTCAAGGGTCGCAGCCAGTTGCCCGGCTACGTCGAGGACTATCTGCAAGGCAGGATCGAGCTGGATCGTCTGGTCACGCATGTCCTGCCGCTGGAGCAGATCAACACCGCCTTCGACCTGATGCACGCAGGCAAGAGCATCCGATCAGTGATTGTGTTCTGAGGTGTGGCGACCGTGGAACTGCTCGAAACCATCAAGGAATCCGGGGGCTGGCTGAATCGCTACCGCCATGCCTCGTCCAGTTGCCAGTGCGCGATGACCTTCTCCGTCTACCTGCCGCCCCAGGCACAGACGGCGAAAGTGCCCGCGGTCTACTGGCTGTCCGGCCTGACCTGTACCGATGACAACTTCCGGGTCAAGGCCGGCGCGCAACGCTACGCGGCGGAACTGGGTCTGGCGCTGGTGATTCCTGATACCAGTCCGCGCGGCGCTGAAGTGCCCGATGTTCCGGAACGTTACGATCTCGGTCAGGGCGCTGGCTTCTACGTCAATGCTACCCAGGCGCCGTGGTCGCGGCATTACCGGATGTACGACTACGTCACCCGTGAGCTGCCGGCGCTGGTGGAAGCGGAGCTGCCGCTGCTGCCTGGTCTGCGCGCCATCAGCGGCCATTCGATGGGCGGGCATGGCGCACTGGTCTGCGCCCTGAGGGAGCCGGGCCTGTACCGTTCGGTGTCCGCCTTCGCACCGATCTGCCAGCCGACCGGTTGCAGTTGGGGACAGGGTTGTTTCAGTGCCTACCTCGGTGCTGACCCGACCGCCTGGCGGGCCTACGACGCGAGTTGCCTGATCGAAGCCGGTGCGACGCCGCCACCGCTGCTGATTGATCAGGGCACGGCGGATGAATTCCTGGTCGAGCAACTGCATCCCGAAGCGCTCGCCGCCGCCTGTGCCGCCCGCCACCTGCCGCTGAATCTGCGGCTGCGCGAGGGCTACGATCACAGCTACCATTTTATCGCCAGCTTCATTGGCGAACATCTCGCCCATCATGCCGCCTGCCTCCGTGAAAGCTGACCTGCTGCAACGCTTGGTCTCGGCGCTGCGCGTTGAACTGCGGCGCGCCCGGCGCCGTGGAAGCCGCTCCCCTTGGGCGCTGGCCGGTCTGGCCGTGGCCATCATTGTTTTCAGCGCGATCCTGCACGAGTCCCGTCCGGCCGCCGCGACGCTGGCTCAGGGCATGGAGCTGAGCTGCACCGTGCAGGCGGTTTATGACGGTGATACCCTGCGCGCGCGCTGCCCGGATGGCACGGTCACGGTGCGCATGTTTGGCATCGACGCGCCGGAGATGAAGCAGGAGCCTTGGGGGGCGCGGTCCCGCGATGCGCTGCGTGCACTGCTGCCACAGCGCGCGGAGATCACGCTGCGGGTGCGCGACCAGGACCGCTATGGGCGCACCGTCGCCCAGGTGCTTGTCGGCGAGCGCGACGCCGGGCTGGATCTGGTGCGGCAGGGACGGGCTGTGGTGTATGCCCAGTACAATGACTCTATCGCCTACCGGCAGGCCGAGACCGAGGCGCGGCAGGCCCGGCGCGGCATCTGGGAACAGGCCGGCGGCCAGCAGGATCCGGCCACCTGGCGGCGTCTGAATCCACGATGACTGCCCAGCCGCCATCTCCGGTTGGGATCACGCCAGCGGTGGTTGAGATCGGCGCGGACGGCTGGGCCTGTGCGGGCGCCTGGACCCTGGACGGTATTCCCGGTCTGGAGCAGCGTCTGGCTGGACTGCCGGCAGCACGCTGTTGCCCTTCGACAGGCTCAGGGCGAACGGGTGTGCTGCCTGGAAGCGTGCGCCTGGACACGGCGGCGATTACAGCGCTGGATACCAGTGGGGCTTTGCAGCTGCTCAAGCTGATCGCGACCCTGGAACAGCAGGGCAGCCGCGTGCATCTGCATGGGCTGCGCGAGACCCATCGCGAACTGCTGGAACTGGTGCGCAACCGCCGCGAGGCGGCCGGCGCGCTGACACCGCAGATCAAGACAGAAAACGGGCTGGTGCGGCTCGGGCAGGCGACGCTGCTGCATCTGAGCAGCGGCTTCCTGTTCCTGAGCTTTGTCGGCGAAGCTGCCTTGGCCCTGGCGCGGGTGGTGCTGCAGCCGACACGCCTTCGCGGCCGGGCACTCATGGTCGCTATCGAGACTGCCGGTGTTAACGCCCTGCCGATCATCGCCCTGCTGTCGTTCATGATGGGCATTGTCATTGCCTATCAGGGCGGGCGGCAGCTGGAGTTCTATGGCGCCAACATCTTCATCGTCGAGCTGGTCTCACTGACCATGCTGCGCGAACTGGCGCCGCTGATCACCGCGATCATCGTCGCCGGGCGCACCGGCTCATCCTATACCGCGCAGATCGGCACCATGCAGGTTACCGAGGAGGTCGATGCCCTGCGCACCATCGGCATTCCGCCCATGGATCTGCTGGTCTTGCCCAAGTTGCTTGGGTTGACCGTGGCCCTGCCGCTGCTGACCCTGTTCGCCGATGCGCTGAGCGTGTTCGGTGGCATGGTCATGGCCCAGGTGATGCTGGATGTCAGCTTTCAGGATTTTCTCGACCGTTTTCCGCGCGTGGTGACGCTGACCTCCTTCATGATCGGGATTGGCAAGGCGCCGGTGTTCGCAGCAATCATTGCCCTGGTCGGCTGCTATCAGGGCTTCCGGGTGCGCGGCGGCGCCGACAGCGTTGGCCGGCAGACTACGGTGAGCGTGGTGCAGTCGATTTTTCTGGTGATCGCCGCCGATGCGGTTTTTTCCGTGGTGCTCGGTGGGGTGGGGCTGTGATCGCGCCGGATGGAACGCCACCGGTGATTGCGGTACGCGGCCTGTGCACCCGGTTTGGTCGCACCGTCATCCATCAGGATCTTGATCTGGATATTGCACCGGGTGAGGTGGTGGCGCTGGTCGGCGGCAGCGGTTCAGGCAAGACCACTCTGCTGCGGGCGATCATCATGCTGCTGGCGCCGGTGGCTGGTTCGATCTGCCTGTTTGATCAGGAGGTGGTCGGCATCGGTGAGCGCGCCGCCTTTCGCCTGCGCCGCCGCTTTGGCATGCTGTTTCAGCAGGGCGCGCTGTTCAGTTCGCTGACGGTGCGTGAGAACGTGGCCGTGCCGCTGCGCGAGCATACCCGCCTGCCGGCGCGGCAAATCGCCGAAATCGCCGATCTGAAAATCGCCCTGGCGGGCCTGCCGGCGGATGCGGCGGTCAAGCTGCCGCGCGAACTCAGCGGGGGCATGCTCAAGCGCGCCGCGCTGGCCCGGGCGCTGGCGCTGGATCCGGCGCTGCTGTTTCTGGATGAGCCGACCGCCGGTCTGGATCCGGTCAGCGCCGGCGCCTTTGATGATCTGGTGGTGCAGCTGAAGGAGTCGCTGGGCCTGACCGTGGTGATGGTGACTCATGACCTGGATTCGCTGTGGCAGGCGACCGACCGTGTGGCGTTTCTTGGCGAGCAGCGCGTGATTGGCTATGCGCCGATGCGCGAACTGATCGAGTCGCCCCACCCCTTGATTCAGGCCTATTTTGCTGGGCCACGCGGACGGGCGGCTACGCTACGCTCCAGG
>RXIX01000150.1 GCA_003989075.1 Candidatus Competibacteraceae bacterium | reverse complement strand
TCCACATCAGCGATGGCAAGCTGCACGACGTGAACGTGCTGGACATGCTGAGCGTGGAGGCGGGCGCCTTCTATGTGATGGATCGGGGCTATCTGGACTACGCAAGGCTCTATCGCCTGCATCAGGGCGGCGCGTTCTTTGTCACCCGTGCCAAGTCCAACTTCAACGCCCGGCGCGTGTACTCGGCGCCTTGCGATCGCACCAGCGGCGTTATCTGCGATCAACGCGTTGTGCTGGGCGGCTTTTATGCCGCACGCGACTACCCCGAGCATCTGCGCCGCATCCGTTTCAAAGACCCCGACTCGGGCAAGACGCTGGTCTTTTTGACCAACAACACCACACTGCCCGCCCTGACGATCTGCGCCTTGTACAAGCAGCGCTGGCAGGTCGAGCTGTTTTTCAAGTGGATCAAGCAGCACCTGCGCATCAAGCGCTTTCTGGGCACCAGCGAGAACGCCGTCAAGACGCAGATCTGGTGTGCCGTGGCCACCTACGTGCTCATCGCCATTGTCAAGAAGGAGCTTCACCTGGATGCCTCGCTCTACTCATGTCTACAGATCTTGTCGGTCTCGGTTCTCGAGAAAACCCAGATTTCATGCGCCTTGCAGCTCGATCGCTACACAACGGCGTCGGAAGATGCCGCTAACCAATTGAATTTGTTCGACTTTTAACCGGACACTACTGAAGGGTCTTAGGAAGCAAACCTCTTCAAAGCGGATTGCTTCTGAGTAAGGATAGCAGCGCCTGGTAGAGATTCTGGTGGCGATGATTGAAACGGAACTCGGTTTCCTTCAGATGCAGATAGAACGTCTTGCGCGGCACGCCGTTGAACTGTGCCAGGCGGCGCTTGGCGTAGCTCCAGAAGCTTTCGATGCCGTTGACATGAACGCTGCCACGAGCGAATTCATTGGCTCCATGACTGACCCGAAAGTGCTTGTCAAAGCCCACGTCCACCAAGCCGTCATAGCCGCGCCAGCGGTCGGTGTGGATGATGCTGGCGATATCAGCCTTGCCCCGAATGATGGCTTGCAGCGTGCGTTTGGAGGCATCGGGCACGATCTCGGTGTAGACACATTGACCACGTTTGAGCAATCCGAAGACCACGGTCTTGCGGCCAGCACCACGGCCACGCAGGCCGCGCACCCGCCTGGGGCCGAAGTACGACTCGTCAGCCTCAAGCTCACCTGCAAAAGGAGACTGCGCCTGACAATATTCGGCCATGCGTGCGCGTATGCGCAGGTAGATGGCGTTAACCGAACGCACCGACAGGCCGCAAAGCGCGGCACAGTCAGTGGCTGTCAAGTCCATGGCGAAGTAGCGTACGAGTTGGCGAAACTTCGCCTCACCAAGTTTGGAACGCCTGAAGTACCTGTTTTTCTGAATCACGATAGGAAGTTAACTCACTTCATTGTGAGGTTTGCTTCCTAAGGCCCTTGCGTAATTTCGAGGGATTGACATCCCCCGGGAGCGCAGGTGAACGCAGGCAAGACGTTGTTCGCTCAGATCATGGAGTTCGTGCCGTGGACGAGTTTTTCCCGCATCGTGCACCGCTACCAAGGCAATGCTGGGGTTCGCACGTTGTCCTGCGCCGAGCAGTTCCGCGCCATGGCATTCGCACAGCTGACCTGGCGCGAGAGCCTGCGCGACATCGAGGCGAGCCTCTCGGCCAACGCCACCAAGCTGTATGCAATGGGTTTTCGTTCGCCCGTCAAGCGCTCCACCCTGGCCGATGCCAACGAGTCGCGCGACTGGCGCATCTGGGCCGATCTGGCGGCTGTGCTCATTCGCCGGGCGCGCAAACTCTATGCAGATCAGGCGCTCGCCGTCGATCTGGACAACGCCGTCTATGCGCTGGACTCCAGCACCATCGACCTGTGCCTGAGCCTGTTCGACTGGGCGCCGTTTCGATCCACCAAGGCCGCCATCAAGTTGCACACCCTGCTGGATTTGCGCGGATCGATCCCCGCATTCATCCACATCAGCGATGGCAAGCTGCACGACGTGAACGTGCTGGACATGCTGAGCGTGGAGGCGGGCGCCTTCTATGTGGTCGACCCTGCAAAATTCACGCCACCGCCCAATTCGAGCGGTCGGCTTCAGCCCTTGTCGCTCCCAACGCGGTCGCGAGCACCGCAGCCAGCGTGAGCAGCAGCCAGAGCAAGGGCGCAAAAAGGCCCTTGAGCCCCAGGCGCACGATCGCGCGCAGCAGCCAGCGGATGTTGTAGCCCGCCGCGCACAGCACCGCATGCAGCGCATCGCCCGTGGCGCCCTTGAGCCAGCAGCGCTCCATGCCGTTGTCGTGCTTCAAGTGCCCAATGGCCGGCTCCACCGCCTGGCGTTGCTTGAGCGATCTGCGTTGTTGGTCCGTCAGACTCTTGAGCTTGCCGCGGTGGATGATCTGAATGCCCGGGTTGGCTGCGTCCACGCCCCGAAAACCCAGATCCACCGTCACCTGCTTGGGCTTGGCACCGGTGTCCTCGATCAGGATCGTCACCTGCTCGAGTTGCTCGGCCCGCGTGTGGCCGTCGTAGGGGTTGCCGGGGAAGCTGCGCGCACCCACCATCAGGCCCCGCTTGTGGGTGACCGCCACGCCGACTTTCACGCCAAACTCGTAGGGTTTGCGGGCCTTGCCTTTGCCGATGCATTCCACCTCCGGCGCGTGCAGGGCGTACAGCTTGTTCTTGTCCTTCGGAAGCTGGCAGCGGATGCGCTCGGCGCGCTCGATCAGCTCGCCCAGGCCGGTCAGCGCCAGGGCTGACGCATCAGCAGCCTGTTCGATCTTGCGCTGCACTTCGCGCAACACGATGCCCAAGATCGTGCGCTGGCGTTTGAGCACTTTGCGCAGGCGCTTGAACTGCTTGGCGTGGGCGTAGCCGCTGGCGCGACGGCGCAGGGATTTGCCTTCCTTCACAAAGGTCTGCTTCAGGGCAATACCCGCGCGCTTGGCCGCAGCCACCACCTTGTGGCGCGCGATCTCCAGCAGACGTGAATCCACCGGGTGGGCGATGGCCTTCTCCTGCACCGTGGTGTCCACGATCAGCCGTTCGAACTCGGCTGGTTTGATGGCCTTGGACTGCACCGCCGTGTCGATGGTGGCCTTGAGCAACTCTTCGACCCCGGCCTCGCCAATGGCCGAGCGAAAGCGTCCAATCTGCGTGGCGTCGCACGGCAGGCGTGGCTCGTAGAAGGCCATGCCGCTGAAGTGTTGCCAGACCACGTTCTCGGCCCAGCGCTGGACCAATTCCTCGTCGCTGAGCTTGAAAGCGTGCTTGAGGTACAGCAGGCTGGCCATCAGGCGGATGGGCAAGCGGGGCCGGCCTGCGGCGGCAATGCCGGCGCCGGCCACCTGCGCGGATGGACCGAACAGATCACCGCGCTCGATGGCACGGCCCTCACGCACCTGGCGGGCAAAGCGCGGGGCCAACGCCGCTTCGATCTGAGCCCAGGGCAGCCGGCTGGCCAGCACGGCCAGCGGGTGACGCAAATCGATCATCTCGGCCAGCGGCTGGCGAAAGAAGTCGACATTCTGAGCCGGATCGGACATCAGCAAAACTCCCAGAAATCAGATTCCGATCGGGTGATTCTCGCGGGATAGGGCTTCACCTGGAATCGGCGAAAACCCAGTGTTCATGCGGCTTGGCGGGGATTTGCAGGGCCGACTAAAGAAACCGGATGCCCGAGTTCGACACCAACCGCGCCAAGTCATTGATTCCATTGAACCCGGTTTTCAAATTGCCACTACAACCGGCTACACGAGGCTCATCTGACCCCCTTCCTGCGGTAGCTTCTTCAGGCCCAGCGCTGCCATGAGGGCGCGCTGCTGCTCATTGATGCTGGAGACGCCCGTCACGGGGTGTGCGTCATTGATGCGCACCGTCTGGCGCTGCACCCGGCGCAGCAGCCGCAAGGCCGTCTGCGGGCTGTCGGGATGCTGGGCGCGCTTGAGGCGCATGCGCATCACCCGGTGCAGGATCAACGCCATGAAGCAAATGCTGGCGTGCGCCCGGATGCGCTGGGGCAGGCGGTGGTACACCGGTGCCATCTCGATATCGGACTTGAGCACCCTGAACCCCCGCTCAATGTCGGCCAGGCTCTTGTAGCGCTCGAGCACCTCTTGCGCCGACAAATCCTCGCCGGGCACGTTGGTGACCATCAGCAGCTTGCCGTCCATCATCTCGGCGCGCTGCAGCGCTGTCTCGTGGATCTCGTAGGTAAACAACGCGCTTTGGAGATCGACCCGGATGATGCTGGCCAGGTGGGCCTCGCACACCTCACGGTAGAAACGTGCCTTGGCACCGCTGTCGCTCATCTTGCGGCCCCGGGATGTCTGGCCGGCCTCCTGCGCATCGAGCTTGCCCGCCAGTTGCGCCGCCCGCAGCTCCAGCTCGGCAATGCGCTGCCTGCGCTTATTCGTTTGCTCCTGCCCTTTGTGCGGATCGTCCGCTACCACCAGGCGGTGACCCGCCCAGGCCAGCTCCTGCACGCTCTCATGCGTGCTGGTCTTGGCTACCTCGTGCAAGGGCTGCAGCAGCTCGGCGAAGTCGGCATACCGGCGCCCCGGCACGGCCAGGATGAATTGCAGCTTCTTGCCGCTGGGCAGCACGATCCGAGACAACTGCTCGACGTTGTCCAGCGACAGCAAGCCCCGGTCGGCCACCACGATCAGGCGCCCAATCTGCGGGTAGCGTGCCAGCACCTTGGCCAGTGTCGGCTCCAGCGTCCTGCCCTCCGAGGCATTGCCCTCGAACACCTCGTGGAAGATGGGCAGGCCCTCGGCCGTCTGCACCACCCCCAGCAGGAACTGGCGGGCAATGATCCCTTCCTTGGACATGCCGAACTTGCGCACATCACCGTCCTGGCTGCTCTCGCCCGCAGCCCGGATGGTGGTGAGGTCGTAGAACACCACCGACAGCTCGGTATCGATGAGCGGGCGCAGCAAGCTGGCCACGCAGTCATCGACGGCCCCCTGGTGATCCATCAGCGCATCCATGCTGCGCAGCAACTGCTGGTGCGTGAGCGCTGCGGCGTCAATGCCGGGCATGGCCACGGTTTGCAGCCAGCGCAGCACCCCCAGCTTGGAGTCGGCATCGCACAGGCGGTTGAACACCATGGCGCGCACCGCGTGCTCCACCGGCGAGGTAAAGCGGGCCCGGCGAAACACACCCGCCAGGCGGTCAAAGCCCAACTCGTGCCAGAGCTGATCGAGCGCCCAGACATCGCCCAGCGCCAGGGAGGATTCGAACGTGATGCGGGGTGCGGCAAACCCCTCATCGCCACGCCCCTTGGCGCGCAGCAGCGCCGAGAGTACGGCATCGACCTGGCCGCCACTCTCATCGATGCGCCCCAAGGTGGCCAGGGTGCGCTGGCGCGTCTTGCCCGAGGCATCGCGGAAGGACTCGGTGAGCTGGGCGTAGGTCTTGCCGCGGGCACGGGTGAGCTTGATGAACATGGCCGCGAGTGTAGCGCATTCCCCATTATGCGCCAACACATATAACTCTCACGTTGCCACTACAGAAATTTTAGAAACGGGAGGGTAAGTGCTTGATTTGATTGGGGCGCGAGGGCTAAAAACGTGAAAAGACGACTGCAAGTGTCGAACTCGGGCACCATAAAACCACGAATCATCAAGCTTGTTTATTCGGCTAACTTTCATGAGTGGAGTTCCCACACCCCTGATCATGAAAGACACTGTAGGCGTGCAGTCGCCCGAGGGCTGAGGTCGCGAAAACCTTTGATGGCTTCAGACCGCGAAAGCTAACTCGACCCGCCGCCATTGACTCGTACCCCGGATTGCTTGGCAGTGCCTGCGTGAGCAGGCGCTGGACAGCGCACGTTAAAAAGAGCCGTCGGGCATACCCGACAGGCCGTTCAATGGCAGCGCCCCAGGGCAACAGCACATTGCAAGTGTATTGCTCAAAAGCAGGGGGTGTGCCATGGATTTGAAACCCATCTAC
>RXIX01000149.1 GCA_003989075.1 Candidatus Competibacteraceae bacterium | reverse complement strand
ATGCCTCCGGCAGGACTGGGGGATGGCGGGGCAGTCTAGCGGGCTTCGGGTGGCCATGCCATGGCCGGGGATGGCGAGGCACCCCATGTCCGGGCGGTTGACCCGAATCATGGGGCGCTGATGTTGTGGAGCGTGTCCCTGTGCCCGGTTTCCATGAATCTATTAACCGGCAGGCGTGTCACCTGCGTGTCATCCGTGGCCCCCAGGAATCTTGGGTGGAAACAAGCATACAGCAGCCGCGTGGCGGCCCCGACGGTTTTTGTCGTCGTGAGCATCGCTGCTGCCGTGGGCTGTGATCAGATCCATCCTGTTGGTTGAATTTCAAATGATCGCGTATCGAGTTAATCAACAGCAGTTCTGAGCGCATGCTCAGAGAACAGCAGTTTCGTTCCATTCATTGATCAGTTGAATCCTGCCGTCCATGGTGTGCTGGGCCAGGGTGCGGAACACGTGTTGCACCGATATCGATGTCTGCATGAGCGATGAGATTGACCGCGTAGCGCTGGTGAAGGCGATCGTGTACTGGCCTTGAGCATGCTGGCAACTCAGCCAGAAGCAGCCTACGGCAACTTTTCCAGGCTGGGTGCACCTCAACTCAGGGTTATCAGACTGGAACTCACGCAGTGGGGGGTCTTTCGGGAAGATCAGCGTTAAGCACGCAGCGCCTTTACCGGTTGCCAGGCTATGAAAAAGGTGCACGAGCGACCGTGAAGGTGCTGCGTTGCTTGCGGAAAGTTGATTGCATGACGACGGCTCCATCAGCGCAGCCAGCGCATCGCTGAAGGCGTTAAGCTGCTCGGGCGCAACGAGAAATTCAAAAGTAGTGGAGTCCGACATGCTGCTTTTGCAGGTGGCCTGGCGTTCCGATTGAGTGGCAGGCTGTACGGTGAACCGTCTGCTGCAATCGGTTATGAGCGATTGAGTTAACTCCCGCGCTGCCTTTATAGGCAAATTCTGATTGCTTACCGACACGGTTTTTATTTTTATTAGAAAATCAAGGATGATGATAACAGGATATGTCATGTTCGTGGCCGCCCTGGATGGGTTGCGTGAGCAATGGCGATCAGCGCACGTAAGCGATCATGCAGGCAGTGCACCGCGTCTCTGCTAGCGTTGAAGCAGGATGCAGCATGCGCAGTTGCTGGGGGGTGTATAAAATTCGCGGTCGCGAATTCGGGATGTTGCTGCCGTATCCCGGCGCACACACCGCTGCGGTTTTGGCGTGTGGTTTGCAATCCGGTAGCCAGTCTTGGGCGGATGGGAGGTAAGGGACGGGCATGAGGCGGGTGGCTGTGGATGAGGATAAGGCTACCGGACCCGGCGTGGACGCGGGCGCCGTTGATTTGGCTTATCACGGCGGGATGGGTGTCGTGGATACGCACTGTTTTGGCACCTTGATGGCCGAGCGTTCGCGCCGCCTGTTGGAACTGGCCGGGTTGCTGGCAGTGGAAAACGGTGAGCCGGTTGCGTTGAGTGGCGCACTGCTTGCCGAACTGTTGGCGCAGGCCGGCCAGGTGGAAGACCTCCTTGACGTGTATGGCGCCCGCGATAACCGGCAGTGGTCACGATTTCGCTCGCTGGTGGCGGCGCTCAAGCTATTTGCGGCCTTTGGCGACCGGTTGTTGCATGTTCAGCAGGTTCTGCGCACGGGCCGGTTGCCGCTGGTCGGGCAGGAAGATTGCGCGGCGGCGACTACAGCGGCCCTGCGAGAAACCCGGCAGGTGCTGGTGCGGTCGGCGCTCTGGATTCGCCAGCAGGCCCAGCGCCTGAACCTGCCCTTATCGACGCCGCCGGCGCAGCACATCGCAGCCCTGCGTGAATCTCTGCCGGCGGGTCGTCTGCCGCGTGATCGACCGTTGCGCCGAGTATCCGGCACCGCCAAAACCGTCACCTGCCTGGCCACCGCCTATTTGGGTCTGGCTGCAGAGAGCGATCTGCTGCACCGGGTGGCCGCCATCGAGCCGGGTGAATACACCGCCTGCATTCCCGATCCGGTTAGCGAAGACAGCCTGCGCCATCTGGAGATGCGCTTTCATAGCCTGCAATCACTGTATGACACCCATGTCGCCGGCACGCGCATCGAGGACCGCAATCCCGACCTGCCGATTCTGCGCAGCCATATCAGTCTGGTACTGCACCTGCTGGAGACCGCGACCCTGCTGGCGCATTACTTCGAGCGTCATCTGAATGCCCGCACCGGCGATCCCTCACTGCGTCGCAAGCCGGTGATTCGTCCGGCGCGCCTGCTGGACCTGCTGATGCGCTACTCGATTGCGCAGGCGCGGCTGTATCTGAACTCCGGGCATGGTCTGTGTCAGGCGCTGCTGCGCCGTTATGCCGAGGTCGTGCGTGTCGAAGTGCCGGTGCCGGCCTATCGCGGTTTTCACGTCCGCCCGGCGACGCTGATTGCCCGGGTGGCGCGGCATTATGGCAGCGAGGTGCGCATGGAACTGGACGGTGAATCCTACGATGCCAGTTCGCCGATGGACATTTTCCGGGCCAACGAAAAGATCAACGCCTGGAAGCGGCGCTGGCTGGTATCGGCCATTGGCGATTTTGCATTGCCGGCGGATGTCCCAGGCGCCGCCCAGGTACGCACCCTGATTCTCGACATCGTGTTCAAGCTGGCCGAGCAGGGCAAGATCGTGATTTACCAGCAGCCGTTCCAGTTGCCCGAGGAGCTGGGCAACGAGGGCCTGCTGCTGGAACAGGTCACGACCGGCATCAAGCGCCTGCAGGCCACCGGTCAGATTGATCTGCACACTGACCTGCGGGTGATTTTTGTCGGCGACCGGCGCGTGCTCAGTGATCTGCGCGCGCTGGCCGAATCCGGTTATGGCGAGGACCGTTTCGGCAATAATATCGCCTTGCCGCGCGAGCTGATCTATCTGCGCCGCTGAGGGCTCCGCGCCGGCAGCGACGTTACCCCAATTAAAACAGGAAATAACGTTGCGCCAGCGGCAGTACCCGGGCCGGTTCGCAGCTCAGCAGCACCCCATCGGCGCGCACTTCATAGGTCTGCGGATCGACCTCGATATGTGGCTGATAGGCGTTATGGATCAGGTCACGCTTGCCGATCGCGCGCGTGTCACGCACGGCCGCCAGCATCCGTTGCAGACCGAGCGCATCCAGCGCTCCGCTGCTCAGCGCCGCCTTGGAGACGAAGGTCAGGCAGGTCGCGGCCAGCGCCCCGCCCAGGGCGCCGAACATCGGCCGGTAATGCACCGGCTGGGGTGTCGGAATCGAGGCATTGGCATCGCCCATCGGCGCGGCCACGATCAGTCCGCCCTTGATGATCAGCGATGGCTTGACGCCGAAGAAGGCCGGCCGCCACAGCACGATATCGGCCAGCTTGCCCACCTCCAGCGAGCCCACCAGGTGGCTGATGCCGTGGGTGATGGCCGGATTGATAGTGTACTTGGCGATGTAGCGCTTGACCCGGAAGTTGTCGGCATCCTCAAGCCCTTGCCCGGAGGTTGGGGCGGCCAGGGTGCCGCGCTGCACCTTCATCTTGTGCGCGCTCTGCCAGGTGCGGATGATCACCTCGCCAACCCGGCCCATCGCCTGCGAGTCCGATGAGATCATCGAAAACGCACCCAGATCGTGCAGGATATCCTCGGCAGCGATGGTTTCGCGGCGGATGCGCGAATCGGCAAAGGCCACGTCCTCGGGGATGCCGGGATCGAGGTGGTGGCAGACCATCAGCATATCCAGATGCTCGTCGACGGTGTTGACCGTGTACGGGCGGGTCGGATTGGTTGAGGAGGGCAGCACATTGGCTTCGCCGCAGGCGCGAATGATGTCCGGGGCGTGGCCACCGCCGGCGCCTTCAGTGTGATAGGTGTGAATGGCCCGGCCCTTGAACGCGGCCAGCGTATCCTCGACGAAGCCGGATTCGTTGAGGGTGTCGGTGTGAATTGCTACCTGTACGTCGTAGCGCTCGGCCACGCTTAGGCAGCAGTCGATCGCCGCCGGGGTGGTGCCCCAGTCCTCGTGCAGCTTCAGGCCCATGGCGCCGGTTTCGAGCTGTTCCTCCAACGCTGCGGGCTGGCTGGCGTTGCCCTTGCCGAGAAAGCCAAGATTGACCGGCAGCCCTTCCGCCGCCTGCAGCATGCGCCGCAGATGCCAGGGGCCGGGCGTGCAGGTGGTGGCATTGGTGCCGGTGGCCGGGCCCGTGCCGCCGCCGATCATTGTGGTCACGCCGGACATCAGCGCTTCCTCGACCTGCTGCGGGCAGATGAAGTGAATGTGGCTGTCGATGCCGCCGGCGGTGACGATGAGTCCCTCACCAGCGATGGCCTCGGTGCCGGGACCGATGATGATGTCCACGCCCGGCTGCACATCGGGATTGCCGGCCTTGCCGATGCCGCTGATGCGCCCGTCACGAATGCCGATGTCGGCCTTGATGATGCCCCAGTGATCGACGATCAGCGCATTGGTGATCACGGTATCGACTGCGCCCCCGGCCTGCGAACGCTGCGACTGGCCCATGCCATCACGGATCACCTTGCCGCCGCCGAATTTCACTTCTTCGCCATACCGGGTGCAGTCACGTTCGACTGTGATCCACAGCTCGGTATCGCCAAGGCGCACCCGGTCGCCGGTAGTCGGGCCGTACATTTCCGCATAGGCGCGGCGGTCGATGCGGCTCATGGCGCGTTCTCCAGCGGACCCATGATCGCGGCGCGAAAGCCGTACACTGCGCGCGCGCCGGCGTACTCGACCAGCTCCACCTCGCGCTCCTGACCCGGCTCGAAGCGCACCGCAGTGCCAGCGGCAATATCCAGGCGGCAGCCACGCGCCAGCGCCCGATCAAATAGCAGCGCCGGATTGGTCTCGGCGAAGTGGTAGTGCGAACCGACCTGGATCGGGCGATCGCCACGGTTAGCAACGGTCAGCCGCAGCCGTCGCCGACCGGCGTTAAGTTCGAGTTCACCATCGAGAGTGATAATTTCACCGGGAATCATCGGCAGCTCCTCAGGGAATCGGGTGATGCACCGTGACCAGCTTGGTGCCGTCCGGGAAGGTCGCTTCGATCTGCACTTCCGCAATCAGCTCCGCGACGCCCTCCATCACATCGTCACGGCTGAGCAGGGTGCGGCCATGGCTCATCAGATCGGCGACGCTGCGTCCCTCGCGCGCGCCTTCCAGCAGCGCGCAGGAAATGTAGGCAACAGCCTCCGGATAGTTGAGTTTCAGGCCCTTGGCCTTGCGCCGCTCCGCCAGCAGGCCAGCGGTGAACAGCAGCAGCTTGTCTTTCTCGCGGGGGGTCAGTTCCATGCAAGTTCTCGCACAGGTTCAGGTCATCCAGAAACGGGACGGGCAGGGCGGGCGATTCAGCACCACAGGTCTTAGCAAACTCCACGCCAGGGTAAAAAGCTGCCGGGCGCGATTTGCTGAAGGGCCCAGGTAGCGGCACAACAGCACGCCATCCAGCCGGGTCACCGTGCACTGCTCGGTAGCAGCGGTGGCCCCGGTGACTGCGGTGCGCAGTTCAGTGACCCGATCGGCGGGCACCCCGGTCGCGAGCAGCGTGGCGGTGACCGGCTGGCTCTGCAAGCCCCAGGGCGCGGTCAGCACGGCATCGCCACCGGCATAGCGACCGTGTTCGAGATACAGTGGCTCGCCCTCGCGCCACAGCTCGAAGCCCTGCCGGTACTGGCCGCTGGTAAAGGTTTCACCGGCGGCGGGCCGTCCCAGGCAGACGATTTCCCAGGCAATGCAGCGGGCATCGCCGTGCAGCTCAATGCGGGTCAGCGTATCAAGCCGGGCGCCTGCGTAGATGATGCTTTCCTGCGGCAGCCATTCCAGGGTCGCGCCGGCATCGACACTGAGCTGCTGGATCTGGCGGGCGACCGGGCCAGCGCTACGGTAGAACTTGCCCGCTGCCGGGGTCGTCAGCAGGGCCTGTGCGCCCGGTGCCAGCTGGGCCTGAATGTGCAGTTCGTCGCCGCCGACTACGCCACCGGGCGGATGCAGCAGTGCGA
>RXIX01000148.1 GCA_003989075.1 Candidatus Competibacteraceae bacterium | reverse complement strand
TGCCTGGTTCCGGTTGTGGCTTCCGCTTCCGGCACTTCAACCACAAAATTGACGTACCAGCGTTGCCGCGAATCCTGACTGAAACTGCCGCATTTGATCGGTCCAAGCAGTTCCCGACTGTTCCAGAAGCGAAAGACGTGACCGGCATACCGCACGGTATCTTCAACCACTTTAACGCCAGAGGCTTTAAAAGGAATCCAGCCGGGCGACCGCTTGCCACGCCAGCGCAATTTGCGTTTCTTGAATTGCTGGCGGCGCGTGGCGTATTGATTACATACCGCTTGCACCGTCTGGGAATGCAGGCCCAGTTCCTTGCTGCTGCCGGTGGTTAATTTGCACAAGTCCTGATAAGTCGGCCAGCGCTGATGCCAGCGCAGCGCATGTTCCTGTGACTCGTTGCAGAAGTTCCAGATGACGTTGCACGCCCGCGCCAACGTGTTGAGTTGCAAAGCGGAACTGGAGTCCTTGAGCCGATAGCGGTAGCTGCGTATCATGTTGTTAACACTAACAATAAAGATTATTGGATTCAACATGACTAGCGAAATTTTGCACATGAAAATCAACAAGGAACTGAAAGAACGGCTGCGGAAACTCGCTGAACTGGACGGGCGCAATTTGTCCAATCTGAGCCAAAAAGTGCTTTCTGACTATGCAGCACAAAAAGAAGGCGAACTTCGTTCGCCGCGCTCTCCATCCCCGCCCTGACCTGTACTGAGCGAAGCCGAAGTAAGGACGGGGCTTTTCGCGCAATTCGGGTAAAATGCGCCGCCCTTTCAGCGATTACGAGGATATCCATGACCACGGCCACGATTATTGACGGCAAACAGTTTGCCACCCGCCTGCGCGCCAGTATTGCCGCCCAGGTTGCCCGCCTGCAGGCCGAGCATGAGTTGACCCCAGGGCTGGCGGTGGTGCTGGTGGGCGAGGATCCCGCCAGTCAGGTATATGTGCGTAACAAGGGCTTGCAGGCCCGCGAGGCCGGCATGCGGTCCTTCGAACAGCGCCTGCCGGCGACCACCACCCAGGCCGAGTTGCTGGCGCGCATCGCTGAACTGAACCAGGACCCAGCGGTTAACGGCATTCTGGTGCAGTTGCCCCTGCCGGCGCGGATTGATCCGGAAGCGGTGATCGAGGCGATCGCGGTCAGCAAGGATGTTGATGGCTTTCATCCGCTGAATGCTGGACTGCTGGCGGTCGGTGGCGCGGCGATGGTGCCTTGCACGCCGCTGGGTTGCCTGATGCTGCTCAAGGACCGGATCGGCAGTCTGGCTGGGCAGCGGGCACTGGTGCTGGGCCGGTCCAACATCGTTGGCAAACCGATGGCGGCGCTGCTGCTGCGCGAGCATTGCACGGTGACCATTGCCCATTCGCGGACCCGCGATCTGGCCGAAGAATGCCGGCGCGCCGATATTCTGGTGGCGGCGGTGGGCAAGCCGCATATGGTGCAGGGCGACTGGATCAAGCCCGGCGCGACGGTGATCGATGTCGGAATCAACCGCGTTCCGACCCCGGATGGCAAAGGCCGGCTGGTCGGTGATGTGGATTTTGCGGCGGCGGTCCAGGTCGCCGGTGCCATCACTCCGGTGCCTGGCGGGGTGGGTCCGATGACCATTGCCTGCCTGTTGCTGAACACCCTGACTGCTGCCTGCCGGCAGCAGGGTCTGCCGGTGCCTGAGGTTGGGCCGGCGGTGCTGTAGCCTGGTCGCGCCCCGTGTGCTGGGATCAGCCACGGGGCGCACATTGGGCGCTATTCAACCCGCTGCCAGTCCTGCTGCTTACTGACGAACAGCCACTTGCCGGTTACTTCCAGGGTCTTGCCGCCATTGGCCAGCTTGGCCTTGCTGTCGTAGGTGCCGCCATCGGCCGGGTTGAAAATCTTGCCGCCGACCCATTCATCGCCCTTCTGCTTGAGATCCCACAGGATTTTCATGCCGACCAGCGGCTTGTCCTTCAGGTCGCCTTCGCACTTGCTGCAGGTTTTCTCGCTGGCGCCTTCCAGCAGCTTGACGATGGTGCCGGTCAGAGCGCCGCCGCTTTCGGTGATCTGCACGATGCTCTTGGGCTTGCCGGATTCCTTGTCAATGGTGCGCCATTGTCCAACTGGTGAATTGAGGTCGGCGGCGTGAGCACTGGCCAGCAGCAGCATCGCGCCGGTGGCGCTCAGGCTGGCGCGCAGGAAGGGGTTCAGAATTGCATGCATCGGGCTTCTCCTCATTGCTTTTGGCTTTTGTCGTGGTGATCGCGGTTATGGCATCAACATGGCTATGTAACGCCGCTGCCGGTGATGCCGTCTTGCAGGAACTGGCCATGCTGAAACCGTGCCTTCATTGTAGTGGCAATGTGTGGACTATCACGGTGCAATCCGCACGCGCCGGCGCGGCACTATGCTTAGCGCTAGGACGACTACCGGCCGACAACCATGAGCCTGGCAGGCGAATCAAAACTATTGCTGTTGCTGCTGATCGCCAATGGCGCGCCGATCATCGCGGCGGCGCTGTGCGGTGCGCGGTGGGCTTGGCCGTTGGATGGTGGCCGGGTTCTGGCTGATGGGCAGCGTCTGTTTGGCACCACCAAGACCTGGCGTGGCCTGCTGGCGGCAGTGCTGATGACTGGCAGCGGTGCGTTGCTGCTGGGTGTTCCCGCTGCGGTGGGTGCGCTGATCGGCCTGCTGGCGATGGCTGGCGATCTGCTGTCGAGCTTTATCAAGCGCCGTCTGGGCCGGCCTTCGAGCAGCATGATGCTCGGTCTGGATCAGGTGCCCGAGGCGCTGCTGCCATTGCTGGCGGTGCGGGAAGCATTTGCCCTTGATGCGCCGGCAATCGTGGTCACGGTGATTGCATTCCTGCTGCTGGATCTGCTGCTGTCGCAGGTGCTGTATCGGCTGGGGATTCGCCAGCGGCCCTATTGATCGGGTGTGCCGTGCAGGTGGTGCAGGGTGATTTCCGGCGGGCAGTTGAAGCGCACGCCGACCACCGAGGATCCCGAGCCGACCGAGGTATAGCCCTGCATATCGTGGTAGCGCCAGACACCACGGCAGAAGCGGCGCGGACAATCGGCGTTGGTCATCAGGGCGATGCCGCCCGGCAGGCAGATTTGTCCGCCATGGGTGTGGCCGCTGAGCATCAGGGCAAAGCCGGCGTGCGCGGCGTGGCGATAAGGCTCCGGCGAGTGCGAGAGCAGGATGGCGATGGCATCAACCGGGATGTGCGCGGTGGCCCGGTCGAAATTATCGACCTGGAAATAATGCGGGTCGTCTATTCCGGCCAGGTGCAGAAACGCGCCGCCGCGTTCGAGCAGGGTTGATTCGTTGAGCAGCATGTTGATGCCGAGTGCTTCGATGGCCGGCACCATGCGTATCGAATCATGGTTGCCGAGGGTGGCGTAAACCGGGCCCTGCAGGTGTGGCCGGATCCGGGTCAGAGCCTCGATAGCCGCTTCATGGGGACCGTGGGTGCGGGCGCGAAAATCGCCGGTCATGACGCAGGCATCATAGTGCAGGCCCTGCAGGCGCTCGATCAGCACCTCGGGAAAGCGTGGGTCCATATCCAGATGCAGATCGCTTAGATGCAGCAGGGTAAAGCCGTGCAGTGCTTCGGGCAGGGTCGGGATATATACCGTGTTATGGCGAATTTCCAGAGTAGCGGCATTGCGCCGGCCACGCTGGTACAGGCCCAGTGCCCGCAGCCCTAGACGGATCAGTGCGTGGATCGAGTACCAGTTTTCGATGTGAAAGAAGGTACGGCCACGTCCGAAGACCTGAGTGGCGTGGTCGGCTTCAATGCCAAGGCGCTGGCGCAGATGGATGCGGCCGATGCGCTTTTCCAGGCGCTTGAGTTCGACGGTTTCGCGGTCGATCACCACGCGGGCAGCGGTGGATGCGTCGCGGGTTCTGGAGGCTGGAGCATCGGGAGCAACGGTTTTTTTCATCGTGAGGCTCCTCATTCGCAATTCGCATAACCCCATGGGTAGCGGTTCTGCGGCCTCAGAGGCTGAACGTCAACCACTGATCTGCCGTTCATGACGCAGCACGCGCTGCGCCACGAACGGCGATCTCAACAGCGGCTCAGAGCCCGTACAGTGCCTTGTACTCAGCGTCGCGCTCGGCGATCAACTGGGCGAGATTGAGCACCACCTTGCACTGTTTCCAGGTGGCGTCGTCCTGCATCTTGCCGTCGATCATCACCGCGCCGCTGCCATCGGGCATGGCCTCGATGACCCGCTTGGCCCAGGTCACTTCCTCCGGCTTCGGGCTGAATACCCGCTTGGCAATGGCAATCTGGTTGGGATGCAGAGTCCAGGTACCGACGCAACCCATCAGATAGGCATTGCGGAACTGATCCTCGCAGGCCACCAGGTCGGCGATATCGCCAAACGGGCCGTAGAAAGGCAGCGCGCCGACGCTGGCGCAGGCATCAACCATCTTGGCCATGGTGTAATGCCACAGATCCTGCTGTGCGGTCGGCCGCGGCGCGCCGGGATTGGCCGGATCGGGATCGGTGCGCACCAGATAATCAGGATGGCCACCACCGACCCGGGTGGTCTTCATGCGCCGCGAGGCCGCCAGATCGGCCGGGCCCAGACTCATGCCCTGCATGCGCGGACTGGCGTTGGCGATCTCATCGACATTGGCCACGCCAAGCGCGGTTTCCAGAATGGCGTGGATCATCAGCGGCTTGTGCACGCCGTACTTGGCTTCCAGTTGCGCCAGCAGTTGATCGACGAAGTGAATATCCCAGGCGCCCTGAATCTTGGGCAGCATGATCACGTCGAGCTTGTCGCCGATTTCGCCCACCAGCCGGATCAGGTCATCGAGGAACCAGGGGCTGTCGAGGCTGTTGACCCGGGTCCAGAACTGGGTGTGGCCAAAATCGACACTCTTACCGACCTGCACCAGACCTTCGCGGGCCGCTTCCTTGCGGTCGATCGGCACCGCGTCTTCCAGATTGCCGAGCAGGATATCCACAGTCTTGGCGATATCCGGCACTTTGGCGGCCATCTTCGGATTGCTCGGATCGAAGAAGTGGATCATGCGCGATGGCCGCACCGGAATTTCACGGAGCGGTTCGGGCGCACCGACGACCTTGGCTTTAAAAAAATCACGGGGACTGCGCAGCATGGTTGTTCTCCGGGTGATGAGAAGCTGTTAGTAATTTTCGTATTGGTGAATCAGTTGCTGGGCTGCGACGGTGGGTGGCAGGTGGCCTTCGATGACGGCCTGTTCTACCGCCGCGCGGATGTTGCCGACACCGCTGTGGTTAAAAAAGCTGGTGCGCAGGTGCTCCTCGACCATCGAGTACACCCAGTCCAGGGTCTGCCGCTGACGGCGCTTTGCAAATACGCCGCTGGCGGTGATCTGCTGGTGAAATTCCTTGATCACCTGCCAGATGGCGCCGATGCCGTCGCCGCTGACCGCCGAGCAGGTATAGGCCTTGGTGCGCCAGCCCTCGGTGGCCGGGGCGAGGTAGTGCAGGGCGCGGTTGTAATCGGCGCGGGCGGCATTAGCGCGTACCTTGTTATCGCCATCGGCCTTGTTGACCAGCAGCGCATCGGCCAGCTCCATGATGCCTTTCTTGATGCCCTGCAATTCATCGCCAGCTCCGGCCAGCATCAGCAGCAGGAAGAAATCGACCATCGAGCGCACCGTGGTTTCGCTCTGGCCGACGCCGACGGTTTCCACCAGGATGACGTCGAAACCGGCTGCCTCGCAGATCAGGATCGTTTCGCGGCTTTTGCGCGCGACGCCGCCGAGCGTGCCGGCTGAGGGTGAAGGCCGGATGAAGGCGCGCAGATCACGCGAGAGCAGTTCCATGCGGGTCTTATCACCGAGGATGCTGCCGCGCGTCACCGTACTGCTTGGGTCCACCGCCAGCACCGCTACCTTGTGCCCCTGCTCGCACAGGTGCAGGCCAAGCGCTTCAATAAACGTGCTCTTGCCCACGCCGGGCACGCCGGTGATGCCGACGCGGATCGAATTGCCGGTGTTGGGGATCAGTTGCCGCAGAACTTCCTGCGCCATATCGAAGTGCGCGGCAGCATTGCTTTCGATCAGAGTGATAGCCTGAGCCATG
>RXIX01000147.1 GCA_003989075.1 Candidatus Competibacteraceae bacterium | reverse complement strand
GGTAGCAACCGTACATCGAAAAATGAAATGCGAGCGCTCTTCCCCGATGAGGCTTCATTTGGGACGCCAAAGCCAGAATCCCTAATCGAAAGGGTGCTGCATATATCCACGGTTCCTGGCGACCTCGTTTTAGATTCCTTCCTGGGTTCCGGCACGACCGCCGCCGTGGCCCACAAAATGGGCCGCCGCTATATCGGCATTGAGATGGGCGAACACGCCGTTACGCATTGCGTCCCGCGCTTGAAAAAGGTGATTGAGGGTGAACAAGGCGGGATTTCAGAAGCCGTGGGTTGGAAAGGCGGCGGCGGCTTCCGCTTCTATCGTCTGGGCGATCCGGTATTTGACGAGGAAGGCCATATTTCCCCCGGCATCCGCTTTGCGCCCTTGGCCGCGCATGTCTGGTTTATCGAAACCGGCGTTCCCTTCACCGGAGCGGCGGATTCTACCTTGCTGGGCATCCATGACGGCACCGCCTATTACCTGCTCTATAACGGCATTCTGGGCGACAAACGACCCGACGGCGGGAATATCCTGACCGCAAGAATCCTGGCTGCCTTGCCACCCTTTGACGGCCCCAAGATCATTTTCGGCGAAGGGTGTCGGATGAGCACCGAGCGGCTGGAAAACGAACGGATCACCTTCCGGCAGATACCCTATGAAATCAAGGCGCGCTAGGAGAGCAGGATGGAACTGAAACGTTTTCAGAGCACCGCTTTGGACACGCTCAAGGATTATCTGGAACGCGCCCGCCTCACTGCCGATCCCGAACGGGCCTTTAGTGAAACCGTGCGGCAGCGTGAGCCGAACCGGAACATACCGCCCTACCGGACTCTTCCAGGACTTCCCGGCGTGCCCAATGCCTGTTTGCGCCTGCCCACGGGGGGCGGAAAAACCCTGCTGGCGGCCCATTCGATTGCCGTGGCCGGGCGTGCCTATCTGGAAAAAGACTATCCCGTAGTGTTGTGGCTGGTGCCCACCAACACCATCCGCAAACAGACAGCCGAGGCCCTCAAGAAACCCACTCATCCCTACCGCGCCGCGATTGACGCAGCCTTTGACGGCAAGGTGTCCGTGTTCGACATATCCGAAATCACCCAAATCCGCCCGCAGGACTTGACCGAACAGGTTTCCATTATCGTTTGCACGATCCAGACCTTGCGCGTCAGCAACACCGAAGGACGCCGGGCCTATGCCCATTCCGAGAGCTTTGAATCCCATTTCGCCCAGGTTCCGCAGAACGCGCCGGGGCTGGAACGGTTCGCAAACGGTCCCCACAAGGGCCAGATCAAGTTTTCCTTCGTCAACCTCATGGCGGTTCACCAACCTCTAGTGATCGTAGACGAAGCGCATAAGGCCGGAACCAACCTGTCTTTCGAGATGCTGGCCGCCGTGCGCCCGGCCTGCATCGTGGAATTCACCGCCACCCCGAGCGCCGACCCGCGCAGCGGGAGCAACGTCCTGTTTCGCGCATCCGCCGCCGAGGTGAAATTGGCTCAGATGATCAAACTGCCGATCATCCTGATCGAACATCCCGACGACTGGCGGGCCGCCGTCCATGACGCGATTAAAACGCGGGCGCAACTGGCGGAAACCGCTGCAAACGACCCCCGCTATATCCGCCCCCTCGTGCTCTTCCAGGCACAGGACAAGGGGCAGGAGGTCACCGTTGAGGTACTAAAAAACCACCTGATCGACAATGAAAACATCGCTCAGGAGCGCATCGCCATCGCCACCGGCGAACAGCGCGAGCTGGATAGCATCGATCTTTTTGATAAGGCCTGCCCGGTCGAATTCATCATCACCGTGGAGGCTCTCAAGGAAGGCTGGGATTGCTCGTTCGCCTATGTGCTGTGTTCCGTGGCGAATGTCGGCAGTACAACCGATATTGAGCAATTTCTCGGGCGGGTTCTGCGCATGCCTTATGCGGAAAGCCGCAGCCACGAGGCGTTAAACCGCGCCTATGCCCATGTGTCCAGCCCACGATTGGGCGAAGGGGCGCGCAATCTTGCCGATACCCTGGTGGAGAAAATGGGGTTTAACCCCGATGAAGCCGCCGCTTCGATGGAAGTCCGGCAGGCGGAAATACCCGGTTTCGAGTCGCCGGGCGGCCTGTTTGACCGCACCCCGATCTTGCTGGAAACCGTCGAAACCGCCCCTGATTTAAGCGGCTTGGATGACGACGTGACCGCACGGGTCAAGGTGGAGATGCGCCCGGACGGGACCGTGAGCGTAGCCGTGACCGGCGACATTTCCGAGGCGCTTGAACAACGGCTATCCGCCGCCGTGCAACCCGAGCGCCGGGAAGCCTTGCGGGCTGCCGTTCACCGTCAACGCATCGCCTACCAGAACAGTATCTCTCCCGCAGAACGTGGCGAGACGTTCACTGTTCCCCGTCTATTCCTGAATGTGCAGGGTGAGTTGCAGCTTGCCGAGAAAGAACTGATTCTCGATCTGGGTGGATGGACGCTCAACAATTGTCCGGCGGCGCTGTCCCCGGTGGAATTTTCCATTCAGGAAACCGCCGAACGATGGGAAATCGATCTTTACGGCGAGAAAGTCGGCTACAAGCACCTGGATCAACACATCCAGCTTGAAATCGGCCTGCTCAAACTGGACTGGACGGACTTACAGCTTTCCCGTTGGCTGGACCGGCAATGCCGCCAACCCGACCTCACCCAACCGGTGTTACTGGAATTTTGTCGCAAGCTGGTCGCTTATCTTATCGAGACACGCCGCTTTTCCCTGAATGATTTGGTACGGTTCAAATACCCACTGGCCAAAGCCACCCAGCAGAAAATCGCCGCTTACCGGCGGCAGGCTTACGCCAAGGGCTATCAGGATTACCTGTTTGGGGCAAGCGCCCAGATCGAAACAGGATTTGCCGACGGTTTTGCTTTCGACAAGCGCCCCTATCCCGCCGCGTGGTTTTACCAAGGAGCCTACCGCTTCCAAAAACACTTTTTCGGCAGGGTGGGCAAACTGGAGTCCAAAGGGGAAGAATTCGAGTGCGCCCGGATTATTGATACCTTGCCGCAGGTCAAGCACTGGATACGCAACCTTGATACTCGCCCGCAAACTTCGTTCTGGTTACCGACTTCCACCGACCGTTTCTATCCCGACTTTGTGGCCGAATTGCAGGACAGGCGGATTCTAGTGATCGAATACAAAGGCGCGCATTTGGACGACACACAGGACACAAAAGAGAAACGGAATATCGGCCAGCTTTGGGCTGAGAAAAGTGCAGGAAAGGGCATATTCCTTATAGCCGAGAAGCACAACCAACAGGGCCAGGATACGCGGGCGCAGATCGTCGCTGCAGCGCAGTTATAATCCTGTGCATCACCCGCAGTACGTAGGGTGGATAAGCGAAGCGCATCCACCACAGCAAATATCAAGGTGCGGGCATGAGTGACTACCGCCGCACCAACCTCCCCGGCGGCACCTACTTCTTCACTGTCGTCACCCATAACCGCGCCCCGATATTCATCAACGAATGGCGCGTCGAAGTGGTTCGGCAAGCCTTTTGTAAAGTGATGGCGGTTCGCCCCTTCCAAATCGACGCAATAGTTGTACTGCCCGAACACCTGCATTGCATCTGGCGAATGCCAGATGGCGATGCCGATTACTCCTCCCGCTGGCGTGAAATAAAGAAAGCTGCCTCGCGCCAGATCGACACCGCTACCAATAACCGCAACGAGCGAATGGTATGGCAGCGGCGGTTTTGGGAGCATGCCATTCGCGATGAAGCAGATTGGCGCAAGCATATGGATTACATCCATTACAACCCGGTGAAACACGGGTTAGCAAACCGGCCCGGCGAATGGCGGTGGTCGTCGTTCGGTAACGCCGTGCGCAAGGGTTGGTACGAAGCGTCATGGGGTGCCGACGAACCCGCAACAATCATCGGGATGAATTGCGAATGATGGATCGGACAGTTAACCCTTGCAGCGACAGTCGGTGGATGCGCTACGCTTATCCACCCTACGAAACGATGAAACTTCGCGGGTAGGGTGGATAAGGCGCTTGCGCCGCATCCACCAACCCTTTGCCCGAGAAGGTGGATGCGCTTCGCTTATCCACACTACGAAACGATGAAACTTACGCACCCTACGCCATCGCCACCTTGGCCATTTCCTGTGGCAGCCCCTGGCGCAGCAGCGCCTCCAGTTCCGCCGCCGGCACGGGCCGACCCCAGAGATACCCCTGCAGGCAATCGCAACCCTCAGCCAGCAACAGCGCCCGCTGCGCCTCAGTTTCCACACCCTCAGCCACCGTGGTCAGACCCAGGCTCTTGGCCAGACGGATGATCGCAGTGGTAATAGCGGCATCATCATGATCACCGGGCAAATCCTGAATGAACGACCGGTCGATCTTGAGCGTATTCAGCGGGAAACGCTTCAAATAACTCAGACTCGAATAGCCGGTGCCGAAATCATCCACCGCCAACCGCACACCCATATCCTTAAGCTCACGCAAATCCACCCGGCTCTGCGCGATGTCCTCCATCAGCATGCCCTCGGTCAACTCCAGCTCCAGGCAATTGGCCGGCAAACCGCTTAGTTGCAACGCCTGCGCCACCGCCGCCACCACCGCGCGCCGCCGGAACTGCACCGCCGATAGATTGACGGCCACGGGCCGCACCGGCAGCCCCGCCGCCCGCCAGACCTGATTGCACCGGCAAGCCTCCTCCAGCACCCAGGCACCCAGCGGCAGAATCAGACCGCACTCCTCAGCCACAGCGATGAACTGCCCCGGCGACACCAGCACGCCATTGCTGCGCCAGCGCACCAGCGCCTCGTAACCGATCAGGGTCCGGCCAGCGATGCAAAATTGCGGCTGGTAATACAACTCGAACTCGCCCTGTTCCAGAGCACGGCGCAGGCGATTTTCCAGCGACAGCCGCTCATGGGCGCGCGCATCCATCTCCGGCGTAAACAGCCGATAGCTGTTGCGACCCTCATCCTTGGCGTCCGCCAGGGCCAGTGCAGCGCTGCGCAGCAGGGTATCGGCATCCTGGCCATCCTCGGGATAAATACTCACGCCGATGCTCAGGGTCAACACCAGCACTTCATCGTTATCGAGGCGATAAGGCTGGGACACCGCCTGCGCCAGGCGCTCGGCAGTCACCGCCGCCTGATGACTGCGCTCCAGCAGCGGCAGCAACACCACGAACTCATCGCCACCATAACGACTGACTGTCTCATCAGGGCGCAGGGCCTGGCACAGCCGCTGCGCCACCTCACGCAAAATACGATCACCATCCTGATAGCCGAGCGAGTCGTTAATGGTCTTGAAACGGTCCACATCGAGAAACAGCACCGCCACACGATGACCGGCATGGGCCGCCGCAGCCAGCGCCTGCACCAGACGATCGCGCAGCAGAGTGCGATTGGGCAGATCCGTCAACTCGTCGTGCTCGGACACATAGCGCAAGCGGGCCTCGGCAGCACGGCGCTCATCGGCCTCGCGACCGGCCATCGACCGGGCATCATCCAGCGCTGCGGTACTCTGCTGCAGGGCCTGGGTACGCGCCAGCAGATCACGCCGGTACCCCGTAATCAGACTCTTCATCCAGCGGGCATGCAGGGCCGAAAACAGCGCCGCTGCTGCCGCCGCCAGCAGCACAATCAGCACCGCCGTGCTGACACGCCCGCGCAGACTGTTCTGGTTAACGGCGCGCTGCTGAGCCAGCGTGGTTTCCAGATCATCCAAATACAGGCCAGCGGCCACGGTCCAGTTCCATTGCGGCATATGGGCCACATAGGCCAGCTTGGACTGCGGCAATTGCCGCTGCACATCCTCGGGCCGAAACCACTCATACTCGAAAAAGCCGCCGCCCTCGCGGCCCAGGGTCATAATCTGCTCGATCAGCGCCTGCTCGCGCGGGTCCTGCAGCGTACGGTAGATGCGACCCTGCGCGTCTGGATTACCCGGCGAGACCAGCACGGTGCCATCGTCGGCAATGATCATCATGTAGCCGTTCAGGCCAAAGCGAATGGTGCTGATCCAGTCCAGCGCTTCGCGCTGCAGGTCAGCACGAAACGTGCTCAGGTATTCGCCGGTGCCAATCAGCCAG
>RXIX01000146.1 GCA_003989075.1 Candidatus Competibacteraceae bacterium | reverse complement strand
AAGGCGGCGATATAACGTTGCCAGCGCCAGAAGCGCAGCAGGTAATTGAGCAGCGACAGGGCGAAAATCGCCACCAGCACGGGCGATCCTACCCGGCGCAGCGCGGCCAGGACCGCATCCCGGTCGGCAAACAGCACCACGCTCAGATACAGCAGCGCGGCCAGGCCGATGCTCAGAGTCAGGGCGCGGCGGTGATGGGGGGACATGGCGATGGGGTCACGGTGGCAGCGGCAGTGGTGGACGTGGTGCGCGGCAGGGTTAGCAGCGGCAGATAGCAGGCTGCCAGCACCAGCAGCGGCGTGACATGGCGTTGATAGGCAAAGCCGGCTGCATAAGGCGCGGCATAGGCGCCGACGAACAGCAGGAAAAACAGCGCCGGCCGCCAGTCTTCATCCCGGCGCAGCAGATGCCAGAGCGCCAGGCCCAGGGCCATGAAGAACAGCACCCGCATCAGCACGATCCAGCCAGCACCAGCCAGCAGCGTTGCCAGCGAATAATCCAACGGGTCCGCGCCCGGCTGCCCGTACTGGCGAAATGGCACCTTGCCCGGTTCCAGGAACAGCACCCACAGCTTGCGCAGACTCAGTTCCAGGGCCTGTTGCGGGTTGTCGAGCATCCATTGCTTGCCAAGATGGGCGAAGTAGTCATGCCATTCCCATTCGCTTTTGAATTTGGGGAAATTAACCGTCCAGTCTGGCAGCTTGATGACCTCGCCGCTGTTCAGTTGCACTTCGCGCGAGTCGATGATCCGGTCCAGATTGATCTCCGGATACATCTTGTAGGTGTAGGGATTCTGGCCGCGATAGAGATTTTCGCCGTTGTAGGACGAGCCCAGCCGCACTTCACCGTGATAGGCATAGTTGACCGAGCCCCACCAGACCAGCCCGGCAATCAGCGGCAGGAACATCATCACGCGCAGCGCGCGCGGCAGGGTCACCAGCCAGACCGGTGCGGCAATGGCGATCAGGCCAAACAGCACCAGCGAGGATTTGATGAAGTACAGCGTGCAGCCCGACAGCGCCAGCAGGATCAGAATCCCATAATCGAGGATCGAGAGTGCTGCCCGTAGCCGCTGCCGGGTCAGCACCACCGCCAGCAGGGTGAAATAGATCAGGAACAGATCAAGCAGCAGGCTTTCCTCATACTGGACGCTGATCGAGTGCTTGAGATATTGCGGCCCGAGCAGGGTCAGGGCGGCGATCAGCACCAGGGCCAGGCGGCGCAGTGGAAAGCCGCGCAGGGTCTGGAACAGCCAGAGTAGCGCCCCGCCCAGCAGTGCCTGAAAGACCAGGGTCTTGGTGAAAGCCAGCGCGCCCTGGCTGGTGCCGATCAGCCGCGCCAGTTCGGCATAGGCGAAGGGCAGCAGCGGCATGCGCCCGGCCACGCCGCAGAAATCCAGCGCATAGGCCACGCCGCAGGCTTCCAGCGACTGTTTCTCATACAGAGCAGTGATGACCGGACCGAAACCGTATTCCATCTTGAGAATGCTGCGTTCGTGCCAGTCGGCCTGATAAATCAGCACCAGCTTGATCAGCAGGCTGAGCAGGAGAACGCCCAGCAGCAGGCCGCGCAGCAGCGATGTACGTTCGCCCAGGCGCTGGGCGCGTTGCGGGAGGGAATTGAGCAGTCCGGTCACGGCGTTGGGCTCGGGTGGCGGGAAGAAAGGTGCGGGAATTATCGTCCTATTCGTGCTGGGCCGCATCCCGCACGGCGTTTAAATTTTTTCCTGCGTGACCAGCAGGCGGTGTGCGGCATAGGCGAGCAGGCTACAGCCGGCGATGATGCTGGTCATGGGCAATGTCGAGCCATGCCCGGCCAGCCCAACCAGAGCACTGGACAGGGTGGCCAGGGTGAATTGCAGGCTGCCGATCAGCGCCGAGGCACTGCCGGCGCGCGCGCCCTGTTCGGCCAGGGCATGGGCCATGGCATTGGGCGCGGTGAAGCCGAGTGTCACCAGATAGCCAAACAGTGGCAGCAGCAGGCCATACAGACCGCCGCCCGCGAGGGTCATGCCCAGCAGCGTCAGACCGAACAGCACGGTGGCGCGATTGGCGCGGCGCAGGAGGGTATCGGCGGAATGCTGGCGTAGCAGGCGGCGGTTGTATTGCGAGCTGGCGATCAGGCCCAGCGCGTTCAGTCCGAACAGCCAGCCATAGGCCTGCGGCGAGAGGCCGTATAGGTCGATGAAGACGTGCGGCGAGCCGGTGATATAGGCGAACATGCCGGCCTGAGCGAAGCCCCCGCTCAGGGTGTAACCGAGAAAGCGCCGGTCGCACAGCAACTGGCCATAGGTGCGCAGGACCGGGCCGATGCCGACACTGGCGGTGTGGGTCACCGGGCGGGTTTCCGGCAGATAGCGCCAACTGCTGAGCAGGCAGGCCAGCCCGAACAGTGCCAGCACTACGAAGATCATGCGCCAGCCGCTCAGCAGCAGAATCCAGCCGCCGGCCAGCGGGGCGAGAATCGGTGCCAGGCCCATGACCAGCATCAGCAGCGAATAGACCCGCGCCGAAGTGTGCACGTCGAAGCGATCGCGGACGATGGCCCGGGTGATGACGATGCCGGCGCAGCCGCCCAGTGCCTGGACGAAGCGCAGCGCAGTCAGCGTGGCCAGATCGGGGGCAAAGGCACAGCCCAGCGAAGCGATGACATAGAGCGCCAGTCCGGCATAGAGCGGGGGTTTGCGTCCGTAGCGGTCGGCCAGGGGACCGTGGATGGCCTGGCCAATGGCCAGACCGATGAAGAAGCTGGTCAGGGTGAACTGGGCGGCGTTGGGCGTGGCATTGAAGCTGGTGGCGATGGCCGGCAGGCCGGGCAGATACATGTCGATGGACATGGGCGCGAAGGCGGTCAGCGCGCCAAGCAGTAACAGCAGGGACAGCGGTGGCGTGTTCAGGCGTGGCTCCGCGATCGGGTTAGTTGCTGTGACGTGAGCGGGCCGGGGCGCTCAGGCCGTCCAGCGCCTGACGGATCGCCTCGGGGTCTTCAATGCGCCGCATCAGCTTGCCGATGTATTGCAATTGCCGCTTGCGTGCGCCGCGCTGCGTGGTCGCCTGAGCCATGCGCACGGCGGCCAGCAGTTCATCGGGCAGCGGTATCTGGTTCAGGCGCGTTGCGCTGAGTTCGACCAGGCGCGCGCCCAGATCCTGCAGGGCGGTGGCGTCGCGTTTGCGCTGGCTTTTGCTGGGCGGTCGGGGTGTGTCGCTGTTGTCGAGATCGTCGTCGAGATCGTCGTCGAAGGGTTCTTCCATCATTCAGGGTTTCTCCGCGCGGGATCGTGGTATTCAGGCAGGGGAGGCAGGTGGGTTGGGTTCCAGGGTGCTCATGATACAACACGCTGTCTTGACGGCCTGCCTGCCACGGCAGGGGTTCATGGCCGGCTGTCTTATGCCGAATTGCGCGCACAGCCTTAGCCTTCATATCATAGGCGGCGGTTTAATCCCGTCTCTGCTGCAAGACAACTGACGAAAAATATGAACCACCAAGCCCTGTCTTCTTTCATCTGGTCCGTTGCCGATCTTCTACGCGGCGATTACAAGCAATCCGAATACGGCAAGGTGATCCTGCCCTTCACCATCCTGCGGCGTCTGGATTGCGTGCTGGAAAGCACCAAACCCGCTGTGCTGGCTGAGTTTGATGCCAAGACCCGGCAGGGCCTGAATCCTGATCCGTTTCTGTTGCGCAAGGCGGGACAGAGCTTCTACAACACCTCGCCGCTGGACCTTGCCAAGCTGCTAGGCGATCAGGACCACATCCGCGAGAATCTCTATGCCTACGTTCGCGGTTTTTCATTGGCGGCGCGCGATATCTTCGAGCGTTTCGAGTTTTACACCCAGATAGAGCGCTTGGCTAAAGCCGGCCTGCTGTATCTGGTCACTGAGAAGTTTGCCAAGATCGATTTGCATCCAAGCAAGGTCGATAATGCCCAGATGGGTTTGGTGTTTGAGGAGCTGATTCGCAAGTTCGCGGAAGTTTCGAATGAAACTGCGGGTGAGCATTTCACGCCGCGTGAAGTGATCCGCCTCATGGTGAATCTGCTGTTCATTGAAGATGACGACGTGCTGACTCCGGGTAATGCCGTGGTGCGCACGCTCTATGATCCGACTGCTGGCACCGGTGGCATGTTGTCGGTGGCGGGTGAATATCTGCTTAAACATAATCCCGATGCCCGTTTGACTCTGTTTGGTCAGGAACTCAATGATGAGTCCTATGCGATTTGCAAGGCGGATATGCTGATCAAGGGCCAGGATGTGGGCAATATCGTGGCGGGTAATACGCTCACGGAGGATGGTCATAGTTATCGCAAGTTTGATTACATGCTGTCTAATCCGCCCTTTGGTGTGGAATGGAAGAAAGTCGAAAAGGAAGTGCGCAAGGAGTACACCGAGAAAGGCTTTGATGGCCGTTTTGGTCCCGGTCTGCCTCGGGTGTCTGATGGCTCCATGCTGTTCCTGCTGCACCTCATCAGCAAGATGCGGCCGGCGGTGGATGGCGGCAGCCGGATCGGCATCGTGCTCAATGGCTCGCCTTTGTTTACCGGCGGGGCCGGCAGCGGCGAATCGGAAATCCGCCGCTATGTGCTGGAAAACGACCTGGTGGAAGCCATCATCGGGCTGCCCACCGATATGTTTTACAACACGGGCATCAGCACCTACGTCTGGATTCTGTCCAACAAAAAGCCGGAAGACCGCAAGGGCTGGGTTCAGCTTGTTGATGCGAGCAGTTTCTGGCAGAAGATGCGTAAGAGTTTGGGTAGTAAGCGTAAGGAATTGTCGGAGGAGCATATTGCCGATATTACGCGCCTGTTTGGGAAATGTGTTGTGGCGGACTTGGCGATTGTATGGGATGCCGCTGGCAAGGAAATCAGCCGCCAATTGCTGTTGACCGGAGAAGCCCGCCCGGAAGCACCGGAGGGCGGCAAGGTGAAGGTCGTACCCATCTCCCGCATCTTCAAGAATGAGGCATTCGGCTACACCACCATCACCGTGGAACGTCCGTTACGGGATGATGCCGGCAATGTCGTGTTGGGCAGCAAGGGCAAGCAGAAAGGCAAGCCGCAAGCCGATAGCGCTCTGCGCGATACCGAGAACGTGCCGCTCAGCGACGACATTGCCGCCTATTTCAAGCGCGAAGTGTTGCCGCATGCGCCGGATGCCTGGATTGATCATGAGAAATCCAAGGTGGGTTATGAAATCCCGTTCAACCGGCATTTCTATGTCTTCGAGCCGCCACGCAGCCTGCATGAGATTGATGAGGATCTGAAAGGCGTCACCGCAAATATCATGCGCATGTTGGAAGGACTGGCCGAATGAGCAACTTGCCTGAATTGGCCCACGAATCCGAGTTCAGTGAAATCCTGGGTCTGGTTGCCGCCGCCCGGCTGCGGGCAGTGCAGGCCGTCAACACCACGCTTATCGAGCTTTACTGGCAAGTCGGCGAAGTCATCAGCCGCAAGATTGCCGGCGCCGAATGGGGCGATGGCGTGGTTGACCAACTGGCCGCGCATATTGCCCGCGCCCAGCCCGGCCTGCGCGGCTTTACACGCCGCAACCTGTTCCGCATGCGCCAGTTTTACGAGGCTTACCGGGGTGATGAAAAAGTCTCGGCACTGCTGAGACAATTACCCTGGACGCATAACCTCATCATCCTTAGCCAGAGCAAGCGGCCGGAAGAACGCGAGTTCTACCTGCGCCTCGCCATCCGGGAACAGTGGAGCAGCCGCGAGCTGGAGCGCCAGTTCAAGGGCGCCCTGTTCGAGCGCACCGTGCTGACGCCGGCAAAAGTCTCACCACTGGTGACACAAACGCACCCCGACGCCCTCAGTGTGTTCAAGGACAGCTATCTGGTCGAATTCCTCGACCTGCCGGCGCTGATTGCCGAATACCAGACCCAGTTACCCGACAAGAAGCTGTTGCAGGCCAAGCTGCATGAGTTTTACCAGTTGGACGTGGCTGACCGGGGAGATGAGGCATGAGTTTGCCGCGTTATCCGGAATACAAGGACAGTGGGGTGGCGTGGCTGGGGGAAGTGCCGGGGCATTGGCAAACGCTGAAACTCAAATTTGCCTGCGAAGTTTTCCCAAGTAATGTCGATAAGAAATCCAGTGATGACGAAACGCCCGTAAGCCTGTGTAACTACACG
>RXIX01000145.1 GCA_003989075.1 Candidatus Competibacteraceae bacterium | reverse complement strand
TTGGTGAGCAGTAGACCCGGTGGCCCGGCGGGCGCGTTTGCCTGGGTCAGATCCTGGCAGCGGATGCGCAGTTGCTCAGCTACGCCGGCGCGTGTGGCATTGACGGTGGTCGCCCGCACCGCACGCGGGTCGCGATCACTGGCCAGAATCGCCGGGATGCGCGTCAGGCCCGCTGCGGCGCGTTCGTGACCTTCCGCCAGCAGCCGATTCCACAACGCGGGCACATGGCCCAGCCAGCCGCTGAAACCCCAGTGCGGGCGCAGTAAACCAGGCGCGCGGTCACCGACTATCCAGGCCGCCTCGATCGCCAAGGTACCGGACCCACACAGCGGATCACAGAATGCGCCACCGCTTGCCGCGATCGTTGGCCAGTTCATTTTCAGCAACAGAGCGGCGGCCAGGGTTTCCTTGAGCGGCGCCAGCACGGTCGCCTCGCGATAGCCGCGCCGGTGCAGGCTGTCGCCGGACAGGTCGAGGGCCACCGTAACCTGATCTTCGCGCCATTGCACGGCTATGCGCAGATCCGGCTGTTGCCGGGCCACGCTTGGCCGCTGCCCGTAGCGCATCCGGAACCGGTCAACGATCGCATCCTTGACCCGTTGCGCACCAAAGTGACTGTGATCGATGCCCGGCCCACTGCCGGCAAAGTCAACGCTCAGGGTGCCGTCCGTGGCCAGATGCTCCTCCCAGGGCAGGGCATGCACGCCGGCATACAGCGCTTCAGCATCGGCGGCGGGAAACGCAGCCAGGAGCAACAGGATGCGGCTGGCGGTACGCGACCACAGACAGACGCGATAAGCCTGTTCCAGCGTACCGCTAAAGCGCACCCCGGCGCGCGCCGGACGCGGCTCCTTGATGCCCAAGGCTGCCAGTTCCGCCGCCAGCACGGCTTCGACACCTGCGGGCGCAGTGGCAATAAAATCGTTTTCATTCATCAGGATATATCATCATATTGCAGAGTTAAGAGTTAATCGGTAATGGCGACCTGCACCAGGGTCGGCTGCAGCAGGCGCTGCACATCGGCGGGGGCCAGACCGATCAGGAAGCCGCGCTTGCCGCCATTCAGGTAGATCAGCGGCAGCGCAAGGATGCTGGCTTCCATACACACGGGCATCGCCTTGCGGGTCGCGAAGGGCGAGGTGCCACCGACCAGATAGCCGCTGTGGCGATTGGCCACCGCCGGGTCGCAGGGGATGATACTGCGTGCACCGCGTTGCCGTGCCAGTTCGCGGATCGAGACGCGGCGATCACCATGCATGAGCACGATCAGCGGCTGGCGCCGGTCGTCCTCCATGATCAGCGTCTTAATGACGCAATGCTCGTCAACCCCCAGACAGTGGGCGCTGTGAGCGGTGCCACCATGCTCCTCATAGGGGTAAAGATGGCAACTGAAGGCGATGTTCTGGCCGTGCAGAAAGCGGGTTGCGGCGGTAACGGGAACTTTTTCCTTGCTCATGATGTGAATTCCGGTTGCGAATGTTGTTTTTTTGTATATTTAATACAAAATTGCACAAATGATAATTGTTTTGGGTTTTTTGTTGTAAATATTATTTTAACATGGGTGTAATGTTGCTTGTAGTTGTTTTTATTTATTTTTATTTGCAGGGTGATTTTAATGAAAAGTGGTTTTTGTTGTTTTATTGCTTTGTTTTTGCCCATAAAAATGAGTGTCACGTGGATAAAAATGATTGTTGCTGAATAACAAAAGCATATTGGTAGCTCTGATTCTTGAATTACAAAAGTTGATTTGGGTAGAGTGCGTAAAAGTATGTAAATTGAACTGCTGGGAGAACTCACAACAATGCGAGCGGATACTGATCTTCAGGCAGGCAGCCACAACAGGGAAGAGCCGGCGGACCACGGTCGGCGCAGTTTTCTACGTGGTGTGATAGGTGGAGCAGGAGCTCTGGCGCTGGCGCCCGAGCTGGTGAATGCTGCTTTCCTGCGCGATCGCGCACTGCTGTTCCATAACCCGAATACGGGGGAGACTGTCCGTGAGGTCTACTGGACCCCGCGCGAAGGCTATATTCGGGAATCGGTCAATACGATCAGCTATGCCCTGCGCGATCATCACAACGATCAGGTCAAGCTGTTCGACACCAATGTGCTCGACCAGTTGTACGCCCTGCAAATGCAGATGCCGGTGAGCCGACCCATTCATATCATCAGCGCCTACCGCTCACCGAGCACCAATGGCTGGCTGTCCGAGCGTGGGCGTGGCGTGGCGCGCAACAGCTTCCACATGCAGGCGATGGCGCTGGATATCCGCTACCCGGATCGGCGCATCTCCGATCTGTATCAGGTAGCGCGTGCGCTAGGGGCCGGTGGTGTGGGCTATTATCCGCGCTCAAATTTCATCCATATCGACAGTGGCCCGGTGCGCTACTGGAGCTGAGCGGTGCCGCGTACTGCTACGGCGCTGGCCATGGCTGGCGCTGGTCGTGGTGCCGTGTGGCCTTCTGCTGCTGATCTGGCCGCCTGAGGATACCCGCTGCGATGGCAGCACCCACCTGCCTGCGGGAGTACCGGTAGTCACTGTTGCGGCACTGAAAACAGTGGTCGAACCCTTCAACGGACGCCACCGGGTCTATGGCCTGTTTGCCCTGCCGCTGACCTGTCCGCCCGGTCAACCGGTAATTTTGAGCGTCGCCGGGGTCGGTCACTACTGCGATACCGCCGAGAATACTGGCCGGGAACTGGATGGGGTGCGCGCCCCACCTGGCCATTATCTGATGCGCGATCCGATCCGCACCCGCACCGCGCTGGGTCTATTGCTGTGGGGTCAGGGCGACCGTTTGCGCCAGCCGCGCAACTGGACCCTGAGTTATGCCCAGCCCGGGAATTGATCGGGGAACGTTCCGACCGAACCGACCACCGTCAGTCCGGATCACCTCAGCCGCGAATGCCCACCCCGCGGTGCAGCAGCCAGAGGCTGTGACCGAACAGGGTCACGATGAACAGTACGGTGATGAGGAAGGCAAAGCCGACGTCGATGTCGGACACGCCGAGAATGCCGTAGCGGAAGGCGTTGATCATGTACAGGATCGGATTAAACAGCGAGACCTGTCGCCAGAATTCCGGCAGCATGTCGATCGAGTAGAAAATCCCCCCCAGATAGGTCAGTGGCGTCAGCACAAAGGTCGGAATGATCGAGATATCGTCGAAGCTGCGCGCGTAAACGCCATTGATAAACCCGCCCAGGGCGAACAGCACCGCAGTCAGGGCGATCATCGCCATGGTGATCAGCGGATGCTGGACCGGCACGCTGGCCATGAGCATCGCCACTGCGGTCACCACCGCGCCCACCACCAGGCCACGCGCCAGCCCACCGGCCACGAAGCCGAGCAGGATCACATAGTTGGGCAGCGGCGAAACCAGCATTTCCTCGATATGGCGCTGGAATTTGGCGCTGAAGAACGAGGACACCACGTTGGAATAGGCGTTGCTGATCACCGCCATCATGATCAGGCCCGGGGCGATGTAGCGCATGTAGGGAATGCCGGCCATTTCGCCCAGGCGTGGCCCGATCAGGCTGCCGAAGATGATGAAGTACAGGAACACGGTGATCGCTGGCGGCAGTACGGTCTGAATCCAGATCCGCGTGAAGCGCAGGATCTCCTTGATCAGGATGGTCTGGAAGGCGATGTATTGGGCGCGAAGGGGCATCATGGCGTTCGGGGCGTGGGGGCAGGGCTCAGGCGGGTCGCGCGTTCTGGTCGACCAGGCGCACGAACAGCTCTTCGAGGCGGTTGGTTTTGTTGCGCAGGCTGGAGACGACGATGCCGTGCGCGGACAGTTGCGCGAACAGCGGGTTGATACCGTGCGCCTTGGCGACCTCGACTTCCAGAGTGCACTCATCAATGCGGCGCAGCGGATAACCGGGCAGTTCGGGCACTGCAGCCAGTGGCTGGGCCAGATTGAGTACGAAGGTTTCCTGATGCAGCCGGCCCAGCAGGGTCTGCATGCGGGTGTTCTCGATCAACTGGCCCTGATCAATGATGGCGATATGCCGGCACAGATTTTCCGCCTCTTCCAGATAATGGGTAGTGAGGAGGATGGTGACGCCGCGGGCATTGATGGCGCGCAGAAAATCCCACATCGAGCGGCGAATCTCGATATCGACTCCGGCGGTTGGCTCATCAAGGATCAGCAGGCGTGGCTCGTGGACCAGGGCGCGGGCGATCATCAGGCGGCGTTTCATGCCGCCAGACAGTTCGCGGGCGATCTGTCGCCGCTTCTCCCACAGGCCGAGCTGGCGCAGATAGGTCTCGGCGCGGGTGCGGGCGATGTCGCGCGGAATGCCGTAATAGCCGGCCTGATTGATGACGATTTCATCGACCGGTTCAAACTGGTTGAAGTTGAATTCCTGCGGCACCAGCCCGATGCAGCTCTTGGCGGCGGTCAACTCACGGTCGAGGTCATGGCCAAACACGGTGACGGTACCGCTGGTCTTGCGCACCAGCGAGCAGAGAATGCCGATGGTGGTGGATTTGCCGGCGCCATTGGGGCCGAGCAGGGCGAAGAATTCGCCTTCCGCAACGTCCAGGTCAAGGCCGTGCAGGGCGGTGAAGCCGTTTGGATAGGTTTTGCGCAGGTCGCGCAGGCAAAGCGCCAGGGTCATGGCTGGGGAAACCGGTTGGGTGTCAGGGGTGCTGCGGCTGGGGACGCAGATAGGGGGTGAATTCATCGGTGTGGCGTTCCTGGAAACCGTTGGCTTCGCTGAGGATGAAAAACGCCGCCAGATGGTGTTCGCGGGCCATTTGCCAGCCTTTTTCCGCACCCGAGGCCATCAGTGCGGTGGCGGTGGCATCGGCGGCGGCCGCGCGATCACTGATGACCGTGACCGAAACCAGGGTCTGCAGGACCGGTCGCCCGGTACCAGGGTCGATGATATGCGAGTAGCGTCGACCGTTCTGCTCGAAGAAATTGCGGTAATCGCCCGAGGTGGATACGGCCCGGTCACCCGGTTCGATCAGTTGCGCCACCGCGCGCTGCCCGGGTGTCGGGCGTTCAATGGCCACGGTCCAGGGCTGGCCCTGGCCATTGTGACCGCGACTGCGGATCTCGCCGCCGATGGCCACCAGATAATTATGGATACCAACGCTCTCGGCCAGTTCGGCCAGGCGGTCAACGCCGTAACCCTTGGCGATGGCCGACAGGTCGACATAGAGATCAGCGCGGTCCTTCTTCAGTGCCGGCGGTTCGTCGCGGCTGTGCAGGCGCCAGTAGCCGACCCGGGCGCGTGCTGCTGCCAGGGCTGCGTCGCTGGGTGCCTGATCGCGGCGCGGCTCCGGACCAAAACCCCACAGGTTGACCAGCGGTCCGACCGTGATATCAAAAGCGCCATTGCTGAGCATGCTCAGGCGCAGCGCTTCATCGACCAGTTGCTGCAACTCCGCTGAGACCGCGATCCAGTCGGTATCCGGATTGCGATTGAAGCGCGACAGTTCCGAATTCGGGTCATAAGTGGACAGGGTGCGGTTGAGCTGCGCCAGCAGGGCCTCGGCGCGGGCCTGGAAATCAGCGGGCGGTTGCTGTCCGGGCACAGGCACCAGCTTGATATCGTAGCTCGTGCCCATGGTGCTGCCGCTCAAGCGTACGGTCGCGTCGGGCGCAGGTGCATTGCAGGCAGCCAGCAGCAGGGCGACCAGTAGCAGCATGCCGCGCCACGCCAGGATCAGGGAGAACAGGGGGAGACAAGGGTGCATGATGGGGTCGCAGGGCGTAGCACGGCAGGATTGATCCGCCGCGCGCGGGCAGCGGATCGTTGCGGGTCACTTCAAGCGTTGGCGGCGTCCAGAGCGGCGATGGCGTCGGCCAGCGCCACCAGACGGCGGGCGCTTTCGACATGCAGGTTTTCGATCAGCTTGCCATCGACCACGACCACACCTTTGCCCTGCGCGACGGCATCGGCGTGGGCGGCAATGATCTTGCGCGCCCAGGCAACGGCATCAGCCGAAGGGGCGAAGGCCTGATTGGCGGCAGCGATGGTTTTGGGATGAATCAGGGTCTTGCCATCGAAGCCCAGCTCCACGCCCTGACGGCAGGCATAGGCAAAGCCTTCGTCGTCGTTCAGGTCGAGGTAGACGCCATCGAGAATCGCCAGACCATGGGCGCGGGCCGCCAGCAGGCACAGGCCCAGCGAGGTGATCATCGGCAGGCGTTCACGGGTATGGGCGCAGTTCAGATCCTTGGCCAGATCGGACGTGCCCATCACCAGGCAGGCCAGTCGCGGGCTGGCAGCGGCGATGGCCGGCGCTTCCAGCATGCCGCGCGGTGTTTCCATCATGCACCAGATCGCCATGTCGGC
>RXIX01000144.1 GCA_003989075.1 Candidatus Competibacteraceae bacterium | reverse complement strand
CATGAAAATCAACAAGGAACTGAAAGAGCGACTGCGGAAACTCGCTATACTGGACGGGCGCAATTTGTCCAATCTGAGCCAAAAAGTGCTTTCTGACTATGCAGCACAAAAAGAAGGCGAACTTCGTTCGCCGCGCTCTCCATCCCCGACCTAAAGGCCGAGGCTTTTCGCGCAATTCGGGTAAACCCGCAGGGCTTTCGCTTACCTGACTTTTTTCGTCATACCCGCGAAAGCGGGTATCCATTCTTTTCAATAAGCTACTGGATTCCCGCATACGCGGGAATGACGAAAAGCGCAAGTCCCGTATATTAGAAAATCAATGAGCTGAAACACCAAGCGAAAGTCCTGACCCGGTATAACCGGGATCAGCACCGCGCGGCGGTATTCAGGTCAGGCAATCATCCAGCAGCGGCCGCTGCCGATCCTGTTTATCGTGGTCGCTGCCGATGTAGGCGCGCGGCCAGCGTTTCTGCACTACCGGGCTGTCAGCAGCCAGGGCATGGCAGGTATTGAGCACCGGCGGTGCCGGGCGTTCCGCGGCGGGCTTGGCGTCATCCTCGTCATAGCGCTGACCATATAGGGTCTGGAACAGGGTCGTGGCCACCGGCCCGAGCAGCTCGGTCAGATGCGTGCAGCCGCGGACGCCACTGAACAATTCGCGCAGCTTCATCGACCAGCCCGGCCCGACCTGCACCCCGATCAACTGCCGATAGCGCTCGGCGATCGCCGGGCATAGCCCAAACGGCGAACTATCAGTGCAGGCTTCCACATCATGGATGCGGAACTGCTCATCCACGGTCAGGCGAATCCACATGTCGTGCAGCGCCTCGCCAGCCTCAATGCGCCCGCCGCGATCCTCGTTGGGGAAACCATAGGTTTTGGTATCCACCATCCGCCCCTCGATATCCCAGAGACCATCATCGCGTCGGTAACCCCGGCAGTGTACGGTGCGCTGGTGGATCAGATGACGCGTGGCAGGGGCAGAAAGCGGCATGGCGGTGTGTCCTGTGACAGGTAAGCGCGGGCGGCTAGACTCTGGAAAAATCTCTGGCGGAGTCTATGTCTGCTGTCTGCGCAGCTTGCAGGGGCGGGTAGCGGGGATCAGTCGAAGAATGTGCCATCAACAATGCGCTCCAGGCGCTGCTCGATTTCAGCCAGCAGGGCCTGTTTCTGCGCGGTGCTGTAATCCCACCAGTGGGTAATTTCATCCAGACTGCGATAGCAGCCTTCGCACAGCTGGGTCTGTGCGTGGATAACGCAGACGCCGATGCATGGCGATGCGGGCTCACTGGCCGGAGGAGAGTAGTCGTGATCGACGCTCATGGATGTGTACGGTGACAGTCGCTGAAGGAAAGCGCACATGGTAGCGCAACGCCTCGCCGCGAATCCATGGATCCAGTGGAAGAGGGGTAACGACCGCTCCCGGGTTAAGGAGTCGGCCGCGAAGACGGGGGAGCATTTCTTAATGGGCTTATCGAGTGTGCTGGTTTAGAGCACGCGCCGGGGGTGGCGCTTTGGTCGGGCGGTGGTAGCCCGTCCCTCGATCCTGTGGTGGTTGAGTGGCTCCCTGACGTCTTCGCGGCCAACCGGGTTAACGCTGAACCCAGGTCACACGGGCGAGCATCACAGGCAAGGCCTTGTCAGGCATTGCTGGACGATCTACGGCGAACCGCTGTGCGCGGACAGACTCTGAAATTAACTTAGCTGTTGATTTATAAAATTTTAGAGGTCCATCCCAAGGCCGCGCAAAGATAGCGAAAGCGGCTGGGAGGCGTAAATAAGGATAAACCATGATGCGTATCATGGTCTTTATGGTAAACGGTGATACGCAATCGGGCTGTGCTGGACGACCGGGTGGATTTCGCCTTTACTTGGCAAAGTCAACGCGTGTTGATCGATACCCATAAGCCGAACCGGCTGCGCAGCGACTCGCCGGATTCAAGCCACCCGCGACCCCAGGAGGGAATATCATGTTGTCCTACCAAGACTGCGTCGAGTTGAGTGACCTGACGGAGGAGGAGATCGAGGCGATCGCCCAGCATGAGCACCTGCCGGAAATGGCAGCGCTGGAACTGGGCAGTTACCTGGTGCATACCGAAGCTGGCGTGCCGATGATTAAACGCATCATCCTTGAGGATATCGAGGAAGCGCGTCAGCGTGGCCATGAGCGCCGGGTGCTGGAACTGAAGCTGGTGCTCAAGCATTTCATCGACACCCATCCCGAAGCAACGAGCCAGGCATAGCGGGGTGCCATGACGCGATTGTTTACGGATACAATCGCGCCTGGCGCATCGGCCCTCAGGGTGCCGGTGTTGTCAGCAGAGCCTCAATCTCGGCGATGCGGGCCCTGCGCATCGGTCGTCCATCAACCGGATCGCGGGGCGCCTCGCGCTCGGCCAGCGGTGCGAAAATCGTGATCTCGACGCCGACATCACCGGCGATAAAGCACAGCACCGGCACTTGAAGTTGCTCACCGTTATTAAACGTCACGCGGCGTTCCAGACTATCGAAGGGAATGCGCCGCTCGACCAGGAACAGCACCACATCGGTGGGCGTATCGGCAAACAGGTGCAGGCTGATATCGCTATGGGGGCCAGCGGTGCCGCTGAGCACCGGGCCGACTAGGCGCGGCCGGAAGCATTCCAGGAAACGCATGGCCTGCAGGGCGGCGCGGCGCAGTTCGCGCAGGTGACACATCTGGCGTTCGCCATGAAACAGGCGCTGGTAATCAAACAGCGCCTGTTCAATCTCGGTATTATCAGGCAGCGCGCCCCGGTCCGTGACCGCCAGACGCAAGGCAGCCTTGCGCTTGGCGGCGGCAAAGCTCGATACGCCTTCCTCGGTCATGATGCGGGCGCATTCCTGGGCAAGCTGTTGCCGGATGCGGTGGTCATCGCGGTGGCGGCGGGGCATGGCTATTCTCCGGGGCGGTGACCCGGCGGGTTGCGGACAGGGGCCCAGTAAGGACCCCGCGTTTCGGTCATGGTTGTTTGCTATAGTCCTCAATAAAAGCCGACCGGTTGGTCGATTCAGCCATTGCGATCAGGTGAGGAAGCGTAACGTGGCCCTGTTCAACCGTAAAGAACCCATCCTGGGTGTCGATATCAGTCCCTCCGCAGTCAAACTGATTGAGCTGAGCCGCTCCGGGCCACGTTTCCGGGTCGAGGCCTTCGCCATCGAACCCTTGGGCGAGAATACCGCGGCCGAGGATCGCCACTTCGTCGATGCCGATGAGGCCGGCGCCGCCCTGAAGCGGGCCTGGCGCAACTCCGGAGCCCGCGCCCGCCGCGTCGCCGCCGCTGTGCCGACCTCCAGCGTGATCACGCGCATCGTGCCCATGCCGGTGGAATTCAAGGAAAGCGATATCGAAACCAACGTCCCCATCGAGGCTTCGCAGTACATTCCCTATCCCATCGAGGAAATCTATCTGGATTTCGAGATGCGCGGCCGGTCGCCCGCGAGCGCTGATCTGCAGGATGTCATGCTGGTGGCGTCACGCAAGGAGATCGTCGACATGCGCGAGGAAGCGATCAAGTCTGCGGGTCTGGTGCCAGCGGTGGTGGATGTTGAAGCCTACGCCCTGGAGAACACCTTTCGCTTGTTGCTGGGCAGTCTGCCAAGCGGCGGGAGTGATGGTAAAGGCATCAGTCTGGCCAAGGAGCGTGACAGTCTGACCGCGCTGGTCGATATTGGCGCTATCTTTACCAATCTCTATATCCTCCAGGAAGGACGGGTGATTTTTACCCGTGAACAGGGCTTTGGCAGTGAGCAGCTCACTCTGCGGATCATGGAGACCTATGGCCTGACCCGCGCCCAGGCCGAACAGGCCAAGCGCACCGGCCAGATATCCGACGACTACGGCAGCGTGGTTCTGGAGCCCTTCAAGCAGATGCTGGCCGAGCAGATCGGCCATGGCCTGCAGTTCTTTTTTTCCTCCGATCAGTACGTTTCCGGTCGCTATAATGTGGATACTATCGTCCTGAGCGGCGGTGGTGCGATGATCATGGGTCTGGACCGGGTCGCGGCGGACATGCTGGGCATCACTACCGTGATCGCCAATCCGTTCAAGAGTATGGGCAGTGCCGCCAAGGTGAATAGCAACGCGCTGCTGCGCGATGCCCCCTTGCTGATGGTCGCCTGTGGGCTGGCCTTGAGGAGCTTCGACTGAGATGACGCGCATCAATTTGCTGCCCTGGCGGGAGGCACGCCGTACCCAGCGGCAGCGCGAGCTGATCGCGATGCTGGCGGTGGTGGCGCTGCTGGCCGTGGGTTTGGTGGCCCTGGTCTATAGTGACGTTAGCCAGCGCATCGAGTTCCAGCAGGAACGCAATAACTATCTGCGTGGCGAGATTGCCCGGCTCAAGAAAGCCGCCGAGGAACTGCAGGCGCTGCAGCAGACCCGCAACCGCCTGGTGGAACGGCTCAACGTGATCCAGAAGCTGCAGACCAGCCGGCCAGGCATGGTGCGCATGCTGGATGAACTGGTCCGGCTGATCCCGCAGGATATCTACCTGACCACATTCAAGACCGCCGAAAATCAAATCACGCTCATCGGCGTGGCCCGCTCCGATGTCATTATCTCCAGTTTGATGCGCAGCATCCGTGATGCCAAGATGTTCGGCGAACCGGTGCTACAGGTGGTGCAGACGCAGACGATCAACAATGTCCAGGTGCGGACCTTTGAACTGCTCATTCCGCTCAAGCTGGAGGGAGATGCAGCGGACACTGCGGGGGGCAAGTCATGAATCTGTCCGAGATTAACTTCAACGACATCAACATCCAGGAAGCAGGCGACTGGCCGCCCGCTGGCAAGGCGGTGCTGGTGGTACTGGTGGTGGCCGTAGTGCTGGGTGCGGGCTACTATTTCCTGATCAGCGACCAGCTGGATCAGCTCGATACGGTTGAGCGCGAGGAGCAAACCCTGCGCCAGGAATTCATCGAAAAGCAGCGGGTGGCGGCCAACCTGGAAGCGTTCCGCAGCCAGCTCAAGCAGATGGAGACCGATCTGGAGGTGCTGTTACGGCAACTGCCAACCGGTACCGAAATGCCGGACCTGCTGGAGAATGTTTCGAACACCGGCAAGAAGAACGGACTGGAATTCGAACTGTTCAAGCCCGAGGCCGAACAACCTCGGGATTTTTATGCCGCCAAACCGATCACCATCAAGGCCAAGGGCAGCTATCACCAGTTTGGTGCCTTCGTCAGCGGCGTGGCGGCACTGCCGCGCATCGTAACCCTGGAGAAGGCGACACTGACCAGTGCCACTGCCGCCAAGGGCGCCAAGGGTGGTAATGGTGGCAAGGGCGCCACCGTCAACGAGCCGCTGATCATCGAAGCGACCCTGCAAACCTATCGCTACATGGACGAGAATAATACGGCGGCCAGTGCTGCGGGCAAGGGAGCAAACAAGGGAGCGGTCAAGAAATGAGCAGGTGCCCCGAGTTGATAGCCGTCCGGCCGGGCGGCGTCCTGCCGTGGAGCCTGGGCGCGCTGCTGCTGGCCCTGCTGGCCGGTTGCGCGCAGCGCGAGCTGGGTGATCTGCAGCAGTTTGTGGAAACCACCAAGCGCACTACACCGGTCAAGCGGCCCGATCCGCCGCCGGAGATCAAGCCCTACATGCCCTTTGCCTACACCGCACAGGGCCTGAAGGACCCGTTTCTGATCTCGCCGTTTGCGCAGGAAGAAGAGCTGCTCATGACCCAGGAAGTGGCGGCAGCACAGAGTGCGACCAGTTCCGGGATCCGGCCGGATCCGAACCGGGTGCGCGAAGAACTGGAAAAATATGCGCTCGGTTCGCTGAAAATGATGGGTACGTTCCGCATGGGCAACGGCGGTGAACTCTGGGCGCTAGTCCTGGCGCCGGACAACGTCGTGCACCGGGTGCAGAAGAACAATTACCTGGGCACCAATCACGGCAAGATCGTCGATATTACCGAGCAGCGCGTCGATCTGAAGGAAATCGTTCCGGACGGGCCCGGGCGCTGGCAGGAACGGGATGCGTTCCTGTCGCTGACCCAATGATCGAGGGGGAAGTGTCATGACGAGCAGGTCGATGAGCGAAGGCCGGCATGAACGGCATTCGGGCAGGGGCAGGCGAATGCTGTGGTTGCAGGCGGTCGGTCTGCTGCTGAGCGCGCTGTTGGCGGTGAGCTGGCCGGTGGCGCGGGCGGCGGAGGCGGAGGCGGAACCGGTACTGGAGGCGGTGGATATCAGCCCGCTGTCCGGCAATCGTCTGCAATTGCGCTTTCGTCTGTCGGGACGGTTGGCCGCGCCGCCGAGCGCCTTTACCATCAATGAGCCGGCGCGCATCGTGCTGGACTTTCTCGGCACTCGCAACGGACTGAGTACCCGCCAGCAGGCGATCAATGTC
>RXIX01000143.1 GCA_003989075.1 Candidatus Competibacteraceae bacterium | reverse complement strand
TCCATCCCCGCCCTGACCTGTACTGAGCGAAGCCGAAGTAAGGACGGGGTCTTTCGCGCAAGACCTGATAAAGGTCCTGATGGCGGCGGCATCGTTCGGCAGACCCAGTTGCGCGAACAGCGTGTGCAGATCATGCGCTGTGGTGTCCATGCAGTTCTCCTTGCGATACACGGTTGACAGACATTTCACGCTATAGGCGTCCGCTCAGCGCGGGAGTTCCAGCACTGCATCCAGGCCGCCACCCACCCGATTGCGCAGGCTCAGTTCACCGCCGTGGGCGCGGGCAATCCCCCGGGCAATGCTCAGGCCAAGACCGGTACCGCCGGTATCGCGGCTGCGCGAGCCTTCCAGGCGATAGAACGGCGCAAACACCTGTTCCAGTTGCGCCTCGGGAATGCCCGGCCCGCGATCGCAAACCCGCAGCGTCAGCCGCTCGGGCGTATCGCACACCACGATCCCGACATCGCGGCCGTAGTGCAGCGCGTTATCCACCAGATTGCCCAGGCAACGCTTCAGCGCCAGCGGCCGGCAGCGCAGCGGGGCCAGGGTCGCACCCTGAATGGCCAGGCTAAAGCCGGTATCCTCAACATCCTCCTGCAGCGATTCCAGCAGCGCATCCACATCGGTCGGCACCATCGGCTCGGCGTGATCGCCGCCGCGCAGAAAGTCCAGCGAAGCCTGCACCAGGTGCTGCATATCGTCGAGATCAGCCTGAATCTTGTCGCGCAGCAGCGGATCGTCGAGCAGTTCGGCGCGCAGCCGCAAGCGGGTAATCGGCGTTTTCAAATCATGCGAAACCGCCGCCAGCAGGCGATCGCGATCCTCGATATAGCGGATCAGCCGGCCCTGCATGGTGTTAAAGGCCCGCGCCGCATCGCGCACCTCCAGCGGCCCGTTTTCGCTCAGCGGCGGCTGATGAATATCGCGCCCCAGATCATTCGCCGCCCGCGCCAGCACGGTCAGCGGCTGGATCAGGGCACGCACCGCCAGCGCCGCCACCAGCGCCACCGACACCAGCAGGATCAACAAAATCAGCAGCAACCGCGCCGGCCAGGCCAGCACTTCCTCGGGCAATACCTGCTGAAAGGTCGCCACCGTGCCATCGGCCAGACGCACCTGCACCACGAAATTACGTAACCCCAGCATCATCGCGCGCATGCGCCAGTGCGGTGGGCCACGCCGGGGCTCCGCGCCCAAGGGTGGCGGCGGCGGGAGCGGCGGCTCGGGCAGATCGTCGCTGATATGCAGTTGGAACGGCCGCTCGGCGCCGAGCTGGCGGCGCAGCAGAGCCCGAAACAGGGTCGTGTGGTAGCGCTCATCGGCCGGCAGATCATCAGCCCAGGGCAGCTCTAGGCTCAGCCGGGTCGGCGGCAGATCCAGTGCCGCCACCAGCCGCCGCCGCTCGGCCCTGTCCAGGGTATCAAGCAGCTCGACGATCGCGGCAATGCGCTGGGCGATGTGGCCACCGAGCACATGTGACAGCGCCTGATCGCGGTCCTGCAGCAGAAGCGCCGCGCTAAGCAGTTGCGCCAGCGCCAGACCCACCGCCAGGAACAGCGCCAGTTGCCCAAACAGCGAGCGCGGCAGCAGGCGCATCAGAATTCACGCCTGACCGGCGCCGCGAACAGATAGCCTTCGCTGCGCACGGTCTTGAGCAGGGTCGCTTCGCGTGGCTCATCGCGCAGTCGCCGCCGCAAGCGACTGACCTGCACATCGATACTGCGATCGAACGGCGTCGCCTCGCGGCCCTGGGTCAGGTCCAGCAACTGATCGCGGCTGAGTATCCGCTGCGGATGGTCGAGGAACACGCGCAGCAGGCGATATTCAGCCGCGCCCAGCGGTACACACAGGCCATCGGGGGCGATCAGTTGCCGGGTGGCCACCTCCAGGCACCAGCCGGCAAAGCACAGGCGCAGCACCGTGCCGCTCTCAATCGGTTCAGCGGCGTCATTGCTGCGGGTACGCCGCAGCAGGGCCTTGATCCGTGCCAGCAGTTCGCGCGGGTTGAACGGCTTGGGAAGATAATCGTCAGCGCCCATTTCCAGACCGACGATGCGGTCGGTAGCGTCGCCGCGCGCGGTGAGCATGATGATCGGGATCGGCGAGCGGGCGCGCAGGGTGCGACACAGCACCAGCCCGTCATCGCCCGGCAGCATCAGATCGAGAATCACCAGATCCACCGTTTCGCGCTCCAGTGCCGCCCACAGTCCCCGGCCATCACCGGCGCTGCTGACCCGGAAACCATTGCGGCCCAGATAGTCGGTGAGCAGTTCACGCAGGCCGGGATCGTCATCAACGATGAGCAGATGATCATTCATTGGGGTTTGCAGTTAACGTCAAGGAATAAAGCCCTTGCGGGATATCGCGATTGTAGACCGCTGCCCGCCCCACACTGCATTGCGATTGCGCTAGCCCTGTCCCGACCAACAACTTACAGTATCCATGTCAGGTCCATGTCAGCCAGCCATAAACCCGGGTGCGCCTTCCGGGCTGGCGTGATCCCTTCGCAGCATCAGCGCGGATATGCAGCCATGGAGTTTTCGCAGCTCATGATCGGTCTGGCCGGCACACTCGCGGCTCTGTGCACTCTGGCAGCAGTCTTCATCGCTGTGGATACGGTGCTGCCGCCAGCGGTCTGGGCGCGTTTTAATCCCCTGGTCAAGGCGATTTTCATGGTTGCGGCCGTGCTGTTGACCCTGGCCGCACCGTTGGCGGTAGCGCCGGGGGTGATCATCGACGTGCGCGGCGCCATTGTGGCAGCCGCGACCCTGTTCGGCGGTCCCTGGGTCGGCCTGATCACCGTGCTGGCCGGCGCTTTCTATCGCTGGCTGCTGGGCGGTGCTGGGGCGATACCCGGCGTGCTTGGGTTCGTCGCGGCCTATCTGGCCTGCCTGGCGCTGGTCCACGGCTGGGCGCGCTATGCACCGGCCCGGCGGCGGCCGCGCCTGCTTATTCTCGGCGCGGGCGTGGCTGTGGGCTGCACCGAGGCGTTGTCGCTGCTGCTGATTGCCCCACCGGTGACCGGGTGGCAGCTCTTCATCACCCTGGGACCGATGCTGGCGCTGGCGCAACTGCTCGGCACGGTGCTGCTCGGCAGCCTGCTCGATCTGCTGGAGCAGCGGCAGCAGGCCCAGCAGGCCATTGCCGACCGTGAGCGGCAATGGCGCACACTCTGGGAGAATACCCAGGATGCACTTTTTATCACGGACATCGACAGTGGCCACATTGTCGATGTCAATCCAGCGGCGGTTGCCTTGCTCGGCCATAGCCATGCGGCGTTGGTCGGTTGCCACTACAGCGCGCTGGTACCACCGCTGTGGCGGACCCAGGCCGCACCCTACTTCACCCGTACTACCAGCGCTCCGCTGCGCCTGCTGGATATCGTCCTGCAGCATGCCGATGGCCATGCCGTGACCGTCGAGGCCACCTCAGGCGGCGCACTGCGCCTGGGTGAGCGTGAGGTGGTGTTTAGCAGCTTCCGCGATAGCAGTGAGCGGCATCGCACCCGGCAGATCCTCGACCGGCTGGACTGGACCCAGGCGGTGATCAACCGCTGCGTCCTGGCCCTGCTCGGCGCGCAGTCCGAGGCCGAGCTGTACCGGACCCTGTGCGCGGCATTGACCTATGCCGATGCCTATGCCTGCGTCGGCGTGGGTGAGGCGCTGCTGGATGAATCACGCTCGATCCGCATCGTAGCGGCATCGGGCTCCCAGGCCGACTATCTGCACGGGATCGAATTGCGCTGGGATGACAGCCCGCTTGGTCAGGGGCCCTATGGCGAGGCGATCCGCTGCGGACAGCCGCAGGCCAGCGCCGAAATCACCGCACAACCGGCCTGCATGCCCTGGTGGGAGGCGGCGCGACACCACGGCATCCAGTCGCTGCTGGCGGTGCCGCTGCGGATCGGCGGGCAGGTGTTCGGCGTGCTGCTGGTGCACTCGCGCAATGCCGGTGCCTTTGGCGCTACCGAGAATGTGTTATTCCAGGATCTGGCCAACAGCCTCGGCTATGGCGTGGCCGCACTGCGCACCCAGGCCGCCCTGAAGCACGCCCAGCAGGAGCGGCTCGAGCAGGAGCAGCGCCGGCGCGAGATCCTGCAGCAGACCATCGCCGCAGTCGCCTCGATCATTGAGCGTCGCGATCCCTATACCGGCGGTCATCAGCAGCGGGTTGCCGGTCTGGCGGTCGCCATCGCCGCCGAAATGGGCCTGGATGCCGACCGCATCGAAGGGCTGCGTCTGGCCAGCGTGGTGCACGATCTAGGCAAGATTCAGGTACCAGCGGAAATCCTGGTCAAGCCCTCCCGGCTCAGCCCGATCGAATACGCGCTGATCAAACTGCATCCGCAGGCCGGCTATGATGTGCTGGCGGGTATTCCTTTTCCCTGGCCGATCGCCGAGATGGTGCTCCAGCACCACGAGCGTCTCGACGGCAGCGGCTATCCGCTTGGCCTGCATGCTGAACAGATCCTGCTCGAAGCGCGTATTTTGAGCGTCGCCGATATCGTCGAGTCGATGTCCTCGCATCGGCCCTACCGGCCGGCACTGGGTGTTGAAACGGCGCTGGCCGCGATCGCAGCCATGCGCGGTACCCAGCTTGATCCAATGGTGGTCGATGCCTGCACACGGCTGTTCAACGAACGCGGCTACCACCTTGATCTGCCCGCGGTGGAACAGCCGGTGAGCAGCCTGCCGCCGCATTTGCGCGCGCTGTGAACCGCCGGCAGTGATACGAATCGTTACAAAAAGCCGGTCCCTGGAAAAAATCCAGTTACATGCCGGGTGTCTAATAGCCACCGTAGACCTGCGGCAACCCCGCCGCACTGATCGTTAAGGAAGGAGCACCTGATGAAAAGCTTGCACAAAACCCTGTTGGCCGTTGCGGCGGTCGTGAGTCTGGGCCTGGGTACGGTTGCCATTGCCAGTCCCTGGGGTGGCATGGGTGGCATGGGTGGCGGCGCCTGCCCAATGATGGGCATGGGCATGGGCGGCCCGATGATGGGCGGTGGACCGAAGCAGCACCGGGCGATGATGCAACAGTTCCACGCTGAACGCATGGAGCTGCTGGCGGCCCGGCTCAAGCTCAAGCCTGAGCAGGAAGCGGTCTGGAATGCCTTCCTGGCAGCCCAGAATGCGCACCATAAGGCCATGTTCCAAGGCCAGCGGGCGATGATGATGCGCGATCGCGAGACTACGGCGCTGGCGCATTTTGAAACGCGGCTGCAAGGCATGGAGCAGAATCTGGCCAGTATGAAAGCGATGGTCAAAGCCGCCGGCGATCTGTACGCGGCGCTCGATCCGACCCAGAAGCAGGTCATGGATAAATTCTTTACCGAACGTCCGGCCTGGATGAAGGGCGGGCGTGGCGGCCAGGGTCCAGCGGCGATGCCGGGGCAGCCGGGCGCGGCAGCCGCACCGGCCATGGCGCCTCCTGCTGACGCCAATGACGACGACGACAAGGAATAAGGGGACACACCTCCCGCCGGTCGCCCAATACCACTGCGACCAGCGTAACCGTAGCCGGGGCGATACGCGCGCGTATCGCCCCGGTCGCATGTCCGTGCTGCCCATGAATCCATAATTTTGCTATGTTAATCGCACGACGGCACAACCGGGGAAGGTAGGGACATGCTGGAAGAACAGGTTCGCAAAATCATCGAGTTGCGTCATGACGCACCGCATACGGTGTTGGGGCCTCACTACGATGAACGGGAGCGGGCGCTGCTGATCCGTGCCTTTCTGCCCCAGGCTGAACGAGTCTGGGTGCTGCCGGCCGATGGCAGCCCGCGCTGCGCCATGCAGCGCCTGCACGCCGACGGGCTGTTCGTTGCCCGCCTGCCGGGCATTACCGAGCTGGATTATCGCCTGCTCATCGAGGAGCCCGGCGGCCGCACCCGCACCCTGACCGATCCCTACGCCATTCACGAGCCCTCCTTTCTGCCCGCCGATGGCGAGGCCCTGCGCCAGGGCCGCCTGGCCAAGCTGTTCAGCCGCCTGGGCGCGCACCTGCACATCAAGGAAGGCGTGATGGGCGTCAACTTCAGCCTGTGGGCGCCGCGCGCCAGCCGGGTCAGTGTGGTCGGCACCTTCAATCAGTGGGATGGCCGCTGCCACCCGATGCAGCGCCAGAGCGGCGGCGTCTAGGAGCTGTTCGTGCCCGGTCTTGATCTCGGCGAGCTGTACAAGTACGAGATTCGCAGCGCTGAGGGCGCGGTGTTCCTCAAGACCGATCCGCTGGCCTTCTACAGCGAGGTTTATCCCAAGACTGCCGCCTTCGTCTACGACCTGCAGCGCCCCTATGCCTGGAGCGATGGCCCGTGGATGGCGCGGGCGATGGACGGCCAGGGCTGGGAACTGCCCATCAGCGTGCACCGGGTCAGCTTCGATGCCCAGGCCA
>RXIX01000142.1 GCA_003989075.1 Candidatus Competibacteraceae bacterium | reverse complement strand
AATCGCTGAAAACAACCGGTTCCGTAGCATCAGCACTGGCCGGCTGTTCACCTTGATACCGGAGTATGTGGAATGGATGACAACAAGAAAAAGGCGCTTGCTGGCGCCCTGACCCAAATTGAACGCCAGTTTGGCAAGGGCGCCGTCATGCGCCTGGGCGACACCAGCAGCGCGGCGCGCGATGTCATGGCGGTCTCCACCGGTTCACTGGGCCTGGATATCGCCCTGGGTATCGGTGGCCTGCCACGGGGCCGGGTCACCGAAATCTACGGCCCTGAGTCCTCGGGCAAGACCACACTGGCCCTGCAGGTGATCGCTGAAACCCAGCGTCTGGGCGGCTGCGCAGCCTTCATCGACGCTGAACATGCCCTGGACCCGATCTACGCCGCCAAGCTGGGCGTCAATGTCGATGATCTGCTGGTTTCGCAGCCCGACACCGGTGAGCAGGCGCTGGAAATCGCCGATATGCTGGTGCGCTCCGGGGCAGTCGATACCGTAGTGGTCGATTCGGTAGCGGCCCTGACGCCCAAGGCCGAAATCGAAGGCGACATGGGCGATTCGCATGTCGGGCTGCATGCGCGCCTGATGAGCCAGGCACTGCGCAAGCTCACCGCCAATATCAAGCGCTCGAACACCCTGGTGATCTTCATCAATCAAATCCGCATGAAGATTGGCGTGATGTTCGGATCGCCCGAAACCACCACCGGCGGCAATGCCCTCAAGTTCTACGCTTCGGTACGCCTCGACATCCGCCGCACCGGCTCGATCAAGAAGGGCGATGAGGTGATCGGTAACGAGACCCGGGTCAAGGTGGTCAAAAACAAGCTGGCCCCGCCCTTCAAGCAGGCCGAATTTGAAATTCTCTACGGAGAAGGCGCCTCGCGGCTCGGCGAAATTATCGATCTGGGCGTGAAGGCCGGGCTGATCGATAAATCCGGTGCCTGGTACAGTTGTGCCGGCACCCGCATCGGCCAGGGCAAGGAGAATGCCCGTTCCTATCTCAAGGAAAACCCGGAGCTGGCCCGCGAACTGGAAAACAGGATTCGCGCCCATTTCCTGGAACGCCCCGAGGCGGTACCGGGCACTCTGGAACAGGACAGTGCCGCGGGCGAGTCCAGCAGCGATGAGCTGGACGCGGACCTGCTCTGAGCGCGGCGCCGCCGATCCAGCCACCCTGCGCGCCAAGGCGCTGGAATTGCTGGCCCGCCGCGAGCATTCCCGCCTTGAGCTGCGACAGAAGCTGGTGCAGCGCGGCTTTGCCAGTACCGACATTGAGCCGGTGCTGGATGCACTGGCCGCAGAAGGTCTGCTCAATGAGCGCCGTTACGCTGAACTCTATGCCTGCGGCCGGGCCGACAAGGGCTATGGGCCGCTGCGCATCGCCCGCGAACTGCGCGAACGGGGCATTGCCCAGGACGTGGTTCAGCAGGCGCTGGCCACGCTGGAGAACGACTGGCCACGCACCCTGCGCACCCTGCACCGCAAGCGCTTCCAGGCCCTGATACCTGTCGATGCCGCTGGACGTCTCCAGCAAACGCGGCTGTTCCGCCAGCACGGCTTCACCCTGGACCAGATCCGCCACCTGTTCGAAACCCTCACCTGAACCGCGTCCATCCACCGACTCGAACCACGACCATGATCCGCAGCGCCGACCTTCGCAAACTCTTCCTGGACTATTTCCGTGACCACGGCCATGAGGTGGTCGCCAGCAGCCCGCTGGTGCCGCTCAATGACAACACGCTGCTGTTCACCAACGCGGGCATGGTGCAGTTCAAGGATGTCTTCACCGGCCGCGACCCGCGCCCCTATCAGCGCGCCGCCACCGCCCAACGCTGCGTGCGCGCCGGCGGCAAGCACAACGACCTGGAAAACGTCGGCTACACCGCCCGCCATCACACCTTCTTTGAAATGCTGGGCAACTTCAGCTTCGGTGACTACTTCAAGGCCGACGCCATCCGCTTTGCCTGGGAATTCCTCACCGGCGTGCTCAAGCTGCCGACCGACAAGCTGTGGGTCACCGTCTACGAAACCGACGACGAGGCCTATCAGGTGTGGGCCGACGAGATTCGCGTGCCCCGCGAACGCATCGCCCGCATCGGCGACAAGCCCGGTGGCAAGCGCTACGAGAGCGACAACTTCTGGGCGATGGGCGATACCGGCCCCTGCGGCCCCTGCTCGGAAATCTTCTACGATCACGGTCCCGAAGTTGCCGGCGGCCCGCCCGGCACGGCCGATGCCGATGGCGACCGCTACATCGAAATCTGGAATCTGGTGTTCATGCAGTACGACCGCAGCGCCGATGGCGCGCTCACGCCACTGCCCAAGCCTTCGGTAGACACCGGCATGGGCCTGGAACGGCTGGCGGCAGTCATGCAGGGCGTGCACAGCAACTACGAGATCGATCTGTTCCAGCGCCTGATCGAAGCCGCCGCCGCCGCGACCGGCGCGACCGATCTGCACGCCAGCTCGCTCAAGGTCATCGCCGACCATATCCGCGCCACCGCGTTCCTGATCACCGATGGCGTACTGCCCTCCAACGAAGGGCGCGGCTATGTGCTGCGGCGGATCATGCGCCGCGCCATCCGCCACGGCTACAAGCTCGGCGCCGCCGGCAGCTTCTTCCACACCCTGGTTGAGCCGCTGGTCGCGGAAATGGGCGATGCCTACCCGGAACTGGCCGCCAGCGCCGCCCAGGTCAGCCGGGTCATCGAACAGGAAGAGGAGCGCTTCGCCGAAACCCTCGCCCACGGCATGAAGCTGCTGGAGGAAGGCATCGCCGCCCTGTCCGGAGACACGATTCCCGGCGCCACCGTGTTCAAGCTCTATGACACCTACGGCTTTCCGGTCGACCTGACCGCCGATATCGCGCGCGAACGCGGCCTGCACCTGGACATGGCCGGCTTCGAGCAGGAAATGGCCGCGCAGCGGGAGCGCGCCCGCGCCCACAGCCAGTTCGGCGTGCGGCAGAACGCTGATCTTGGCCTCAGCGGCAGTACCGAGTTTCACGGCTATGAATGTCTGGACGAGGAAGCCACCGTGCTGGCGCTGTTCCGCGACGGTCAGGCGGTTGAGGTGCTGAATGCTGGCGAGGAAGGGCTGGTGGTGCTGGATCACACCCCATTCTATGCCGAGTCCGGTGGTCAGGTTGGTGATAGCGGCCATCTGCACGCCGAGGGCGTAAGCTTCGCGGTTCGCGACACCCGCAAGCAGGGTGAGGGCCTGTTCACCCATATCGGCGTGCTCGAACAGGGCACGCTGCACCAGGGCCAGACCGTGCATGCACAGGTCAATGCCGGGCAGCGCCAGGCAACCGCCCTGCACCACTCCGCCACCCATCTGCTGCACGCGGCCCTGCGCCAGGTGCTCGGCAGCCACGTCAGCCAGAAAGGCTCACTGGTCGATGCGCAGCGGCTGCGCTTTGACTTCGCCCACTTCGAGCCCCTGAGCGCCGAACAACTGGATCAGGTCGAGCGCCTGGTCAACGCCCAGATTCGCGCCAACGCCGCCGTGGAAACCACCGTCATGGCTCCGGAAGAGGCCATCGCCGCCGGTGCCATGGCCCTGTTCGGCGAGAAATACGGCGACCGGGTGCGCGTGCTGCGCATGGGCGATTTTTCCACCGAACTGTGCGGCGGCACCCACGCCCGCCGGGTCGGTGATATCGGCCTGTTCAAGATCGTATCCGAAGGTGGCGTGGCCGCCGGGGTGCGGCGCATCGAAGCCGTAACCGGTGAGCGGGCGCTGGATTACATCGCCGCCCTGCAGGAGCGCGCCCGTCAGGTGGCGCAACTGGTCAAGGGCGATCGCGACAACTTCCCCGACAAGGTGCGCCAGCTGCTGGACCGCAACCGGCAACTGGAAAAGGATCTGGAACAGCTCAAGGGCCGACTGGCCAGCGGCCAGGGCGCCGACCTGCTCGGTCAGGCAGTGGCGGTGAACGGCATTCAGGTCCTGGCAGCGCGGCTCGATGGCGTCGATGCCAAGACCCTGCGCGAAGCGGTCGACCGCTGCAAGGACCAGCTCAAGGCGGCGGCGGTGGTACTGGCCACAGTCGAGGATGGCAAGGTGCGGCTGGTCGCGGGCGTGACTGCGGCAGAAACCGCGCGCATCAAGGCCGGCGAACTGGTCAATCAGGTCGCCCAGCAGGTCGGCGGCAAGGGTGGCGGCCGTGCCGATCTTGCTCAGGCGGGCGGCACCGATCCGGCCGGACTGGATGCCGCGCTGCGCACCGTGCCGGACTGGGTACGCACGCGGCTGGCCTGAAGCACTGGAGCCCGGGCGGCACGGCAATACTCACGCCCCTGCGCATCGCCATATTCCGTGTCCGGCGTTTCCCGGTCCTGCGGTCGCGCCTGTCGCAATGCGGCATGGGAATTCTTTGGAGATTAGCGGCCTTTCGTTATAATCGGCCGCCTTATGCCCCGGTGATGCTTAGCACCGCCGGGCATTTATTCCCGATTCTTTTCCTCCTTCAAGCTTCAGCGGTAGGGACAGCATGGCGCTTATCGTGCAGAAATATGGCGGTACCTCAGTCGGTACCAGCGAGCGGATTGAAAATGTCGCGGACAAGGTCATCGGCTGGCGCAACCGTGGCCATCAGGTGGTCGTGGTCGTCTCGGCGATGAGCGGCGAAACCGACCGCCTGATCGGACTGGCCAAGTCGATCACGCCACGCCCCAATCCGCGGGAACTGGATGTGCTGCTGGCTACCGGTGAGCAGGTCACCATCGCCCTGCTGTGTATCGCTCTGGAGAAGCGCGGCTGCCCGGCCCGCTCCTATACCGGTGGCCAGGTGCGTATCCTGACCGACAGCGCCCACAACAAAGCGCGCATCCAGGATATCGAGGCCGCAGCCATGCGCGCCGATCTTGATGCCGGGCGCGTGGTCGTGGTCGCCGGCTTCCAGGGCGTGGACGAGAACGGCAACATCACCACGCTCGGCCGGGGCGGCTCTGACACCACCGGCGTGGCCCTGGCTGCGGCGCTCAAAGCCGATGAGTGCCAGATTTACACCGATGTCGATGGCGTCTACACCACCGATCCGCGCGTGGTGCCTGAGGCGCGCCGGCTCGACCGCATCACCTTCGAGGAGATGCTGGAAATGGCCAGCCAGGGCTCCAAGGTGCTGCAGATTCGCTCGGTGGAATTCGCCGGCAAACACAATGTCCCATTACGAGTGCTCTCGACCTTCCAGGACGGTCCGGGCACACTGATTACCTTTGAGGAAGCGTTCGAGGCGCAAACGATGGAGAAAGTGCTGATTTCCGGTATCGCGTTCAACCGCGACGAGGCCAAGCTCACCGTGCTCGGCGTGCCCGACCGGCCGGGCGTTGCCTTTAGCATTCTCGGCCCGGTCTCAGCGGCCAATATCGAAGTCGACATGATCATCCAGAACATCGGTCGTGATGGCACGACCGACTTCACCTTCACCGTCCACCGCAATGATTATGAGCGGACATTGGAAATCCTGCGCGAGCACGCTACCGCGCTGGGCGCGCGGGAAGTTTCCGGCGACCACAGGATTGCCAAGATTTCCCTGGTTGGCATCGGCATGCGCTCACACGCCGGCGTCGCCAGCCAGATGTTCGGCGCGCTGGCCAAGGAAGGTGTCAATATCCGCATGATCTCCACCTCCGAGATCAAGATCTCGGTGGTCGTGGATGAAAAATATCTGGAACTGGGTGTGCGCGCCCTGCACGAGGCGTTCGAGCTGGACAAGGCCGCCTGAGGCCTTCGCGAAAGGATCGGCGGTGCCCCTGCCTCCGATCCACCGCCGCGCGGGGATCGATGACAGATGCGGGCTGTCGAAAAAAACCGCAAGACGACCTGGTGCTGTTGACGAAAACAAGGAGAGCTTAAATGTTGATTCTGACGCGCAGAGTTGGAGAAACACTCATGATCGGTGATGAAGTCACTGTGACCGTGCTGGGTGTAAAAGGCAATCAGGTCCGCATCGGGGTCAATGCCCCCAAGGACATCGCGGTGCACCGCGAAGAAATCTATGAGCGGATCAAGCGCGAACAGGACAGCACCGCGTCCATCAACACGCCCTCGCAACCGGAAGTCTAATTAGGGCTTTACGCCAGTACTTTTAGGCGTTATTCTTAAGAACTCGATACCTGCTCAGCAGGCGATTCCCGGAGAGATGGCCGAGCGGCTGAAGGCGCTCCCCTGCTAAGGGAGTATGGGGTCATAAAGCTCCATCGAGGGTTCGAATCCCTCTCTCTCCGCCAAATCCCAATGCGGCAGTGTCGGTCTGGACCTTGACAAGGCTCCATTGATTCCCGAAAATGGCCGTTCATAGTTTTTGCGCCCGTAGCTCAGTTGGATAGAGTACCTGGCTACGAACCAGGTGGTCGGGAGTTCGAATCTCTCCGGGCGCGCCAAGTAAAAAGGCCTGAATCACATGATTCAGGCCTTTTTTATTTATTTACCCGGTGTATGCAACCGCTGGAGCAGACTCCAGTCAACATGGCGCCCCCATCACCCGGAACCACGCGGCATGA
>RXIX01000141.1 GCA_003989075.1 Candidatus Competibacteraceae bacterium | reverse complement strand
ATCAAGCAGCGCCTGCGCGAGGCCGCTGAGGAAGAGGCGATCCGGGTGTTCGCGCGCAATCTGCGCGATCTGCTGCTGGCCGCGCCGGCGGGCGCCCGGGCCACGCTCGGTCTGGATCCGGGTCTGCGCACCGGAGTGAAGGTGGCCGTGGTCGATGCTACCGGCAAACTGGTCGAGACCGCGACCCTCTATCCGCATCCGCCGCGCAATCAGTGGCAGGACAGCCTGCGCCGGCTCGCCGAATTGTGTGCGCGGCATCATGTCGAGCTGATCAGCATCGGTAACGGCACCGCGTCGCGCGAGACCGATCGGCTGGCGACCGAGCTGCTGCAGCGCTGTCCGGAGCTGCGTTTACAAAAGCGGGTGGTGTCGGAGGCAGGGGCTTCGGTGTATTCGGCCTCGGAACTGGCGGCGCGGGAGTTTCCCGAGGTCGATGTGTCGCTGCGCGGTGCGGTGTCGATTGCCCGCCGCCTGCAGGATCCGCTGGCCGAACTGGTGAAGATTGAGCCGAAGGCGATTGGTGTCGGCCAATATCAGCACGATGTCAGTCAGACCCGGCTGGCGCGCAGTCTGGATGCGGTGGTTGAGGATTGCGTGAACGCGGTGGGCGTGGACGTGAATACCGCTTCGGCGCCGCTGCTGGCACGGGTGGCCGGGCTGAACGCGACGCTGGCGCGCAACATCGTCGAGTTTCGCGATGCCAACGGTCCGTTCCGTCGCCGCGAGCAGTTGCTGAAGGTGGCGCGGCTGGGCGATAAGACCTTTGAGCAGGCGGCTGGCTTTTTGCGCATCGTCAATGGCGATAATCCACTGGACCGTTCCGCTGTGCATCCGGAGGCCTATCCGGTGATCGAGCGCATTCTCGCCGCCAGCGGTCGCGGCCTGCATGAGGTGCTGGGGAATGCAGCGTTTCTCAAGACCCTGGACGCGGCCCGCTTTACCGATACGCGCTTTGGCCTGCCAACGGTGCGCGACATTCTGGCCGAGCTGGAAAAACCCGGTCGCGATCCACGCCCGGACTTCCGCGCCGTGACGTTTCGCGAGGGCGTGGAGAAGCTGAGCGACCTGCAGGCGGGTATGGTGCTGGAAGGTGTGGTGACTAACGTGGCCAACTTTGGCGCCTTCGTCGATATCGGTGTCCACCAGGATGGGCTGGTGCATGTGTCGGCGCTGGCCGAACGCTTTGTCAAGGATCCGCGTGAGGTGGTGAAGGCCGGGCAGATTGTCAGGGTGCGGGTGCTGGAAGTGGATCTGCAGCGGCAGCGGATCGCGCTGAGCATGCGCCTGAACGAGCCGGCGCAGGCGGTGGAAGCGGCCCGTCCGGCAGCAGCCGCAGCGGCGCGACCTGTACGTGAGCGGGGATCGCGCGCGCCGGATCAGTCGCCGCCCCGGCCTGGTGCTCTGGCCGAGGCCTTTGCCCGGGCGCGGGATAAAGGCTAGGGGCAGGCGGCGTGGCCTTGCGCGGCACAGCACATCCGCAGCCGTATCAGTCAAAAACGCCTTTTGCCTGCAGCGCTTCGCGTGTCAGCTGCAGGCGCAGGGGTAATTCGCCCGGATTTTCAATCGCGAGATTCGTGGCGAAAAACCAGACATCCCGGGCTGTTTCCACATAACCCACATACCAGCCGACCTGCGGTTTTGACGAACCGCCCAGGCCGGTTTTGGCGCGGATGGTGAACGTCGGGGTCTGTTCGACCAGCATGATGCGGCGTAACGTTGGAGCTAAGGGGCAGGCACAGGCGGCGCATAAAATGCGAAGCATGCGCCGACTGGGACTGTCCAGCGACCGCAGGGAGCGACCTTGAGCGACTTGTTAGCCACCAATGATGCCCTCACTTTCCATGATTTTGGTGGGAATGGATTTTCTTAGCGGCAACTTACTTTCGTTGTCTATATCCATGTTAAAGGCGAAAAAGTAAACCTCTGTCTCCTTCTCAACCCACCCAACCCACCATGCGACACCAGGATTTGACTCAGTTCCCACACCAGAAAAACCAGTTTTTGAATGCACTAGATATTCAGGTGCCGCCTCCGTTACCAAAGCCTCTTTTACTATTAGCTGGTTTTCTTTAGATGCTGACAATTTATTTAAATATAGAGACTCTAGAAACTCCACTTGATTAACTGCGGAAATTCTAAGCTGGCCTTCCAACCAGAATTTGTCAATGCCACCACTGATATTCTGGTTGCCATAGGAAAATTTTTTAAGGTATTTCTGCATTCTTACTTCGCCAACTTCTCTGGCGATTTGTTGAAATACGGGAACAGCTGAAACTTGTATTGCCCCTCTTAAGGTCAAGTCTCTTTCCCATTGCTTCATGGCTCTTGGCTTTCCGTCCCATTTGAAAACCTGATGCTCATTCTTTATGACACCAGTTTCTAGGCCGATAATTGCGCTGGGGATCTTAAATGTTGATGCTGGAAGATATTCCTTTGATGCACGAGCTAAGTCATTGGTAGCGCAGGATTTACTGCTACTTTTACAAAGCACGAAGACACCATTGACGGCTTCGGCAGAGAACTCTTTGTTCCAAGACGTATTTTCTGTAATTGAACCAGCTAATGCCGTACTCGAAAGACACGCGATAATTACATATGCGGCAAATGTTTTCATGGCACCTTCTTGGTGGCTAACGTTCACGTTAACCGGCCGAGGGGCGCGCAGCGTCCACGAGGTCCGGTTGAACGTATTGTTGGGCAGTCTCACAAAACTACACAAGCAAAGCCACCAAGAGCAGCGCGGCGAAGCCGAGCGCGGTTACCAAACCTGAGTAGGCCGGTCCCTCGTGCGCGGCTTCTGGTAGCAGGGTTTCGCTGACCATGGCCAGCAACGCGCCCGCGCCGAACGCTTGCAACAGCAGCGCTGTGTTCTCGGTTAGTGTGCCCGCCATGGCAAACCCGGCGCCAGTCAGCAAAGCCGTTGCCGCCGCGATCAAGCCCCACAGCCACAATATCCAGCCAACCGAGCGATTAGCCGCACGCATGCCTGCGGAGGCGGACATGGCCTCGGGTAAGTTTCCAAGGGTGATTGCGACGATCAGTGCTGCTTCGGGGCCGTGCGAGTACAACACCAGCCCGAGTACCAATGCCTCTGGCACGGCATCCATCGCCGTTCCCATGGCGATAGCCAGCCCACTATTGGGCATCTCGGCTTCGCTGGGTTGCGCCACACATTCGCCGCAACGCTTGCGATGCTGGGCGCCCCGGCTCGACAGCCAGGCATTGCCCGCGCTAAAAGTCGCCGCGCCAATTAGCAGCGCCAGAACGCCCATATAGGGGGTGACCTTGAACACCTCCGCTGCCAGCTCTACCGTCGCAGCGGCGAGCAACAAGCCAGCGCCGACGGACATGGATCGAGCAATAGTGCCGTGTGTCAGGGGCGCGAATATGCCCAATAAGGTACCCAGCATAATTCCTGCGGCGGGAACACCGCCCCAGGCGATAGCAGTGATGATGGAATCAACAGGAGTAGTGGTCATGCGTGCCCCGCTGTGAGCATTATTTATCCGCCCGTTTCGGTAATACCCAGTTCGGGCGCGGGTAGTGGCAGTTGTAGCCGCTGGGGAAGCGTTCCAGATAATCCTGATGTTCAGGCTCGGCCTCCCAGAAATCGCCGACTGGCGCGAGTTCGGTTACGACCTTGCCAGGCCACAAGCCAGAGGCATTGACGTCGGCAATCGTATCGAGCGCCGTTTGTTTCTGAATGTCATTCACGTAGTAAATCGCCGAACGATAAGACGTGCCACGGTCATTGCCCTGCCGGCCGGCGGTGGTTGGATCATGTATCTGAAAAAAGAACTCCAGGATACGGCGATAGGTAATCTCATCCGGACTAAAGAGTATTTCGATACCTTCGGCGTGAGAGCCATGATTACGGTAGGTGGCATTGGGAACATCGCCCCCCGTGTATCCAACCCGCGTTTTCTGTACGCCCGGCAGCTTGCGAATCAGATCCTGCATGCCCCAGAAACAGCCTCCTGCCAAAACAGCGCGCTCTTGTGCCATTAGATATTCTCCACTTGATTGAGGTATTCGCCGTAGCCTTCCGCTTCCATGTCGTCTCGATGGATGAAGCGCAACGAAGCCGAATTGATGCAGTAGCGTAAGCCTCCGCGATCCCGCGGACCATCCGGGAATACATGCCCCAGGTGACTGTCGCCATAAGTGGAACGAACTTCCGTGCGGATCATGCCGTGGCTGGTATCGCGCACTTCATTGATGTGCGCGGACTCAATCGGTTTGGTGAAACTGGGCCAACCGCAGCCCGATTCGAACTTGTCGGATGATGCAAACAGCGGTTCACCAGACACGACATCCACATAGATACCCGGTTCGTGATTGTGTAGATATTCGCCTGTGCCTGGATGCTCTGTGCCACCTTGCTGGGTTACTCGGTGCTGTTCCGGCGTCAGGCTGGCGACGGCGTCTTCAGATTTCTTGTACATCTTCATAACATTCTCCATGGGCGTGCTAGGATAAATTTGCCGCGAAAACAATATGCGCCCAACGTTGGAGCTAAGGGGCAGGCACAGGCGGCGCATAAAATGCGAAGCATGCGCCGACTGGGACTGTCCAGCGACCGCAGGGAGCGACCTTGAGCGACTTGTTAGCCACCAATGATGCCCTCACTTTCCATGATTTTGGTGGGAATGGATTTTCTTAGCGGCAACTTACTTTCGTTGTCTATATCCATGTTAAAGGCGAAAAAGTAAACCTCTGTCTCCTTCTCAACCCACCCAACCCACCATGCGACACCAGGATTTGACTCAGTTCCCACACCAGAAAAACCAGTTTTTGAATGCACTAGATATTCAGGTGCCGCCTCCGTTACCAAAGCCTCTTTTACTATTAGCTGGTTTTCTTTAGATGCTGACAATTTATTTAAATATAGAGACTCTAGAAACTCCACTTGATTAACTGCGGAAATTCTAAGCTGGCCTTCCAACCAGAATTTGTCAATGCCACCACTGATATTCTGGTTGCCATAGGAAAATTTTTTAAGGTATTTCTGCATTCTTACTTCGCCAACTTCTCTGGCGATTTGTTGAAATACGGGAACAGCTGAAACTTGTATTGCCCCTCTTAAGGTCAAGTCTCTTTCCCATTGCTTCATGGCTCTTGGCTTTCCGTCCCATTTGAAAACCTGATGCTCATTCTTTATGACACCAGTTTCTAGGCCGATAATTGCGCTGGGGATCTTAAATGTTGATGCTGGAAGATATTCCTTTGATGCACGAGCTAAGTCATTGGTAGCGCAGGATTTACTGCTACTTTTACAAAGCACGAAGACACCATTGACGGCTTCGGCAGAGAACTCTTTGTTCCAAGACGTATTTTCTGTAATTGAACCAGCTAATGCCGTACTCGAAAGACACGCGATAATTACATATGCGGCAAATGTTTTCATGGCACCTTCTTGGTGGCTAACGTGTCATAGGATGAGGCACTGAAGGGTAGGGTGCGCCGGTAAACCCGCTTCAGAAATTCGACCTGTTCGACCGCGCTGATCAGCAGTGAGCCATCCAGCCAGCGTTGAACGCATCCTCCTCCTCGTCCTCCTCGTCATAACCGAGGTCGTCCGCTTCGATCTCGTCATAGGGGCCGGACCAGTCCTCGGGTGCCTCGATGGATTCGATGGGCAGTTCATACCAGGCGTCCAGATCCAGTTCCTCCAGTTCACCGTCAAAGTACTGGATCTCGATGGTCTGACCGTCCTCGTCGAGGGCGACCACTTCGAAGTCGTTACCGGTCTCCTGGTTGCGATACCAGTTGCCAATGATGGGATCGACGTCGCTCATGGCGGTTCTCCTGCTGCGGTGGGGGGCGGGTCGCCGCCGGGCCGGTAGCACCGTCACCGCGCGAGGACTCGTTTCTTCTCGGTTTATGCGCGGATTTTGAACAAGGAGCCGAGCATAATTCAACCGCGAAATCATATCCGCATCCGCCAGTCGTGGTTGCCGGGTACGAAAAAGCTCAGTCACCCCCGCAGTGGGGATGACCGGGCTCAGGTGTACGACGGGTTGTTGTCGTTATACGGCGTTGCGGTTTACTTCACCGCGCGGTTGTCGACCAGATCGGTGACCACGTTCGGATCGGCCAGGGTCGAGGTATCGCCCAGTGCCTCGACCTCGTTGGAGGCGATCTTGCGCAGAATGCGGCGCATGATCTTGCCAGAACGGGTCTTGGGCAGGCCCGGCGCCCACTGCAGCACGTCCGGCGTGGCGATCGGGCCGATTTCCTTGCGGACGTGGGCAACCAGTTCCTTCTTCAGTGCATCGGTGGGCTCGACGCCAACCTTCAGGGTGACATAGGCATAAATGCCCTGGCCCTTGAGGTCATGCGGATAGCCGACCACGGCCGCTTCGGCGACCGCCGGGTGCAGCACCAGCGCCGATTCGACCTCGGCGGTGCCCATGCGGTGACCGGACACGTTGATCACGTCGTCGACGCGACCCGTGATCCAGTAGTAGCCGTCCTCATCGCGACGCGCGCCGTCACCGGTGAAGTACA
>RXIX01000140.1 GCA_003989075.1 Candidatus Competibacteraceae bacterium | reverse complement strand
AGGCAGATGCCCCATTATCTGCATATAGGACAAGGACTCAGTCGCCGCAGTAATATGTCGACAGAGAACGGTCAGTCTGGGCGGGGGGGTGTGCAGGTGCGGGTTGCCCCATCACCCGCGTCCGGGAGAGAAATTGGCGGAGAGGAGAGTGGATTAGCCCTGTTCCAGGGCGGGCAGGCTATCCAGCGGCCAGCGCGGCCGCACTTCAATAGCGATATCCTCGCTGCTGCCTGCGGCCAGGCGCCGCCAGCCGGCATACGCAATCATGGCGCCGTTATCAGTGCAGAACTCCAGTCGCGGATAATGCACCTGTCCACCCATCGCAGCAGTCATCTCGCGCAACCGCTGGCGCAGTCGCCGGTTCGCGCCGACACCGCCAGCAATCACCAGTCGCCGCAGGCGGGTTTCGCGCAAGGCCCGCTGGCATTTGATCGCCAGCGTCTCGACCACTGCATCCTCGAACGCATGGGCAATATCAGCGCGATTTTCCGGGGTCGGCTCCAGCGCCCGCCATGCGGTGATTGCGGCGGTTTTCAAGCCACTGAAGCTGAAATCACAGCCGGGCCGGTCGGTCATCGGCCGGGGAAAGCTGAAACGTCCCGGCGTGCCCTGCTCAGCCAGTTTCGCCAGCGCCGGCCCGCCCGGATACGGCAGGCCGAGCAGTTTGGCGGTCTTATCGAACGCCTCGCCCGCCGCATCGTCCACTGATTCGCCCAATATGCGATACTGACCAATGCCGTCTACCTGCACCAGCAGGGTATGGCCACCGGACACCAGCAGCGCTACGAAGGGAAAGGGCGGCGGGTCCGCCTCCAGCATTGGCGCCAGCAGGTGACCTTCCATATGATGCACGCCGATGGCCGGTACGCCCCAGGTCCAGGCCAGGCTGCGGCCAATCGCCGCGCCGACCAGCAGCGCGCCAATCAGTCCTGGACCACGGGTATAGGCGACACCATCGACCGCATCCGGCGTGACGCCAGCGGTGCGGAAGATTTCCTTTAGCAGCGGCAGGGTCTTGCGCACATGATCGCGCGAGGCCAGTTCCGGCACCACGCCACCGTACTCGGCGTGCAGCGCGATCTGGCTGTGCAGGGCGTGCGCGAGCAGGCCACGATCACTGTCATAGAGGGCGACGCCGGTTTCGTCGCAGGAAGTTTCAAGGCCCAGGATCAGCATGACGGTCCACGCTTTTGCATTTGGCGGCAGGGGTGATTACAATTCAGCATTTTACTATTCTCCAACCCCAGTGTCGTCCAGATCATGAACGAGGTGACGGTTTAATGCCTTCCGTGAAAGTGAAAGAGAACGAGCCGTTTGATGTCGCGCTGCGCCGTTTCAAGCGCTCCTGCGAAAAAGCCGGTGTGCTGTCCGAAGTGCGCCGCCGCGAGTTTTACGAGAAGCCCACCCAGGAACGCAAGCGCAAGCGTGCCGCCGCCGTCAAGCGCCACCTGAAAAAGCTGTCCCGGGAAGTTGCCCGCCGCACCCGCCTGTACTGATCCGGTTTCCTGAGGTTCGTCCCCTTTTTCTTCACTTGCGAGCCCGCCGCCATGTCGATCAAAGACCGCATCCTGGATGACATGAAAGCCGCCATGCGCGCCAAGGACAAGGAGCGCCTCGGCGCCATCCGTCTGATCCAGGCCGCCATCAAGCAGCGCGAGGTGGACGAGCGTATCGAGCTGAACGATGCCCAGGTGCTCGGCGTGCTCGAAAAAATGATCAAGCAGCGTCGGGAATCACTGACCCAGTATCAGGCGGCCGGTCGCGAAGACCTTGCCACGCGCGAGGCCTTCGAGATCGAGCTGATCCAATCCTATCTACCTGTACCGCTGAGCGCGGTCGAACTGGACGCGCTCATCGCCAGTGCCATCGCCGTGACCGGCGCTCAGTCGCTGCGCGATATGGGCAAGGTCATGGCGCTGATCAAGGATCAGGCCCAAGGCCGGGCCGATATGGCCGCGGTCAGCGCCCAGGTCAAGGCCCATTTCGGCGACTAGGCGCGCGGAACGCCGGGTTCCGTGCCGCCCCTGCCCGGGCAACCGGGCATCGGTCTGCTAGGCTTTTCACTCATGGCCGGCCGCATTCCCCAGGAATTTCTTGATCAGGTGCTCGCCCGCGTGGATCTTGTTGAGATCATCAGCGCCCGGGTGCCGCTGCGCCGTGCCGGTCACGATTTCGTGGCCTGTTGCCCGTTTCACGCCGAGAAAACCCCCTCCTTTACGGTCAGTGCGCGCAAGCAGTTCTATCACTGCTTTGGTTGTGGTGCACACGGCAGCGCCATCGGTTTTCTCATGGCCTATGATCGTCTGGAGTTTGTGGATGCGGTCGAGGATTTGGCACGGCAGGTCGGACTGGACATGCCGCGCGGCAGCAGCGAAACGCAACCGACGCTGCAACCGCTGCTGGAACTGCTGGCGCGCGCCGAGCGCTTTTTCCGCCAGCAGTTGCGCGAGCACCCGGCACGGCAGCGGGTGATTGATTATCTGCGCCAGCGCGGCCTGAGTGGCCAGATCGCGGCGCGCTTTGCCATTGGGTATGCGCCAGCGGGTTGGGAGTCGTTGTGTCAGGCGCTGCTTGCCGAGGGTGCCAGCCCCGAAGCGCTGCTGGCTGCCGGACTGGCCAGTCGTGATGGCCAGGGGCGTTTGCGCGACCGTTTTCGCGACCGGGTCATGTTCCCGATCCGTGATCGTCGTGGCCGGGTGATTGCCTTTGGTGGCCGTGCGCTGGACGTCACCGCCGGGACGCCCAAGTATCTCAACTCGCCGGAAACGGCGCTGTTCCACAAGGGCCGCGAACTCTATGGCCTGCATGAAGCGCGCAGCGCCAACGCGACGCTGCAACGGCTGATTGTGGTTGAGGGCTACATGGATGTGGTGGCGCTGGCTCAGCACGGCATCTCCGATGCGGTGGCAACTCTGGGCACGGCCACTACCGCCGAGCATGTTGAGCGGCTATTCCGGGTGGTTGATGCGCTGCTGTTCTGCTTTGACGGCGATCGTGCCGGACGGGCGGCCGCGTGGCGGGCATTGGAGGCGGCGCTGCCGCTGCTGCGCGATGGCCGTCAGGTTCAGTTCCTGTTCTTGCCCGAGGGCGAAGATCCCGACAGTCTGGTGCGTCGTGAGGGTCCGGCGGCCTTCACGCAGCGTCTGACGCAGGCGATGCCGCTGGCCGATTACCTGTTCAGTGAGCTGCGCAGGCACGGCGACCCGGATACGCTGGCTGGCCGTGCCCGGCTGGCTGAACGGGCCGCGCCCCTGCTGGAAAAGCTGCCCGAGGGCCATTTTCGCGACCTGATGGCGGCGCGGCTGCGCCAGGAGGCGCAACTGGTGCAAACCCGTCTGCGGCCACCCGCCGCGCCCGCCCTTGACGCGCGCGGCGCCGCCGAACGCAATGCCCAGCTCACCCGCACGCCGCTGCGCAAGGCTATTGCCCTGCTGCTGTACCGACCCGAGCTGGCGGTTACGGTCGCCGCCGATGATCCGGCGCTGCGGGCGCGCACCCCGCCTGGCATGGCCCTGCTCGCGGCGCTGCTGGAAGCCTTGCGGCAGACACCAGGATTAACCGCAGCGGCCGTGCTGGAGCGCTATCGCGATAGCCGCGAGGGTGAGATTCTGGCGCGCTTGGCGCAATGGCAGCCGGAAGTGGCCGAGGAGGATTTCCGCTTCGCCGAGGAATTTGCCGACATCCTTGCCTATCTGCGCCGGCGCGCTGACCCGCGCGAGCAATTGCCGGATATGCTGCTGCGACGTGGCACGCCGCGGGCGCTGAGTGTGGAAGAGCGGGAAGTGTTGCGGAACCTTGGCAAGCCGAAAAAGCTCTAAATCGATGTTTATTTTGGGGGCTTTCCGGTGAATTGTGTTAGAATGATTAGTTTAGCTTTTACCTCCATTCCATTATGTGAAAGGTCATGAGCGAGCAGCAACAGTCGCAATTGAAAAAGTTGATCGCCCGCGGCAAGGAAAAGGGTTTCCTGACCTATGCCGAGGTGAATGACCATCTGCCCGACGATATCGTCGATCCTGAACAGATCGAAGATATCATTGCGATGATCAACGATATGGGTATCGAGGTGCACGAATTCGTGCCCGACGCCGAGACCTTGTTGCTCAACGAGAATCCGGTCAGTGCTGACGATGACGTGGTCGCTGAGGAAGCGGCAGCGGCGCTGGCGGCGGTCGATAGCGAATTTGGGCGTACTACGGATCCGGTGCGCATGTATATGCGCGAGATGGGCACCGTCGAGCTGTTGACCCGCGAAGGCGAGATTCAGATCGCCAAGCGCATCGAGGAGGGTATGAGCCAGGTGCTGTCGGCACTGGCCAGCTACCCGCTGAGCGTCGGCGAGCTGTTGCGCATCTATGACTCGATCAGCGAGACCGGTACCCGGCTGGCGGATGTCATCAGCGGTTTCAACGATGTCGAGGAGGAAGTGCCGCCGGCCTTGCCTGATGAAGCGCTGATTCTGGCTGCTGACGATCCGGATGCGGTGGTGGAGGGCGACGAAGTGGCCGACACTGCTGATGTCGACGAGGATGAGGATGGCGCGCAGAGCGTGGTGGAGAGCGGTCCCGATCCGGAGGAAACCGCGCGCCGTTTCGAGGAGTTGCGCACCCTGTATCAGCAGACACTGGCGCGACTGGATGAGCTCGGGCTGGTACATGCCGAGGTTCAGGACTTGCGTCAGCATCTGGTCGATCGCTTCATGCAGTTCCGGCTGATGCCCAAGACTCTGGACCTGCTGATCGCCAATCTGCATGAAATGGCCGAGCGCATTCGCAGCCAGGAACGCGAGGTGATGCAGATTTGCGTGAACGTAGCGCAGATGCCGCGCAAGACCTTTATCACCACTTTCCCGCAGAATGAAACCCGTCTGGAATGGGTGGATGAGCAGATTCAGTCTGGCAAGAAATACGCGGCGCAATTGACCGAGCAGCGTGCGATGGTGCAGGCGGTGCAATTGCGCCTGCAGGATATCGAGCGCGAGGCGCGGCTGTCGATCCATGAGATCAAGGATATCAATCGCCATATGTCGATTGGTGAGGCCAAGGCGCGGCGGGCCAAGAAGGAAATGGTCGAGGCCAATTTGCGTCTGGTGATTTCGATTGCCAAGAAGTACACCAATCGCGGTCTGCAGTTTCTCGACCTGATTCAGGAAGGGAATATTGGCCTGATGAAGGCGGTGGATAAGTTCGAATACCGGCGCGGTTATAAATTCTCAACCTATGCGACCTGGTGGATTCGTCAGGCGATTACCCGGTCGATTGCTGATCAGGCGCGCACCATTCGCATTCCGGTGCATATGATCGAGACGATCAATAAGCTGAACCGGATTTCGCGGCAGATGTTGCAGGAGATGGGCCGTGAGCCGACGCCGGAGGAATTGGCCAAGCGCATGGAAATGCCTGAGGACAAGGTGCGCAAGGTGATGAAGATTGCCAAGGAACCGATTTCGATGGAGACGCCGATCGGGGATGATGAGGATTCGCATCTGGGCGATTTCATCGAGGATCTGAGCGTGATGTCGCCGGTGGAGGCGGCTACGGTCGAGGGCCTGCGCGAGGCAACCCGCGAGGTGCTGTCAACCTTGACGCCGCGTGAGGCAAAGGTGCTGCGGATGCGCTTTGGTATTGATATGCCGACTGATCATACTCTGGAGGAGGTCGGTAAGCAGTTCGATGTGACCCGTGAGCGCATCCGCCAGATCGAGGCTAAGGCTTTGCGCAAGCTGCGTCATCCGAACCGTTCGGAGCAGTTGCGCAGTTTCCTGGATTTGGAGTGAGTGTTGGGCCGTCTGGTCAAGGGTGCCGGGCGGTAGTTAAAATGCGCAAGTTGCGGGCCCTTAGCTCAACGGTCAGAGCAGGGGACTCATAATCCCTTGGTTGTAGGTTCGAATCCTACAGGGCCCACCATGAAAGCAACGCCTTACCGCAGTTTTGGGTAGGGCGTTTTTTATTGGGTGTGCCGGAATTTGTGCGCATCAGGTGCCGGCAGGCAATCCGTTGCGCATGTTGGCCCGTGATCGGCGCCCAGGTGTGCATGCCAACGGGTCCGGGCGTGGCGCAAATCATGCCGCTCAAGGCCATCACAGTAGCGGGGCTTGAGGTGTTTTGCGTGGCTCTGATGCGGTGGCTTGGAGGGTGATATGCGCCCTGCCGTGGACCGTGCGGAACAGGGCCGGAATGCGGGCTGTTGGGGATCGGAATAGGCGGAATCAGACGGAACTCATACAGGGGATGGTACAGCGCCAGACGCTAAGGCCCGCATAATGCGGACTTTTTTGTGGGCGGTGCTTGGAAAAGGCTGTATCAGGATGAGACAGGATAGGGCTGAAAGTGATGTCGTTCAGGACACACTTTTCTGATTTTTTTCTGAAAAAGGGGGGTTGAAGTGTGACAGCGTAAGGCGGGAGAATTGCAACAAAGCCTTCAGATGGCTTGGATCTGAGAATTTCAGAGGCGGCGCTTGCGATAAGCTGATTCGAGCTGTTTTCAGAATACAACTTGTTAGGCTTAACAACAGGTTGGTCAAGGCTT
>RXIX01000139.1 GCA_003989075.1 Candidatus Competibacteraceae bacterium | reverse complement strand
CCCCCAACCCATCCCGCGCCCACCACAACACCACATACAACCCCCGCCGCCACCCATAACACCGCGCCCGCTCGCACACCACATCCCAATCCAAGGCACACACCGCCACCAACTGCGCCACATCCGCCAACGCCCGCAACCCCACCCGCAACCCATGCTGATAAGTCGCATGCGCCGCCACATACAACAACAAATCCTCCACCGCCAACTGCCACAAGCGCGTCCCATCCCGCAACACCAACGGCACCGCCCGCTGCCAAGCCTCCACCATCGGCAAACCACCCCGCGCCTCACTATTCACCACCGTCCAATGCGCCTCCACCGCACACACCCCACCCGACCGCCAATACGCCGGCGCATGATGCCCATCCCGCAACGCAAACCCCGTCTCCGCCAACGTCAAACCCTGAATCCGATACCCCTGCTCCTCCAGCAGCGCCGTAAACTCCAACCACTGCTCCACCCGCACCAACACATCCAAATCCACCATCCAACGCCCCGCCCCCGGCGCATACACCCCCGCCGCCAACGCCGCCCCCTTCAACGCCAACACATCAATCCCATGCCCCGCCGCCAAACGCACCAGCCCCGCCAACTCACGCTCAATCCGCGCATTACGCAACGCATTCAACCGATACTCCGCCAACAGCGCCTCACGCACCGCCACCGGCACCACCGCCAGCAAACCATGCCGCTGCAAACGCTGATACCATAACGGCCCCACCCCCTGCCGCATCGCCAAATGCCGCGCCGCCTCCCACTCCACCACATCCACCCGCGCCAAACTCACCGCGTCATACGCCGGCGCATCCCAACGCAACACCCCCAATAACAACGCCGCACCCGCCGGCCATGCCCCACCCCGATCCTCATCATCTATGCTCATCATCACCCCTATAACACCCCGCGCCGCACCCAAAACCCCATGCCCACCGCCACCACCCGCACCGCACTGCACCACTACATCGACGAACTGCGCCGACTCGGCGCACCCCGCCTGCTCAACGCCCTGCTGTGGATGCTCACCGTTGGCCTGCTGGAAAGCATCGGCCTGCTACTGCTGCTGCCCCTGCTCGGCCTGCTCGGCCTCGTCCACCAGGCCGGCGCACGCCTCACCAGCCTGCTCCACCACGGCTTCGCCCTGCTCGACATCAACCCCAGCCTCATCACCATCCTCATCCTCTACATCACCCTCATCGGCCTGCGCGGCCTCGCCCTGCGCCAACGTGAACTGATCCTCAACCGCCTGCAACTCGGCTTCGTCGACCACATCCGCGAACGCCTGCTCACCACCCTCAGCCACGCCGAATGGACCCAGCTCAACCGCACCCGCAGCGCCGACATCACCCACGCCCTCACCACCGACCTGCCCCGCATCGGCCAAGGCGTCCAGGCCACCCTGCAACTCCTCGCCACCGCCGTGCTCGCCCTCGCCCATCTCAGCGTCGCCTTCACCCTCTCCATGCCCCTCGCCACCCTGGCCCTGCTCATCGGCACCGCCCTGCTCCTCGCCGGTCACAGCGAACGCCGCAAAACCCTGCTCGCCGGCAGAGCACTCGGCGACGCCCAACGCCAGATGCACAGCCTCATCCATGAATTCTTCAGCGCCTTAAAACTGGCCAAAAGCCACGGCGCCGAAACCGCATACCTCATGCAATGGCACCAGCACCTGCGCCACCTGCGCGAACAACAACTCAACTTCATCAGCCATCGCGGCTATGCCCAGATGCTGCTCCAGACCGGCGCCGCCCTCGCCCTCGCCCTGGTGATCTATATCGCCGTCTTCAGCTTCGCCACACCGCCTGGCCGGCTGCTGGTCATCGTCATCATCTTCGCCCGCCTGCTGCCCATGATCGACACCCTGCATCGCCACTATCAAAGCCACCTGCACATGCTGCCGGCCTTCATCACCGTCCACGAACTGGAAACCCGCTACCGCGCCGCCGCCGAAATGCCCGGCACACCCCCCTGGACAGCGTCCACATCGACCCACACCCCAGAAACCAGCTCCAGCAGCCACACCGCAACACCCTTAACCCTGCACCAGGGCATCACCCTGCACGATCTCCGGTTCCGCTACGACCCCAGACGCCCCACCCCGACCCTGACCATCGACACACTCTGGCTGCCCGCACGGCGCACCACCGCCATCATCGGCCCCTCCGGCGCCGGCAAAAGCACCCTCGCCGATCTCCTCTGCGGCCTACTGCTCCCCGAACAGGGCCGGATTTGGATCGATGATCAACCCCTGGAAGGCGAACGCCGCCGCGCCTGGCGCCACCAGATCGCCTATGTACCCCAGGAAATATTCCTGTTCCACGGCACCATCCGCGACAACCTGCTCTGGGCCAACCCCGTAGTGAATGACGCAGCGCTATGGCAGGCCCTGCACCAGGTCGCCGCCGCCGATTTCGTCGCCCATCTCCCCCAGGGACTCGACACCCGCGTTGGCGAGCGCGGCATCCACCTATCCGGTGGCGAACGCCAACGCATCGCCCTCGCCCGCGCCCTGCTGCGGCAACCCCTCCTGCTGATCCTCGACGAAGCCACCAGCGCCCTCGACACCGGCAACGAAGAACGGATTCGCCACGCCCTCATCGGCCTGCACGGCACACTCACCCTGGTGATCATCGCCCATCGCCTGTCCACCATCCGCCACGCCGATCACATCGTCATCCTCGACGCAGGCCGCATCATCGAACAGGGCGACTGGGCAACACTGATCGAAAAACCCAACAGCCGCCTGCGCGCCATGCTCACAGCAACCCGATTAAATGGACGGACGGAGTAGAGTGGATAAGCGAAGCGCATCCACCTTCTCGGGAATAGTTGGTGGATAGTAGTTGGTGGATGCGGCGCAAGCGCCTTATCCACCCTACCCGCTTCAACCCGATTAAATGGACGGACGGAGTAGGGTGGATAAGCGAAGCGCATCCACCTTCTCGGGAATAGTTGGTGGATAGTGGTTGGTGGATGCGGCGCAAGCGCCTTATCCACCCTACCCGCGAAGTCATTTGAGGTCGCTTGAAGCACTAGTCGAGCGTCTTCTTCAGCACACTGACCCGCGCCCGCGCCATCAACGTCGCCTCATCCAGCCGGTACAACGCATCCAGCAAAGCTACCTGCAAACTGCCCGGACCCGCCGCCTGCTCCGCCGCCACCTCGCCCGCCACACCCAGCAGGACCAGACCCGCCACCGCCGCCTGCAAGGGATCACGCTCCATCGCCAGACAAGCGCCCATCAACGCCGTCGCCGAGCATCCCAAACCGGTCACCCGCGCCATCAGTGCATGGCCATTGGCAATCGCGACGACCTGCCGGCCATCGGTCACATAATCCACCGCACCGGTCACCGCCACCACCGCACCCGTAGCGATCGCCAGCCCGCGTGCTGCCTGCAACGCCGCTTCCGCACCATGCAGACTATCCACACCCTTCCCGGTCGCGCCGTCCACACTCGCCAGCGCCAGAATTTCCGAGGCATTCCCGCGAATCACTGCCGGTTTTCGCTGACTGAGCGTGATCGCAGTGCGCCGCCGATAGGGCGTAGCCCCCGCCCCGACCGGATCGAGAATCCACGGCACGCCCGCACGCGCCGCCACCGCCACCGCCAGTTTCATCGCCGCCACCTGTTCCGGGTACAGGGTGCCGATATTGACCACCAGCGCCTGCGCCAGCGGTACGAAATCCTCCACCTCATCCAGCGCATGCACCATCGCCGGCGACGCACCCAGGGCCAGCAGCGCATTGGCGCTGTTATTCATCACCACGAAATTAGTGATGTTATGCACCAGCGGCGCCTGCGCGCGCACCGCCGCCACCACCGCCCACAGCGCCGCCGCATCACAGAACGTGGCATCCACCCGATGTGCTATCAAAATCAAAATCCTCGCTTGGTTGAATGGCGGTGTTTTCCGCGCGCCCTGAGCCTGTCGAAGGGAGACCCGTTCGCCCTGAGCCTGTCGAAGGGAGACCCGCTCGCCCTGAGCCTGTCGAAGGGAGACCCGTTCGCCCTGAGCCTGTCGAAGGGAGACCCGTTCGCCCTGAGCCTGTCGAAGGGAGACCCGCTCGCCCTGAGCTGTGAGCCTGTCGAACAGTCGGGGACTTTCACTTTTCGTCATTCCCGCATATGCGGGAATCCAGTAGCGTGTTGAACAGAATGGATACCCGCTTTCGCGGGTATGACGAAAAAAGTTAGGAAGGTTGAAGGGTGAATGGCTCAAGCTTCTTTAACCATTCACCCTTCAACCTGTTCAACCTGATTCAATCAAAAACCGGATTATGCTGCTCGGTGACCCGCACGAAGGTGGTGCGCTTAGTCAATTCCTTCAGGCGACTGGCCCCGACATAGGTGCAGGTTGAGCGCAGCCCGCCCAGAATATCCTTGATCGTCTCCTCGACCGGACCCCGGTACGGTACGCGCACAGTCTTGCCCTCCGAAGCGCGATAATCCGCCACGCCACCGCTGTAGCGTTCCATGGCAGTCTTCGAACTCATGCCATAGAACTCCACCCAACGCTGCCCGTCTTCCTCCAGGATCTCGCCGCCACCCTCGTCATGGCCGGCCAGCATCCCACCGAGCATCACAAAGTCCGCTCCAGCGCCAAACGCCTTCGCCACATCACCCGGACAGGTACAGCCGCCATCAGAAATGATCTGCCCGGACAGACCATGTGCAGCATCGGCGCATTCAATGATCGCGGAAAGCTGCGGATAGCCGACCCCGGTCTTGACCCGCGTCGTGCACACCGAACCCGGCCCAATCCCTACCTTGACGATATCCGCCCCAGCCAGCAGCAACTCCTCCACCATCTCGCCGGTGACCACATTGCCCGCGATAATCACCTTATTGCGATGCCGGGCGCGGATCGCACTGACCCGCTCTACGAATGGCTCGCTGTAACCGTTCGCGACATCGATGCAAATAAAGGTCAGCGCCGGATGCCGCTCCAGAATATGATCGAGTCGCTCCAGGTCGCTGTCGAGAATGCCGGTACTCACCGCAACGTTCGCCAGCCACGCATCCTGGCCGGCAACCCGCAATTGCAGAGCAAAGGCATCCCAGTCATTCGGGCTGTAATGTTTATGCACCGCAGTCAGCAGCCCGTGCCGGGCCAACACCATCGCCATGGCAAAGCTGCCCACGGTATCCATGTTGGCGGCCATGATCGGAATGCCGCTCCATGTGCGCCCGGTATGACGAAACGTAAAGCTCCGTTCCAGACTGACCTGAGCGCGGCTGCCCAGGGTCGAGCGCTTTGGGCGTATCAGCACATCCTTAAAGCCCAGCTTGAGATCGGTTTCGATACGCATGCTGAAGATTCCTCAGCACCGCCCGTACAGATTCAATAAATGCCGATAGCGCGCGGCCAGCGGTGCTTCGGCAAACTGCTCCCACGTAAAGCGCCATGTCCAGTTGCCATTGGCGATGCCTGGCCGGTTCATGCGGTGTTCCCCGCCCAGCTCCAACAGATCCTGCATCGGCAGCATCGCCAGCCGCGCCACCGACGCCAGGGCCGCCCGCGTCAGCAACTCCGGCATCCGGGTGGTATCACCGCCCAGATAATCAAACAGATGCGCGCGCGTGCCCGCATCCAGCTCGGCAAACCAGCCCAGCGTCGTGTTATTGTCATGCGTGCCGGTATACACCACTGCGTTCGGCACATGCTGATGTGGCAAATAGGGATTGTCCGCGCCACCGCCAAAGGCAAAGTGCAGCACCTTCATGCCCGGCAGACCGTGGGCATCGCGCAGCGCCTCGACCTCCGGGGTAATGATGCCCAGATCCTCAGCCACCAGCGGCAGGCTGCCAAACTCACCGCGCAAGGCCCGAAACAGCATATCGCCCGGCGCCGGCTGCCAGCGTCCGCCCACCGCAGTCTCGGCGCTGGCCGGCACCTCCCAATACGCTTCCAGGCCCCGGAAATGATCAATGCGCAGCAGATCAAATTGCGTCAACTGCGTCCGGATGCGCGCCTTCCACCACTGGAAACCATCGGCGCGCATCGTCTCCCAGGCGTAGTGTGGATTGCCCCACAACTGCCCGGTGGCGGAAAAGTAGTCGGGCGGCACCCCGGCAACCACTTCACGCCGCCCCGCTGCATCGAGCAGAAAGGCGGCGCGCTGCGCCCAGACATCAGCGCTGTCATAACCCACGAACAGAGGAATATCGCCGAACATCAAAATATCGCGGGCATTGGCGTAGCGCTTCAGCGCCGTCCACTGACTGAAGAACAGGAACTGCTCAAACTTGCACTGGGCGATCACCTCGGCCTGCTGCTGCCGTGCCAGGGCCAGCGCGTCCGGGTGCCGATCGCGCAAGTCCGCTGGCCAGTCAAACCAGGCCCGCTGCTGCTGCGCGGCGCGGATCGCCTGATACAGGGCATAGTCATCCAGCCAGTCGGCGTGGTGATGCTGGAAGACTGCATAGGCTTCGCGGGCGCTGCCGTTGTGGCTCGCAAAGCCGGCCCGCGCCTCACGCAGCCGCCGCTGCCGGTAAGCCCAGCCACTTTCCCCGTGACCCGGACCACCATCCGGCCTCAGCCAACCCGCATCCAGCAGTGGCTCCAGGGCAATCAGACGCGGGTTACCGGCATGCACCGACTGCGCCGAATAGGGCGACA
>RXIX01000138.1 GCA_003989075.1 Candidatus Competibacteraceae bacterium | reverse complement strand
AACTGGATCAAGACTGCGGTGATCTGGCCCAATCCCGAGTCGCCGGATTAACTGCTGCTGCTTGTCGGGCATAGCCCGGCGTGCCCGGTTGCGCTGCCCGCCAGACCCAATCCTCGATACCCGCATCCGGTTGATATTCGGCGACGGCTTCCCGCAGCAGCGCCCGCACCCCGGCATAGTCGAAGGCATGCGTGGCGCGATCGAGCTGCTCCAGCCAATCACGCAGCACCGGCCACGGTGCATAGTCCTCGCGGGCGCGGCGAATCATCGGATGCTCGGTTGGCAGATCATCAGCACTGATCAGCAGCTCCTCGCGCAGCTTTTCACCGCTGCGCAAGCCCGTAAACTCGATCGTGATATCACCCTCGCCCTGCGCATCGCGCACACGCAGACCCGACAGCTGGATCATCCGCCGCGCCAGGTCGATGATCCGCACCGGTTCGCCCATGTCGAGCAGGAAGACATCGCCACCCTGGGCCATGGCACTGGCCTGGATCACCAGTTGCGCCGCCTCGGGAATGGTCATGAAATAGCGCTCGACCTCCGGGTGGGTCACCGTGACCGGCCCACCCTGGCGAATCTGTTCGCGAAACAGCGGCACCACCGAGCCGGAAGAGTCGAGCACATTGCCAAAGCGCACCATGCAAAACCGGGTTGCGCTACCCTCCCCGGCCAGCCCTTGCAGAATCAGTTCCGCCAGACGCTTGGTCGCGCCCATCACATTGGTAGGCCGCACTGCCTTATCGCTGGAAATCAGCACGAAGGTCTCGACACCGGCGGCCTGCGCAGCCTCAACGGCATGCAGGGTACCAAATACATTGTTGCGCACCCCTTCGATCGGGTTGTGCTCGACGATCGGCACATGCTTGTAAGCGGCGGCGTGGTAGACGGTTTGCACCGCGAAGCACTCCATTACCACCTGCAGGCGACGGCGCTGCACCACCGAGCCCAGCAGCGGGACCAGTTCCACCAGTGGCGGACCCATGTTGACCCGCATGGCGCTAAGCTCCTGCTCAATGGCGTACAGGGCGTACTCGGAACGTTCAAACAGCACCAGCCGGCGTGGTCGCAGCGGCAGAATCTGCCGGCACAGCTCGGCGCCAATCGAGCCACCGGCACCGGTCACCAGTACCGTTTTGCCCGTGACCCGCGCCCGCAGCAGCGCCGTGTTGGGCTGCACGGAGTCGCGGCCGAGAATATCCTCGACATCGATCTCGCGGAATTCGTCGATGCGCCGCGCGCCACTGGTCAGCTCCGCCAGGGTGGGCAAGGCCAGCACCCGCACCGGCAAACCGGCCAAAGATTCGAGAATGGCCCGCCGCCGCCGATGCGAAGCTGAGGGCAGCGCCAGCAGAATCAGGCGGGCATCGTGCTGCGTCACCAGACGCGGCAGCTTGAATGGCGCGCGCACCTTCAGGCCCAGCACCACGCTGCCCCAGAGCTGCGGGTTATCATCGACGAACACCACCGGCTCAAACTCGGCGCTGTAGCGCAGGGTCTGCACCAGCTGCGCGCCCGCTTCGCCCGCGCCATAAATGATGGCCGGTGCCCGCGGCGCACCGGGACGGAACCAGCGGCGCAGCACACGGCGCAACGCCAGTCGCCCACCGCCCACCAGCGCCACCAATACCAGCCAGGCAATCAGCCAGGAGGAACGCGGCACCAGCCCCTCGCGCAGAAACACCCACACCGCCATCAGCAGCAGGATGCCGGCGCTCACACCCAACACGATGGTGTACAGCAGGCTTTCATCGGCATAGCGCAGGATCGGCCGGTACAGGCCCACGGTGGCAAAGGTCGGAATCTGGACCAGCACCGCCAGCGGAAACAGCCACGCCACATCCTGCAGCCAATCCGGCCACCATTCACCCAGGCGCAACGCGAATCCCGCCCAGATCGCGACCAGCACTGCCAGCGCATCACCCACAACCAGCAGGGCGCGGCGCAGCGTGGACGGCAGATTGAAGAGCAAAATTTCAGGCTTCACGGGGCGGCTACTGTAGCATGCCGTCGCTCCAGTCGCCCTACACCCCACATCAAGCCGCCATAAATCAGCAGCCAGCCCAGCGCCAGACTCGCCTGACCGGTGCCGGGCAGATGCACCGCCAGCAACGCTGAAGCAGCACAGCTCAGCATCAGACCATATTCCGCCAGCACGGTCCGGCGGTGCCCCCAGCCGAGCAGCACCAGACGCTGGTAATAGTGACTGCGGTGTGCTTCCCAGATTCTTTCACCCTTCCACAACCGGCGCAGCAGGGTCACGGTCGCATCGACACTAAATGGCGAAAACACCAGCAGCGCCACCCAGAACGGAAACAGGCCCGTCACGCTGCCCCACAGACTGCAGGCCGCTGCCAGAAAACCCAGCGTGGTTGAACCGGTGTCGCCCAAAAATATTCGCGCCGGTGGAAAATTCCATACCAGAAACCCGGCGCTGGCCGCCGCCACTATCAGGCAGAATGCAGCAAAACCGGTATCCGCCTGCCCCAGCCAAGCCAGCGTAGTGAAACCCATCACCGCCATGCCACCCGCAAAGCCATCCATTCCATCCATGAAGTTGTAAAGATTGACCATCCAGGTCACAAACAGCAGCGCCAGCAACGCGAGCAGCAATTCGCCAAACTCAAGTCTATTGATCAAGGGCACATAAGTTGCTAACAAACTAGCTGCGGCACCCAGATGCACAGCCATGCGCCAGCGCGCAGCAATGCCATGCCGATCATCCAGCCAGGAAATCAACACCAGTGGCAGTAAACCGGACAGCAGATATGCAATGGGAAATGTGCTGGCAGTGGCAAACTGCAGCCGCAGCGCATTACCGAGCAGACCCGCTGCCAGAATCGCCAGCCCTCCGGTACGCGGCGTTGGCTGTTGATGCAGAGAGCGATGATTAGGCTGATCCAGGATGCGCAGTCCCGCATCAGGCCGGGACAAATGCCAAGTCAACAGCACAGAAACCCCGAAAACCATGACCAAGATTAGAACCAGCATGCCCTACCTATAGCGGCGAAAACCGAAAAAGAGTATTATTTACCATACATAGAATCATGAAATTTGCATTTTTCAGCATAAAGGCCGCTGACTATGAACGCGCAATTCCGTGATAGCTTTGCCCAGCCCTTGCCGGCGCGGTCGCATCGATTGGCCCGCAATTGCGTAGGCGCTCTGTTCATCCTCGGCGGGCTGGTCACACCGGCATGGAGCGCGCTGGCAGCAACTACGGGCGATAGTGGCATAGCTACCGCAGCATCGACCGCAGCCGGCAACGAATTGTTCGAACTGGAAGATGACACGACAGGCGCTGCGCGTGGGCTTGCCATATTCAACGCTACCCCGCCCGGCCGTCATGCCGTGCGCCTGCATACCCAGCTTGGTCAAGCCTTCACAGCACCGCGCACGCTCTCGGTTTCGCTGCCCGCAGGTCCCCGTTATGAGGTGGTCGCCGATGCACCGATGGTTCATCCCAGCGGCAGTTTCACCTGGGTTGGGCATCTGCAAGGGTATGGCGATCATTACCGGGTGCTGATCACCACAGGACAGGGTCGCAGCTTTGGCCGCATTTTGACACCAGATGGTGAATTTCTGCTGGAAAGTGACGAATCCGGTACTACCTGGCTGATTGATACCCAGGCCGCCGGGCTGACGCATGGCCGTCTGGCTGATGATATCGCCCTGCCACCAGTCACGACGCCCCGTCCGCAACCACCACGCCGGCAACTCGCGCCGCGTATGGCCCCGGAACCTACCGAAGACCCCGAAATCAGCGATGTCGTTCAGCCACAGGCCGCAGCCCAAAGCACCATTGACCTGCTGTTGCTGTATACCGCTGGCATGGTTAATCGCTATGGCAGCGGCCTGCAGGCACGCCTTGATCAACTGGTAGCGCTCGGCAATCAGGCCTATATCGACAGCCAGGTGAATATCGTGCTGCGTCTGGTGCATACCGCCCAGGTCGGCTACAGCGATACCACTGCCAACAATACTGCACTGGATGCACTAACCTATGGTACGGACCCGACGCTGGCGAACGTCGGCGCCTTGCGCGATCAATACGGTGCCGATCTGGTCGCACTGCTACGCCCGTTTAATAACACCATGCATATCAGTTGTGGTAATGGCTGGCTCAATGGCTATGACCAGCGAGCCGTCAGCCTGTTTGCCAGCTATGGCTATGCGGTAGTGAGTGATGGCACCGATACCGGCGGTAGTAACTCTTTTTGCAGTGATCTCTCGCTGACTCACGAACTTGGTCATAACATGGGCAGCGCGCATGATCGCGCCCATGCGTCCTACTCGGGTGCTTACCTCTATTCCTATGGCTATGGCCTTGCCAAACGTTTCGGCACGATCATGAGCTATATCAACCCCGAGGTCGGCAAGTTCTCCAGTCCCAACTTGACCTGCTCCAGCAGCGGCGATGCCTGCGGCACGGCCAATGACGACAACGTGCGTTCGTTGAATAATACGCGGGTGGATGTGGCGGACTTTCGAGCAACAACAATCGTCGATACAAACTCCCGTTTAATCAACATTGCCACGCGCGGCTGGGCCGGCACCGGCGACAGCGTCATGATTGCCGGTTTTGTCATCAGCGGCACTCAGCCCAAGAAAGTGCTGATCACCGCCAAGGGCCCGGTACTGGCCACTGCGGGTGTGCCCGACGTGCTCGCTGACCCCAACCTGACCCTGTACAACAGCGCCGGGCAGCAGATTCAGTTCAACGAGAATTGGCAGAGCGCCAGCAATGCCAGCGAAGTGGCCGCTCTGGGCCGGGGCATGCGCACCGACTTCCCGCAGGAAGCGGCCCTGCTCACCACTCTCAACCCCGGTGCCTATACCGCCATCGTGCGCGGTGCGGGCACCACAACAGGTAATGCCCTGGTCGAGGTGTTCGATCAGGATTAAGCAACCAACAGCATAAAAAAAGCCGGCGCAAGCCGGCTTTTTTTGTGGGCACATGACACATGCTGTTGATCCGAATTGATCGCCATCCTGTCGGCCCCCCTCTACGCTGTGCAGGTCCTTGCAGAACCGGTTAAACAACAACAGGGGCAACCGCAGTCGCCCCTGTCTTTCAAGCAACGGCGCCGCCTGAAGCAGCGCCGTCCACTCTCCACTGCTTATGGCTGATAATTTTCTTCCAGCAGTTTGGCATGTGCCGCCGCCAGCCGGGCAATCGGCACCCGCGGCGACGAGCAGGACACATAGGTCAGATTGGCGTAGTGGCAGAAGCGCATCGAACGCGGATGACCGCCCTGCTCACCGCAAATGCCGACCTTGAGACCATTGCGGCTCTTGCGCCCATTCTCGACTGCAAACTGCATGAGCTGGCCCACGCCGGTGGTATCCAGCGCCTCGAACGGGTTGTCCTTGAGAATGCCGTGCGAGTTGTAGAAGGGCAGGAACTTGTTCTCGGCATCCTCGCGCGAGAACGAGAAGGTGGCCTGGGTCAGATCATTGGTGCCGAAGGAGAAGAACTCGGCCACCCCGGCGATCTCGCCCGCGCGCAGGCAGGCGCGCACCACTTCCATCATGGTGCCGAACTCGAAATGCACCTTGACCGCATACTTGGCCTCAACCTCGGGCAGCACTTCATCGACCAGCGCCCGCACCCGCCGCAATTCCTCCACGGTGCACACCTGCGGCACCATGATTTCCGGATGGACGTTGACCTTCTCCTGAATGCATTCCGCCGCCGCTTCGAGGATGGCGCGAATCTGCATCTTGTAGATTTCCGGATAGGTCAGCCCCAGACGCACGCCGCGATGACCGAGCATCGGGTTGATTTCGTGCAGGGCACGCGCCTTCTGCAGGATTTCTTCCTTCTTGGCCAGCACATCGGCGACCAGATGGCTGTCACTGAGAATGCCCAGTTGCTCAACCGCTTTCGGGTTGACCTGACTGAGAATCTGGCTGATCGCCTCCAGGCCCTGCGCGGTCTGGCGCAGGTGGCGCAGATGCTCGATGTCGTCGATCAGGGTCTGCTCGGAGGGCAGGAACTCGTGAATCGGCGGATCGAGCAGACGCACGGTCACCGGACGCGGCGCCATCACCCGGAAGATTTCCTTGAAGTCGCTGCGCTGCATCGGCAGCAGCTTGTTCAAGGCCGCTTCACGATCCTCGGTGGTCTCGGCCAGAATCATCTCCAGGACGATCGGCAGGCGTTCCTTGGCATTGAACATGCGCTCGGTACGGCACAGGCCAATGCCCATGGCACCGTAATTGGATGCGCGCTGTGCGGCGTCCGGAGTATCCGCGTTGGCCATGACCTTGAGCGTCGCTACTTCATCGGCCCAGCTCAGCAGGGTGCGCAGCTCCGGAGTAAATTCCGGCTCGACGGTGGGAATCTCGCCCAGGAATACCCGCCCGGTGCCACCGTCAATGGTGACCACATCGCCCTCGTGCAGCACCTGATCGCCGATAATGGCCTGACGCTGGTGGACATTGACCAGAATGTCCTCGGCACCGACCACACAGGGCTTGCCCATGCCGCGCGCCACCACCGCTGCGTGCGAAGTCTTGCCGCCGCGACTGGTCAGAATGCCGACCGAGGCAAAGAAGCCGTGAATATCCTCCGGCTTGGTCTCTTCGCGTACCAGAATGATTTTCTCGTTAGCGCCACGGCCACGTTTTACCGCAGTGTCCGCATCAAATACGATTTTGCCCGATGAAGCGCCGGGAGATGCGCCCATGCCGGTCGCCGCCGGCGCCACTTTATGCTTGGGATCAAGCTGCGGGAACATCATCTGTTCCAGCGACTC
>RXIX01000137.1 GCA_003989075.1 Candidatus Competibacteraceae bacterium | reverse complement strand
CTGGATTCAGCGCACAGGACCCGGCGTTGTTGCGGTGCGTTCTGAGCGTCATCGCACCGATGCTGATGATGCTGGTAGTGGACCGCGATACGCCTACTCCATTTCGCGCATTGATGACGCGGCCCGCAGATGAACTCAAAAGCCATCTCAAGCATTTTGCTTTGGCAGGATTACTCGCCACCAAGGAGCAAGCCAGCCGCCGAGGTAGCTAACGCTACACCGCGACGCTACTCCAGACCGGTCGTTGCGTCACCAAAGCATAGACTGACCGCTCAGGGTCGGGTGCCGTCGCGTGCGCAGTGTCAAAGCTGACATGACGAATACGTGAGATGGGCCGATGCTCGCCGTCCGGTCAGGCAGCTGCCCCCCTGCAGGCAGGAGTCACAGCAGTTGTATGCCACCCGCCATCCGAGACGTCAGTCGGCCTCATCCAGACCGGAACAATCTGGACGTGACGTCCGGCTGGCATTGCCGTGATCGAAATGGCGGCTGGTGACACGAGTGTTGGGTCTACCCCATCGACCGGGCGCGGGACAAGCCACGTTGATCGGCTGACGGAATTTTCGGCGGTTCCGGCTTAGAACCCCAAGCGGCTCTGGGGTTCGCTGAGCGGACACTGAAGACGCGAACCGGTACGATCCCACATCAAAAAAACAGCCCGGGCGCATTAAACCCGGGCTGTCAGCTTTGGAAAGCACAGCGTTTTTTGTGCCGCGTCGGGCGAGGCCGCTGATTCAGGATCTTCCTGGCCAGTCGACCGCAGAGCGGCGAACCGGTGCGAAACCGATCCGCCGCCAGATGGTTACTCGAACTCGATGATCGCCTGATCGACCGCCAGGCTTTCGCCGGTGGTGGCAAGAATCTTGACCACCTTGGCATCCTGATCGGCGCGCAGCACGTTCTCCATCTTCATCGCCTCGATCACCGCCAGTTCCTCGCCGGCCTTGACCTCCTGACCGACCTGTACCGCCAGCTTGGTGAGCAGGCCCGGCATCGGCGACAGCAGGAACTTGGACAGATCCGGCGGTGCCTTCTCCGGCATCAGCGCCTGCAGCTCGGCCACACGTGGCGACATGACCATCACGTCGGCCTGCGAGCCCCAATGGAACAGCCGGTAGTGCATGCCACGGCGCTCGACCTGGATGCAGATGTCGGTGCCATTCAGGGTGCCCTTGAACAGCGGCTGGCCAAACTGCCAGTCACTGCGCACCTGGTAGTTTTCCCCCATGTACACCACATCGTAGCCGCCCTCGACCAGCTCGATATGCACCGGGTGCGACTGGCCGCCCATGAGCACTACCCAGTCATTCTTGACCTTGCGCTCGTGGCCGAGCATCTGGCCGCTGATCTTGGCGGCGCGGTCCATGTAGCTGCGGTGCAGGAAGGCGGCGACTGCGATCAACAATGCCGGATCATCGTGCGGCACGTCGGCGGCGTGGAAGCCGTGCGGGTATTCCTCAGCAATCATGTTGGTGCTGATGCGCCCGGTCATGAACCGGGTGTGCACCATCAGCGCCGCCAGGAAGCTGATGTTGTGCTGCACGCCGCGAATGAAGAATTCATTCAGCGCATCGCGCATATGGGCGATGGCGCGGTCGCGGGTCGCACCGTAGGTGATCAGCTTGGCGATCATCGGGTCGTAGTACATCGACACTTCGCCGCCTTCATAGACGCCGGTATCGACCCGCACCACCTCGGTCTCCTGCGGCGGCATGTACTTGACCAGCCGGCCGATGGAGGGCAGGAAGTTGCGGAACGGGTCCTCGGCGTAGACGCGCGCCTCGATGGCCCAGCCCTTGAGCTTGACGTCGTCCTGCTTGAAGGCCAGCGGCTCGCCAGCGGCGACCCGGATCATCTGCTCGACCAGATCCAGCCCGGTGATGTATTCAGTGACCGGATGTTCTACCTGCAGACGGGTGTTCATCTCCAGGAAATAGAAGTTGCGCTTGGCGTCGACGATGAACTCGACTGTGCCGGCGGACTGATAGTCCACGGCGCGCGCCAAGGCCACCGCCTGCTCGCCCATTGCCCGACGGGTCTTTTCATCCAGGAACGGGGATGGCGCTTCCTCGATCACCTTCTGATGGCGCCGCTGCAGCGAGCATTCGCGTTCACCCAGGTAGAGGATGTTGCCGTGGCTATCGCCGAGCACCTGGATTTCGATATGGCGCGGTTCCTCGATGTATTTCTCGACGAACACGCGGTCATCGCCGAAGGAGGAACGTGCTTCATTAGTGGCACGTTCGAAGCCGTCGGCGCACTCGGCGTCGTTCCAGGCCACACGCATGCCCTTGCCACCGCCGCCGGCGCTGGCTTTGAGCATCACCGGATAGCCGATCTCGCGGGCGATTTCCAGAGCGTGTGCGGTATCGCGGATGATATCGGTGTGACCGGGCACGGTGCTGACGCCGGCTTCCTTGGCCAGCTTCTTGGAGGTGATCTTGTCACCCATGGCGTCGATGGCGCGAACCTTCGGGCCGATGAAGACGATCCCTTCCTTCTCCAGCATCTCGCAGAAGGCCGGCCGCTCGGACAGAAAACCGTAGCCGGGATGCACCGCTTCGGCGCCGGTGTCCTTGCAGGCCTGGACGATGCGCTCCATGACCAGATAACTCTGCGCGGTCGGCGGTGGGCCGATGAAGACGGCCTCGTCAGCCATCTCGACGTGCAGCGCGTCCTTGTCGGCTTCGGAATAGACCGCGACGGTCTTGATGCCCATCTTGCGGGCGGTCTTGATTACGCGGCAGGCAATTTCGCCGCGGTTGGCGATGAGAATCTTCTTGAACATGCCTCGCATCTCCCTCACAGCGGAATGTTGCCGTGCTTGCGCCACGGATTTTCAAGTTGCTTTTCGCGCAGCATCGCCAGGGAGCGGCAGATGCGCTTGCGGGTGCCGTGAGGCATGATCACGTCGTCAATGAAGCCGCGGTGGCCGGCAATGAACGGGTTGGCGAATTTACGACGGTATTCCTCGGTGCGCTCGGCGATCTTGGCGGCATCGCCGATATCCTGGCGGAAGATGATTTCCACCGCACCCTTTGGACCCATCACCGCGATTTCGGCGGTCGGCCAGGCGAAGTTGACATCGCCGCGCAGGTGCTTGGAGCTCATCACGTCATAGGCGCCGCCGTAGGCCTTGCGGGTGATGACGGTGACCTTGGGCACGGTGCATTCGGCGTAGGCGTAGAGCAGCTTGGCGCCGTGCTTGATGATGCCGCCGTATTCCTGGGCGGTGCCAGGCATGAAGCCGGGCACGTCGACGAAGGTGATGATTGGGATGTTGAAGGCATCGCAGAAGCGCACGAAGCGGGCGGCCTTGATCGAGGACTTGATGTCCAGGCAGCCGGCCAGCACCATCGGCTGGTTGGCGACGATGCCCACCGGCCAGCCGTCCATGCGCGCGAAGCCGGTGATAATGTTCTTGGCGTTCTCGGGCTGAACCTCGAAGAAGTCGACATCGTCCACGACCTTCAGGATCAGCTCCTTCATGTCGTAGGGCTTGTTCGGATTATCCGGGATGAGCGTATCGAGCGAGAAATCCTGCCGGTCGGCCGGATCAGGCGTGGGCCGGAACGGCGGCTTCTCGCGATTGTTGGCCGGCAGGTAGTTGACGAAGCGGCGCAGCATCAGCAGCGCTTCGATGTCGTTCTCAAAGGCGCGGTCGGCAACGCCGGACTTGGTCGAGTGGGTAATCGCGCCGCCCAGTTCTTCGGCGGTGACTTCCTCATGGGTGACGGTCTTGACCACTTCCGGACCGGTCACGAACATGTAGGAGGTGTCCTTGACCATGAAAATGAAGTCGGTCATCGCCGGCGAGTACACGGCGCCGCCGGCACAGGGGCCCATGATTACCGAGATCTGCGGGATCACGCCCGAGGCCATCACGTTACGCTGGAACACGTTGGCATAGCCCGCCAGCGAAGCGACGCCTTCCTGGATGCGCGCGCCGCCCGAGTCGTTCAGGCCGATGACCGGCGCGCCGACCTTGATGGCATGATCCATGATCTTGCAGATTTTCTCGGCGTGCGCCTCGGACAGCGAGCCACCGAACACGGTGAAGTCCTGGCTAAACACAAACACGACCCGGCCGTTGACGGTGCCGTAGCCGGTCACGACGCCATCACCCGGGGTGCTGGTGTCGGCCATGCCAAAGTCGCTGCAGCGGTGCTCGACGAACATATCCCATTCTTCAAAGCTGCCCGGATCGAGCAGGACTTCGATGCGTTCGCGGGCGCTGAGCTTGCCGCGCTTGTGCTGGGCATCGATGCGGCGCTGTCCGCCGCCAAGGCGGGCAGCGGCGCGTTTTTGTTCTAATTGCTGAATGATGTCATGCATGAACGCTCTCTCCTTACTACGCTAGGCAGGCGCCGCGGGCGAACCCCCGGCGACGAAAACTTGAAAACGCGTTGCGGTCCTTCAGCGCCCCATGCAGTGGGCGGATCGTGGGGGCCAGAGGCGCGGGCCTTGTACCATGCTTGCGGGGCTGGCATGGAATCCGGACTTTGGGCGAATGGCGGCGACATGGCGCGGCCCGGGAGGCCATTCGGGAAAGCGGTTCCAAGGGTGTCGGTTGGGCTCAAGGGTATGGGATAGTGGGAGTCGGAGAAGCCGAGCGATGGACCGCTTGTCGAGCTTCGCCAATTATAATGGGGTTTTTAGTGATTTTCGCGTAGTCAATTTGATATTTTCACCCTTTACCGCAGCACAATCAAACCATGACCCACGCGGGTTCGGCGCTGCCGCCGGAATGCCGCGAACCGGAAGTGTCGCCAAGTCAAAATCATGATCCCGCAGAACAGTTTGGTGCTTTACAAAACAGGTCCCGCCCGGGTCACGGCTCTCGGTGAGAAGCTGGAAATCGAGCTGGCCGATGGCCGGGCGCTGCGCGTCCGCCCCAAGGATGTGCAGCTTCTGCATCCAGGGCCCCTGCGCAGCCTGCGCGAGCTGGAGCCATTACCGAGCGGTGAGACCGAAGCGGCCTGCGAGCTGCTCGATGGCGGGCAGACCACGCTGGCTGAGTTGGCCGAGCTGGTTTACGGCGCCTGCACGCCGGCAACGGCCTGGGCAAGCTGGCGGCTGATTGAGGAGGGTCTGTATTTTCAGGGTACGCCCGAGCAGGTTAGCGCCCGACCGCTGGCCGAGGTTGAGCGGGAGCGCAGTACGCGTGCTGCCAAGGCTGCTGAGCGTGCGGCCTGGAATGGTTTTCTGGAACGGGCCCGCGCCGGCCGGTTGGCGCCACAGGATGCGCCGTATCTGCGCGAGGTCGAGGAACTGGCCTGGGGGCAGCGTGAGCAGAGCCGGGTCTTGCAGACGCTGGAGTGCGCCCAGACCCCGGAGAGCGCGCATGCGCTGCTGCTGCGCCTGGAGCATTGGCAGGGCGCCGACAATCCCTATCCGCAGCGCATAGGTGTGGCCCTGAGCGCACCCGCGCTGCCCTTGCCGGAGGCGCTGCCCGAGGAGCAGCGTGTCGATCTGACCGGGCTGCCGGCCTATGCCATCGACGATGAGGGTAATCTGGATCCCGATGATGCCCTGAGTATCGATGGCGACCGCCTGTGGGTGCATGTCGCCGATGCCGCGGCCCTGGTGTCGACGGACAGCGCCGTGGATCAGGAGGCGCGCGGCCGTGGCGCGACCCTGTATTTGCCCGAGCTCACCGCGCCCATGTTGCCAGTGGCGGCGGTGGAGCGTCTGGGCCTGGGTCTGGCGGAGATTTCCCCGGCGCTGTCCTTTGGCCTGAGCCTGGATGACGCGGGCGAGGTGATTGATATCGAGATCGTGTCAAGCTGGGTGCGGGTGCAGCGACTGAGCTATGCGACGGTGGAGACGCGCCTTGATCAGGAGCCGTTTCGGCGTCTGGACGAACTGGCCCGGCGACATCGCGCCCGCCGCGCCGCTGCCGGGGCAATTTTCATCGATCTGCCGGAAGTGAAGATGCAGGTGGTCGAGGGCCGGGTGTCGATCGCGCCGCTGCCGCGTTTGCGTAGCCGGACCCTGGTCAGCGAGGCGATGCTGATGGCCGGGGTGGCGGCGGCGCGCTTTGCCCTGGCGCGGGGTTTGCCGTTTCCATTTACCACCCAGGCGGTGGCCGATCCGGTCGAGCGGGCGCCGACCAGTCTGGCGGCGATGCACGCCCTGCGCCGCAGCCTGCGCCCACGCCAGTACAGCAGCCAGCCCGGCCCGCATGGCGGCCTGGGTCTGGAGGTATACGCACAGGTGACGAGTCCCTTGCGCCGCTATCTGGATCTGGTCGCCCATCAGCAGTTGCGCGCCGTGCTGCGGGGTGTCGAGCCATTGGATGAGCAGGCGATCATCGCCCGGGTGGGTGCTGCCGAGGCGGTGTCCGGCGGCGTGCGCCGTGCCGAGCGGCTGTCGCGTGAGCATTGGACCCTGGTCTATTTGCAGCAGCATCCCGGCTGGCAGGGCGAGGGCGTGCTGGTGGAAAAGCGTGCCCCACGCGGCACGGTGCTGGTGCCCGCGCTGGCTCTGGAAACGCGACTGAAGATCGCTGACAGCATCGTGCCGGATAGTGTGCTGCCGTTGCGGCTGGCCGGGCTGGATCTGCCAGCGCGCGAGGCCTATTTCAAACTGGCCTGAAGTGGTCGGTGGTGGCTACCACTCAATCAGCCGCTGGATTTCCCGGGCGCTCCAGCGCAGGGCGCGGCTCTGCAGTTGCCCCAGGGCCAGCAGCAGAGCAATCGCGGCTTCCGGCTGTTGCACGCGCAGCCGGTCAAAGGCGCTGCGCGTGAGCATCAGCAGCGTGCTCGGTGC
>RXIX01000136.1 GCA_003989075.1 Candidatus Competibacteraceae bacterium | reverse complement strand
CTGTGGTTTGGTATCCAGTCACTGTTCAACATGGGAGTCAACATGGGTGTGCTGCCCACCAAGGGCCTGACCTTGCCGCTGATGAGTTATGGCGGCAGCAGCGTGATGGTGATGTGCATGACGCTGGCGCTGCTGCTGCGCATTGATGTGGAAAATCGTGCCGCCAGCCTGGACGCTCACCCATGAGCGGGCCAGACGGCCTGCCGCAGCCGCGCACCACTGACAGACCGGCGCTGATCATGGCCGGTGGCACCGGTGGGCATGTGTTTCCGGCGCTGGCGGTGGCCGAGCGGCTGCGGCAGACCGGCGTGCCGGTGGTCTGGATGGGCACCCGTCAGGGTCTGGAGGCGAAACTGGTGCCGGCCGCAGGTATTGCCATCGAGTGGATTGGTGTGGCTGGTCTGCGTGGCAAGGGTCTGCGTCGGCTGTTGACGCTGCCGTTCATGCTCAGTCGGGCGCTGCTGCAGGCCATTACAATTCTGCGCCGTCTGCGACCGCCAGTGGTGCTGGGCATGGGCGGCTTTGCCAGCGGTCCTGGTGGCCTGGCGGCGCGCCTGCTGGGCATTCCGCTGGTGGTGCATGAACAAAATGCCATTGCCGGCCTGACCAATCGCTGGCTGGCGCGGCTGGCCAGCCGGGTGCTGGAGGCCTTTCCCGGTACCTTTCCGGCGTCGCGCCGGGCGCTTGCGGTAGGCAATCCAGTGCGGGATGCCATCGCTGCGCTGCCGCCGCCGGCGCTGCGCTTTGCCGGTCGCGAAGGTCGTCTGCGCCTGCTGGTGCTGGGGGGCAGTCAGGGCGCGCTGGCGCTAAATCAGTTGGTGCCGCAGGCGCTGGCGCAGCTGCCGGAAGCGGCCCGTCCCGAGGTCTGGCATCAGGCCGGTGGCCGGCTGCACGATACCGCTGCCGCTGCCTATCAGGAGGCCGGGGTTGCGGCGCGACTGACGCCTTTTATCGACGATATGGCCGCAGCCTATGCCTGGGCGGATCTGGTGCTGTGCCGGGCCGGCGCATTGACCATTGCGGAATTGGCGGCGGCTGGTGTCGCGGCGCTGCTGGTGCCGTTCCCCTTCGCCGTGGACGATCACCAGACCGCCAATGCCGCGTTCCTGGCCCGGGGCGGTGCGGCGCGGGTAGTGCAACAGGCTGATCTGGACGCGGCGGCGCTGGCGGCGCTGCTTGGCGAACTGCTCGCTGACCGTCAGGCACTGTGGGCCATGGCCGAGGCGGCGCGCGCCCTGGCGCAGGTCGATTCTGCGGCGCGGGTCGCGGCGATCTGCCTGGAACAGGCTGGCTTGAGTGCTGCGGCCGACCGGTCGGGCCGTGCATCCTGAACATGATTCTTGAACGTGGGAACCTGGAGACGTGGATAAACCGATGTTGACGAGCATTCCGGAAGCCTGGCGCGATATGCGCCGCATCCGCCACATTCACTTTGTCGGCATCGGCGGCGCCGGTATGAGCGGGATCGCCGAGGTGCTGCTGAACCTGGGCTACAGCGTATCCGGCTCCGACCTGCGCGCCAGCGCGGTTACGGCGCGGCTGGCCCAGCTGGGTGCGGTGATTCGCCCCGGTCATGCTGCTGAGCATATCGCCGGCTGCGATGCAGTGGTGATTTCCAGCGCGGTCGCCGAGGATAATCCGGAAGTGGTCGCCGCGCGCGCAGCGCGCATCCCGGTCGTGCCGCGCGCTGAAATGCTCGCCGAGCTGATGCGCTTTCGCTATGGCATCGCCGTGGCCGGTACGCACGGCAAGACCACCACCACCAGCCTGATTACCAGCCTGCTCGCCGAGGGCGGTCTGGATCCGACCTTTGTCATCGGCGGTCGCCTGAACAGCGCCGGGGCCAATGCCCGCCTCGGCGCCGGGCGCTATCTGGTCGCTGAGGCCGACGAGAGCGACGCCTCGTTCCTGTTCCTGCAGCCGATGATCGCGGTGGTCACCAATATTGACGCCGATCACCTTTCGACCTATGGCAACGACTTTGCCCGCCTGCGCGAGACCTTCGTCGAATTCCTGCATCACCTGCCGTTTTACGGGCTGGCGGTGCTGTGCGCCGATGATCCCCAGGTGCGCGCGATCCTGCCGCGACTGACCCGGCCCGTGCTGACCTACGGGACCAGCGAGGACTGCGATGCCCGCGCCACCGATATCGTTCAGGAAGGCCTGCGCACCCGCTTTCTGGCGCACCTGCCTGGGCTGAGCGCGCCACTGCCAATCACTCTGAACCTGCCTGGCCGGCACAGCGTGCTCAATGCTCTGGCGGCGCTGGCGGTGGCGCGCGAGCTGGGCGTGGCCGAAACCGCGATCCGCCGCGCCCTGCAGAATTTCCAGGGCATTGGCCGGCGCTTCCAGCAGCATGGCGAACTGGTCCTGCCCGGTGGCGGTCGCGCCACGGTGATGGACGATTACGGTCACCACCCGCGCGAGATTCAGGCGGTGCTCAACGCCCTGCGCGGTGCCTGGCCACAGCGGCGGCTGGTGCTGGCGTTTCAGCCGCACCGCTTCAGTCGCACCCGCGACCTGTTCGACGATTTCGCCCAGGTGCTTTCCGAAGTCGATACGCTGATTCTGCTCGACGTCTACCCGGCTGGGGAAAAGCCGATCGCCGGCGCCGATGGCCGCAGCCTGAGCCGGGCGATCCGCACCCGTGGCAAGGTCGATCCGGTGTTCGTCGAACACAGCGCCGAGCTGCCGGCGGTGCTGCCGGGGTTGCTGCGCGATGGTGATCTGCTGCTGCTGATGGGCGCTGGCGATATCGGGGCGATGGCGGTGCAGCTGGGGCGTGACGGGCTGCCGGGCGGCGCGCCGTGATGGCGACGGATTCAGGTTCAACGGAGAAACGCGGATGCAACAGACACAAGGGCATACGGTGAGCGATCCGGCTGCATTCGGCAAGGTGGCGGTGCTGATGGGCGGCTGGTCGGCGGAGCGGGCGGTATCGTTGCGCAGCGGAGCGGCGGTGCTGACGGCCCTGCAGGCGCGCGGCATTGACGCGCACGGTATTGATGCCGGCCGTGACATCCTGACGGTGCTGGGCGACGGCGGTTTCGACCGCGTGTTCATCATCCTGCACGGGCGCGGCGGCGAGGATGGCGTTATCCAGGGGGCACTGGAGATTCTGGGCCTGCCCTACACCGGCAGTGGCGTGCTCGCCTCGGCGCTGGGCATGGACAAGCTGCGCACCAAGCAGATCTGGCAGAGTGCCGGCCTGCCGACGCCGCCCTGGCGGCTGGCGAACAGCCTGGCGGAGCTGACCGAGGCCGCTGCGGCGCTTGGCCTGCCCCTGGCGGTCAAGCCCTCCTGCGAGGGGTCGAGCATCGGCATCAGCCGCGTTGATGACCCGGCGCAGCTCGCCGGTGCCTGGGAGCGTGCGACCGCCTGCCATTCGCCGGTGCTGGTCGAGCCCTGGATCCCGGGCCGTGAATATACCGGCGCTGTGCTCGCCGGGCAGGCGCTGCCACTGATCCGCCTGGAAACGACGCGCACTTTTTACGACTACGAAGCCAAGTATCACGCCAACGACACCCGCTACCTGTGTCCCTGTGGCCTGCCGGCCGAACAGGAAGCGCGCCTGCAGCAGCTGGTTGCTACGGCCTTTGCCGCAGTCGGCGGCTATGGCTGGGGGCGGGTCGACCTGATCCTCGATGCGCAGGAACAGCCCTGGCTGCTGGAAGTGAATACGGTGCCGGGGATGACCGATCACAGCCTGGTCCCGATGGCGGCGCGGGCGACCGGCCTGAGTTTCGAGGATCTGGTCTGGCGGGTCCTTGAAACCAGCCTGGCACGGCCGGACTGAACGGGAGGCGCGATGCGCTTTGGAAAACGGCGCCGCCGTGGCGCTACCACGCTGCAGCCGCGAATCCCGCCCACTCCGGGGCAGTGGAAAGCGCTGTGGGGCGCACCGCTGCGCTGGCTGGGCGTGCTGCTGGTGCTGGCGGTGGTGGCCTGGGCGGGATATATCGGCAGCGAGCGCCTGCAGGCGCCGGATGCCTATCCACTGCGTCAGGTACGTATCGAGGGTGAATTGCGCAATCTGGCTGAGGTGGATCTGCAGCCGGTTGCCAGTCCCTATCTGGGCATCAATTTCTTCCGTGCCGATCTGGACACGCTGCGCGATGTGCTGGCGACCAACCCCTGGGTGGAGGAAGTCGCTGTGCGGCGCAGCTGGCCGGATACTGTGGCCATCGCCCTGCGCGAGCGGGTGGCGTTCGGCTACTGGGGCGAGCAGGAGATGGTCGATGTCAACGGCCAGCGCTTCCGGCCGACCCAGATCCGTCAGGCCGGACCCTGGCCGCGCCTGGCCGGACCCGATGGCCATGAGCGCAGCCTGATCCAGACCTATCAGCAGGTTCGGGCGCTGCTTGATCCGGTGGGCCTGAAGTTGGTGCGGCTGGTGCAGGATCAGCGTCGGGCCTGGTGGCTGACCTTTGATAATGGCCTTGAGGCGTATCTTGGGCGGGAGCAGTTTGAACAGCGCCTGCGGCGGCTCGCGGACGTTTATCCGCGTTTTCTGGCCGGGCAGGCGGAACGGATCGCGGTGGTGGACTTGCGCTATGTCAATGGGTTCGCCGTGCGTTGGAAAGTGGAACCGCCACCGCCGGCACCGGCGGCCGGCTAGAGGGTGGGGGAAAGGGAGCGGTCATGGCGAAAAGAGAAGATATCAACTTGATCGTCGGTCTCGATATTGGCACCTCGAAAGTGGTGGTCGTGGTCGGCGAGGTCCACGCCGATGGCCATATCAACGTGGTCGGGTTTGGCAGTCAGCCCTCGCGGGGCTTGAAGAAGGGCGTGGTGGTCAACATCGAGGCCACGGTGCAGTCGATTCAGCGCGCCGTCGCCGAGGCCGAGGCCATGGCCGGCTGCCGCATTCACTCGGTGTATGCCGGCATTTCCGGCAGCCACATCCACGGCCTCAACTCCCATGGCCTGACCGCCATCCAGGATCAAGAGGTGACCGCCGAGGATGTCGAGCGGGCCATCGAGGCGGCGCGGGTGGTGGCGATTCCGGCCGATCAGAAGATCCTGCATATTGTGCCGCAGGAATTCGTCATCGACGGCCACGAGGGCATTCAGGACCCGATCGGCATGTCCGGGGTGCGCCTGGAAGTGCGGGTGCATATCGTCACCGGCTCGATCAGCGCGGCCCAGAACATCGTCAAGTGCGTGCAGCGCTGCGGGCTGGAGGTGGACGATATCATCCTGCAGCAACTGGCCGCTGGCCGGGCGGTGCTGAAGCCGGATGAGCGGGAACTGGGCGTGTGCCTGCTGGATATCGGGGGCGGAACCACCGATCTGGCGGTGTTCACGCATGGCGCCATCCGGCATACCGCGGTCATCCCGATTGCCGGCGATCAGGTCACTAACGACATCGCCACCATCTTCCACGCGCCTACTGCCGCCGCCGAGGAAATCAAGATCCGCCAGGCGCGCTGCCTTAGGCAGTTGGCCCGTCCGGACGAGCAGATCGAGGTGGCGGGCGTCGGCGACCGGCCGGCGCGGATGATCGCCTCCCACGAACTGGTCGAGGTGGTGCAATCGCGCTACGAGGAGTTCTTCGATATGGCGCGGAATGAACTCCAGCGTAGCGGGTTTAAGAAACAACAGATTGCGGCAGGCGTGGTGCTGACCGGTGGCAGCGCGCGCATGGATGGCGTTCTGGATCTGGCCGATGAAATGCTGCACATGCCGGTGCGGCTGGGTGTGCCGTACGATGTCGGCGGTCTGGATGTGGTGCGCGATCCGGCCTGCGCAACTGCAGTGGGTCTGCTGCTGTTTGGCAATGAGAACCGCTCCTTTGTCGCGAGCGGTCCGGTGTTGCGCGGGGGGCGCAAGGGTCTGTGGACTCGAATGAAGAGCTGGTTTCAGGGAAATTTCTAGTCTGATCGGGGGATTGGGCAACGGGGCGCTGGTTGTTTGGGGCGAGAATATCGGGTCGAGAGTCACTGAGTTGGAGAAGCCACAATGTTTGAACTGATGGATGCCAAGACGGAAAGCGCGATCATCAAGGTGATCGGCGTTGGCGGTGGGGGAAGTAACGCCGTTCACCACATGCTCAACGCGGATATCGAGGGCGTGGATTTCATCTGCGCCAATACCGACGTGCAGGCGCTCAAGACCTGCGCGGTGCCGATTGCCCTGCAACTGGGCGCCAACATCACCAAGGGTCTGGGGGCGGGCGCCAATCCCGACGTTGGCCGGCAGGCGGCACAGGAGGATAGCGAGCGCATCCGCGAAGTGCTGCAGGGCGCCGATATGGTGTTCATCACCGCCGGCATGGGCGGCGGCACCGGCACAGGCGCGGCGCCGGTGGTGGCGCAACTGGCCCGCGAGATGGGCATCCTGACGGTGGCGGTGGTCACCCGGCCCTTCCCCTTCGAGGGCAAGAAGCGCATGGAAGTGGCGATGCGCGGCGTGCGCGAGCTGAGTGAAACCGTGGATTCGCTGATCACCATTCCCAATGAGAAGCTGCTGACTGTGCTCGGCAAGAGCGCCAGTCTGCTCGATGCCTTCAAGGCCGCCAATGACGTGCTGCTTGGCGCGGTGCAGGGCATCGCTGAGCTGATCACCCGTCCGGGCCTGATCAACGTCGATTTTGCTGACGTACGCGCCGTGATGTCGGAAATGGGCATGGCGATGATGGGCACCGGGCGTGCAGTAGGTGATGGCCGCGCCCGCGAGGCGGCCGAGGCGGCGATCGCCAGTCCGCTGCTGGAGAACGTCAATCTGGCCGGTGCCAAGGGTCTGCTGGTCAACATCACCTCGGGCATGGACCTGAAGATTGGTGAGTTCGAGGAGGTCGGCAACACCATCAAGGA
>RXIX01000135.1 GCA_003989075.1 Candidatus Competibacteraceae bacterium | reverse complement strand
TGCCCCTGTGTAACCACCGCGTGCCAGACCTGCTGGAAAAAGGTCCGGTCGTGGCGGCCCGAGGACAACAGGCGCGGAGTCTGGCCAATCGCCTCGGCGGCGCTGTAGCCGGTAATGTCGCTGAAGGCGCGGTTCACCGACAGGATGCGCGTTTCAGCATCAGTGACGATGACACCTTCGCGGGTACTCTCGAACACCCGCGCCGCCAGCCGCAATTGCTCCTCGACCTGCCGCTGGGCGGTAATGTCGCGACTGCTGATGACCGCACCGGTGAAGCGACCCTCGGTATCGAACAGCGGCGTGCCATTGGCCTGCAACCAGACATATTCGCCATCGGCGCGACGATAGCGAAACTCGGCCTGTCCGGATTCACCACGCGCGCGCATGCCCGCGTAGACCGCCAGGGTCTGGGCTTGATCATCGGGATGCAGGCCCTCGAACATCGAGCGACCCAGCAGCGAGCCCGGTCGATAGCCCAGCACCAGACGATAGGACGGACTGACGTACTGAAACCGGCCCTCGGCATCGGACTGGCAGATCAGGTCGCGCATGTTGTCGGTAATGCGACGGAAGCGCTCCTCGCTGTCGTGCAGGGCGGCATCGGCCTGCTGGCGGGCGAGGGCCTCGCCGATGTTGCCCGCGATACTCTGCAGGATGTCGCGCTCCACCGGCGCCCAGTCGCGGGCATGCTGGCAGTCATCAAAGCCGACAAAACCCCAGAACAGGCCGCGCACGCTGATCGGCACCACCAGAATCGACACCACGCCTTGCGGCTCCAGCAGGGCACGCTCGCTGAGCGGAAAATCCTGGATCTGGCCAACGATCGGCAGATGGGCCGCCAGCCGCTGCTGCCAGCGGGCAAAGCCACCCGCTTCATAGGGCAGCTTTTGCAGGCGCGGGTTGCCAATCTGGGGCGCGATGCCGGGCGCACACCATTCATAGCGCTGGCTGGTGTGCAGCGTGTCGGTCAGCGGGCAGCGCTCGTTGACGAACAGATAGGCCCGATCCACACCGAGCAGTTCGCCGATACGGGCAAAGCAGTCCTCGATCGCCGCGCCCGGGTCAGCTTCACGCAGCAGTCGCGCCGCGCTGGCCACGGCAATCCGCAACAGGGCATCGCGCTGCGCCAGGGCCACCTCGGCGCGGTGGCGCTCGGACAGGTCAATGTCCAGGCGGTACAGTTCATAGCTGCCCTGCTGGGTGATGATCAGTACTTCGCTGCTGTACACCGGCACTGGCGTGCCATCCTTGCGCATCAGCTCCAGTTCGCGGCTGGGCGCCGAGCAATGATTGAGCAGGCGCAGGCGGAAATCGAGCACCACTTCCGAACGTTGCGCCGGTGGCACGATCAGGCTTTCCAGGCGCTGGCCAAGCGCCTCGGCGCGACTGTAGCCATAGAGCCGTTCACTGGCGCTGTTCCAGAACAGCACCCGGCGCTCCTCGTCATAGCCCTGCACGGCGATGCTGGATACGTCCTCGAACAGATGCTGAACGCGCTGATCGCAAAGATGCACCTGTGCTGTCGCCCGTGCACCGCGCCCAAGCACGATATACAGATACAGCGCCAGCAACAGGGTGATCAGCAGGCCAACCGGAATGATGCGCCAGTCGATCCGGGGCTGATGGGTCGCGACCCAGTCGGGCGTCGCGGCGATCTCCAGCAGCCAGGGCTGGCCGGCCAGCGTGAACGCCTGCTGGACTCGCCAGGGCATACTGGCCAGGTCCACTGCCAGGCTCGCCGGCCAGCGATAAGCGGGCTGCTTTCCGGCGCTGCCGCCCGTAGCCTGCAGGTCGATGATGAAGCGATCATGCGCCGGCGCATCCAGCGCATCGCCGATAATCTCGCCCAGCCGGTACAGACCAAGCAGAAAGCTGTGGGGCTCGGCATCCGCCGCCGGCAGTAGCACGGCCAGCAGCAGATCAGCGGCGGGCGCGGTGTGCCGCAGACAGGTTTCCGGTGCTGCTGCGGCCATGCCGGTGCGCGCGGCCTGCTGTAAAAACGCCTGACAGGGCGCTATCGATGCTGGATCAAACCCCAGCGGTACGCTGGTGCCACCGCTCAGGGCCAGCAGATGACGGATCGGGTAATGCAGCGGCTGCACCGGTGCTGCCACCAGGTGCCCCTGCGCATCAAAGGCGCTGATGCGCTCGCGCTGCGCATCTGCTTCCCAGGCGACGCGCCCGGCCGCGCTCAGACGCTCCAGCCAAAGCAGCGCCTGCATACCGCCTTGTCCGGGCTGCGCCTGCGTGGCCAGGGGCAAAAACGCTTCCGCGCCCGGCTTGCCCATCGCCTGATAAAGCTGGCGCAGGGTATCAAGATGGCGCGCCCGCTCCTGGAGCGCCTCGATCACCTGCACGGCGCGCGGATTTGCAGCACTCTCAAACAGCAGGCCCATATAGGCATCGGAGTTGCGCACAGCATGCCAAAACAGCAGTCCCGTCAACGCCATGCCCGCCAGAACCACCATCACGACGCCCGCTGGAACCGGCCATCCGTGGCAAAAGGAGCCTTGTGAAGGATTCTGTGACATTTTGGCGTAGCTAACAGAGGTTCGTGCGCTGGTTTATGAGTCGTTTTTTTTGAGCATACCGAAATTTGGCTACATCGGGGAGACATTCTGCGATGCCAAATCCGGTCGTACAGTACGCAACAAACGCTTGAAAACGGGACAGCAGACAACCGGCCCCGCTATCGACCGGGAACCGTGACTTACGCTGAAGGAAGGTGTGGCGCGAAAATGCGCCAGAGGCAAAGCATTGATGGTGCCGGGAGAGAGACTCGAACTCTCACGCTGTCACCAGCGGCGGATTTTGAGTCCGCTGCGTCTACCATTCCGCCACCCCGGCATGAGTGAGGAGAGGTGCTCAGTATAAGGATTTTCCGCCATCCGGCAAGCGGTGGCGCGGCGCTTCACGTATGATGAGCCGCTTTATTTCTTCCGGGATAGTACGTTCATGATCCGTTCCACAACCTTAAAGGCTGAACTGCTGCTGCTGCTGGCGGCGATTATCTGGGGCTTTGCCTTCGTCGCTCAGCGGGTTGGCATGGAGCATGTTGGTCCATTTACCTATAACGGAGTGCGCTTCCTGCTCGGTGCGGTATCGCTGCTGCCGCTGCTGCTGCTCGGTGCGCGGCGTGCAGGGCCAGTGGCACCGGTACGCGGACCGCTGCTGTTCGGTGGCAGTCTGCTGGCAGGGCTGCTGCTGTTTGCTGGCGCTTCGCTGCAGCAGGTCGGTCTGATCCATACCACGGCGGGCAAGGCCGGATTCATCACCGGGCTGTATGTGGTGATCGTGCCGCTGCTGGGTCTGCTGTGGCGGCAGCGCACACCCTGGAGCACCTGGTGCGGCGCGGCGCTCGCGGTGGCGGGACTGTATTTCCTGACCATGAGCGAGAACCTGAGCCTGGCTGAGGGTGATGCGCTGGTGCTGATCGGCGCGCTGTTCTGGGCCGGGCATGTGCTGGCAATCGGCTGGCTGTCCGGTCGACAGGTCGAGCCGGTGCTGCTGGCCTGCCTGCAGTTTTTGATCTGTGCGGTGCTGAGTCTGGCGGTGGCCGGTTTCAGCGAGGCCGCGACCTTTACCCTGAACGGGCTATGGGATGCGGCGCTGCCAATTTTATATGGCGGTTTGCTGTCGGTCGGCGTGGCCTATACCCTGCAGGTGGTTGGCCAGCGCCATGCACCGCCCGCGCATGCGGCGATCATTCTCAGCCTGGAAACCGTGTTTGCAGCACTGGGTGGCTGGCTGTTGCTGAACGAGACGCTGTCACAGCGCGGTCTGTTCGGTTGCGGGCTGATGTTTGGGGGCATGCTGCTGTCACAACTCGGCCTGGGCAGCAGCGCACCCTCGCCGACCGAACCGGTCCTCGCGAACCCGGCACTGGCCGAAGAGCAACAGTCCTAGCGCGGCACGTCGGGATCACCCAGCGCGGGCTTGCCCGCAGCAGCGCTACAGGCCTGTCCCTGCCCGGATGCGCTGACAGCCGCCGGCTCGCCGAACGTGCACTCGATCTGTTCTTCATGCCAGCAGGCGTAGCAGAGCCGCAAACCGCTCTTACTGAGAAAACCGGCCGGCGGGCCAAAACAACCACACTTGTCGCAAATCAAGTAGCTCCCTACCATGTTCGCGTGCTCCTGCATTGCTCACTCCTGACTTTTTTATAGGTCGCATGTCCGCACTTTTCAACAAACTGCCCAGTCTCGTGACAATTTTTTTGCTCTGGAGTCCGGCGCTGCTGCTGGCGGAATTGGGCAGGCGCCTGCTGCGTCAGTGCCATATCCGGCGGCAGCGGGGTAGCGAGGGTGAGCGGCAGGTTGCAGCGGCGCTCAAGCGCCTGCGCCGCCCGGTTCTGCATGACATTCTGATCACTGATGGCCGGGGCGGCCTGACCCAGATTGATCATGTGCTGCATATGCCGGGCGGACTGCTGGCCTTGGAAACCAAGAATTACCGGGGCGACATTCTCGGCCACGCCGATGCTGCGCACTGGACACAGCGCCTCGGCACGCGACGCTTCAGCCTGCCTAATCCGCTATGGCAGAACGCCGGCCATGTACGCGCCCTGCAACGGCTGCTGCCGGATGTACCGGTATGGGGCTGGGTGGTGTTTACCGATCGCGCGCGCTTCATTGATGAGCGGCCCGAGGGCGTATCGTCGCTGGCGGAACTCAGTGCCGATCTGCGGCCGCTGCTGGCCCTGCCGGTCAATGCAAGGGTCGCATCGGCCTGGCGCCGGTTGCGTCAGGCCGCCCGCCGCGACCGGGCTGCGCGCCGCGCCCATTTAGCACAGTTGCGCCAGCGCCATGGCCGCGACCGCCACGAACGCCTGGGGCTGCTGCTGCTGGCCAGCGCCGGGATCTGGACGGGCGCGGTGGCGGTACTGGCGCTGCTGCGCTAGACACTGATCCGGTGCATCAGGCGAAGGTGTCGCCAAACAGGCCGGCGGCCCAGTCAAACATCTTCTCGTAATTGCCCTGCGTCGGTGCGGGTGCTTCGCCGAAGGAATCCGGCACCACTTCCATCAGACCGGTATTCGGGTTGTAGGCATACACGGCCGTCAGCCAGGACGCAGTATTGGCGGTGATCGGGCTGTAGCAGGCCGAATTGGTCACCGGCGCCGGATCCGGCGCTTCACCCGCAAAGGCGCGCAGGATGGCATCGGCGCAGACCTTGGCCTCGGCATTGGCGATATGCCCGGATTTGGGCTGCCCGGTGCCCTGGGCATCGCCGATGATATGCACGCCGGGCAGCAGGGTCGATTCATAGCTAAGCGGGTTAACCGGCGCCCAGCGTTGTCCGGCAGGAATCAGCCCGGCACTGGCGACAATACCGCCGGCCTGCTGGGTGGGAATCACGTTCAGCACGCTGGCCTTGACATCGCCCTGGCTGGTCTTGGCGATGCGCTGCCTGGAATCAACCTGGTTCAGCGTCACACCGGGCCGGTACTCGATGATACCGGCATGGGTCTGATTAAAGGCGGTGCTAAAGGTATGCTCCTCGGCCATGATCTTCGGATTGGCGTCGAGCACGATCACCTTGGAACCGGGCTTGTTGCGCTTGAGGTAATCGGCAACCAGGCAGGCGCGCTCATAGGGGCCAGGCGGGCAGCGATAGGGCGCCGGCGGAATGGTCATGACGAAAGTGCCACCGGCAGGCATCGCGGCTAGCTGCCTTTGCAAAAGCGTGGTCTGCGGACCGGCCTGCCAGGCATGCGGTACTTTGTTCATTTTCAGGCCCGGCACCGGCAAAAACGCGATTCCCGGCGCCAGCACCAGCCGCTCATAGTCCAGACGCTGGCCATCGGCGAGGCGCAGAGCCTTGCCCTCAATACCCACCGCCTTGCCGGTTACGATCCTGACCCCGTACTTCTGTTGCAGAGCGGCGTAATTGAAGGTGATCTGCGACAGGCTCATCGAATTGTTCAGCACCAGATTACTCAGGATGCAGGACACATGGCTCGGATTGGCCTCGACCAGGGTCACGTCAACGGCCGCGCCGCCCCACAGGCGCAGGTACTTGGCAACGGTGGCACCGGCAAAGCCGCCACCGACCACGACAACCCGGTTGGTGGTCGCGGCGGGCACGACGGATTGGGCCTGCGCACGCAGCAGCGTGGGCGCAGCGGCAGCGGCGCTGGACAGACCCAGCAGTTGCAGAAAGCGGCGGCGAGAGAGTGCGTTCATTCGAGATTTCCTGTGCGTGGCTTAGGGTCGAGTCGCGTGCAGTTGCGTGGAGCGGCGGTTGTCGTCAATCGTCGCCGCTCTTGCTGCCGCCACCGCTGCCACCATCGCCACTGCCACCACCGTTGAGAGTGGCGTAGTAGTTGGCGATCAGGCGAATCTGTTCCTCGGTGTAACCCCTGGCCTGGCGGTGCATGATGTCGCCGGTATCCTGGCTGTATTTCATTTCCAGCATCTCGCTATACAGTTCGCTGGCACTCTCGCCGGCGAGGCTGTCGATACCGCTTGCCGACTGGCCACCGGTGCCGTGGCACTGCGCGCACTGTGCGGCCAGCAAGCGCCCGGCGGGCGGTGCGGCCAGTGCCGTGCTCAGGGGCAGGGCCAGACTGGCCAGAAAAAAACATGAGCGCAGGCTTGTCATCACGGGGCACCTCATTCTGCAGCGGGGTTGAGCGGAGGAGAATCGGATTGCAGCAGAATGACAGACCGGCCTGAATTCAAGCTGAAAGCACTTTGGAATCCGCGCCTATGCCGCTTTTTGCCGGTTCCGTACCGGCTCAAGCGGCATGTCTTCGGTTCGCGTTTCAACGAGAGTGCTGGATGCATGATCCAACAAGTTCATGCTCTCTCCACGCGCAATCCCCGGCTCCCCGCCGGTTGTTACAGCATGAGCCTGCCGAATGGCAAAGCTTCGTATATTCTTCGCCGCGTTCACATCGCGGTCATGCCGTTCCCCGCAGTCCGGGCATACCCAGTACCGGACCGACAACGGCATTTTCTGCTGATAACTGCCGCACGCGCTGCAGGTTTTGCTGCTGGGAAACCATTGGTCTACCACCACCACCTTGCGGCCATACCATGCAGC
>RXIX01000134.1 GCA_003989075.1 Candidatus Competibacteraceae bacterium | reverse complement strand
GCTGCGCTTCGGCTACGTGCCAGCGCCGCGGACGATCCACCCGGGCATCTTCAAGCTGCCGCCCGCCGCCTCGGTCAGCTTTACGCCCGACGACGCCGTGTCGCCCCTCGGCTGCGCCGATTTTGTCGCCCGTGTCCGGCGCTATTGGGATTTGGCCGCAGTTGCCACGACCGGCGTCGCCGAGTCCTTCGCCGGCGATGCCGACGCAGCGGCGTCTGCCTTCGATTCCCTGCTTGCCGACGCGGTCGCGCGGCGAATGGAAGCCGACGTTCCCGTCGGCGCGCTGCTCTCGGGTGGCATCGATTCGACGCTGGTAGCCACGCTGATGCAGCGCGCCTCCTCGCGGCCGGTTCGGACCTACACGATCGGTTTCGACGATGCGCGTTTCGACGAGGCTCGCCATGCGCGCCGGGTCGCCGCCCACCTCGGCACCGACCACACCGAGCTGCACCTGACGCCGAACCGGGCCCTTGAGGTGATCCCGCGGCTGCCCGAGGTCTACGACGAGCCCTTCGCCGACGCCTCCCAAATTCCGACGATCCTCGTCTCAGCGATCGCCCGCGAGCACGTGACAGTGGCGCTGTCCGGCGACGGCGGCGACGAGCTGTTCTTCGGCTACGGCCGCTACACCGATGCACTGGCGATCTGGAACCGAATCGGCGGCTGGCCGACCGGCCTGCGCCGGGGGCTTGCCGCAGGGCTCCGCGGTGCCGGGCGGCTGGCGGGCGGCAACCTTGGCTTCCGGCTGCGCCGCCTCGGCAGCCGCATCGACGCCGCCGACTTTGACGCCTACTATGCCAACCTGCTATCGCTCACGCTGGTGCCGACCGCTGCCCGCGGCTGGCCGCGGGGATTGCCTGGCAACCCGCCGATTCCGGCCGCGCTCGTCGATCCCGCGCAGCGGATGATGTTCGCCGACCAGCGCGTCTACCTGCCCGACGACATCCTGGTCAAGACCGACCGGGCGAGCATGGCGGCGAGCCTGGAACTGCGGGTGCCGCTGCTTGATCACCGGGTCGTCGAATTCGCCTGGCGCCTGCCGGATGTCTGCCGCCGCGACGGTGCGACCGGCAAGGCGGTGCTGCGGCGGCTCCTCTATCGCCATGTGCCGCGGGAGATTGTCGACCGGCCAAAGCAGGGCTTCGAGATTCCGGTGGACGACTGGCTGCGCGGACCGCTGCGCGAGTGGATGCTCGACCTGCTCGACCCGGCGGCGTTGCGCCGCGAGGGACTGATCCACGCCGGCGCCATCGGCGCGCTGGTCGCCGACCACCTGGCGGGCCGCAGCCGCAATGGCTTCGCGCTGTGGCCGGTGCTGATGTTCGAAGCCTGGCGGCGGAGTCTCGGATGAGCGGCCCGCTCCGGATACTCGTCGTCGCTAACCTGCCACCCTGGGTGCTCGGCGGTGCCGAGAACCAGGTGGCGCGGCTCGTCGAGGCCTGGGTGGGACTTGGCCATCACGTCGAGGTCGCCGGGCACCGGATTCCCGACGGCGAGGCCCGGCTCGGGTCGGCCACTGTGCGCACCCACCGGATCGCGGTGATCGACCGCTTGGGCCGCGCTGGCCGCGCCGCCAGCTACTTCGTCTCGTTGGCCCGGCTGTTCGGGCGGATCGGCGTCGGCTTCGACATCATCTATACGCGCGGTCTCGGCGACGCGGCGATCTCGATCTGCATGCTGAAGGCGGTCGGTCGCATTCGGCTACCGCTCGTCGCCTGTCCGATCAACGCGCGCGGCGCCGGTGATGCCGCCTTCATCCGTTCGATCCCCGGCTGGCGGCGGATCGTCGCTGTGATCAACCGGCATTGCAACGCGATCAATCTGATCGCTCCGGCGATCGCGGACGACCTCGTTGAACTTGGCGTCGTCACGCCACGCCTTGCCCACATCCCGAACGGCATCTCGCTAGCACTGCCAGTGGCCCGGGTCGCCGTGGCGCCGGTCCGGCGGCTCGTCTGGACCGGCCGGCTGAGCACCCAGAAAGGACTCGACCTGCTGCTGCCAGCGTTGGCCCGGGTCGCTGCGTCGGGCCGCGACTTCCGGCTCGAACTCGTCGGCGATGGTCCGGAGGCGGAGGCGCTCGCTGGCCGCTGTCGGCAACTAGGACTCGATGGCCGCCTCGTCTTCGCCGGGCCGCTGCCTCGCGACGAGATCCGCGGCCGACTGGCAGCGGCGGACGCCTTCGTGCTGCCATCGCGCTACGAGGGCATGTCGAACGCCGCGCTCGAGGCGATGGAGACCGGCCTGCCGCTCCTGTTGACTCGCTGCGGGGGTATCGACGCCTATGTGGACGAGTCAATCGGATGGGTCTGCGCGCCCGAGGACCCGGAGACACTATTTGCCGCCCTATGCCAGTTGCTCGACGCGACCGATACTGAACTGCTCGCCAAGGGCCGTCGGGCGCGGGAGCTCGTCGAGCGGGAATTCGAGATCGGCGCCGTCGCCCGGCGCAACGCCGAATTGCTGGCGGAAGTTGCAGCGGCGGCGCGGGTAGCTTCTGACTGCGGGGACTCGTGATGCGCGTCCTGGTCCTCAGCAAGCGCCAATACACGGGCAAGGATCTGCTCGACGACCGCTACGGCCGACTCTATGAGATCCCGGCGGGCCTTGCCAGCCGTGGCCATGCGGTCGTCGGCGTAGCGCTCAGTTACCGGCGGCGCAACGAAGGCTGGTATCGGGATGACACGAGCCAGTATCCGGGCAGCGTCCGATCCGCGGACAGAGTCGCAGATGGCTTCGCGGGCGGAACGGAACTGCTATCGGTGGATCAGCTTGGAGTCGTTTGGCTTGGACTCAACGCGCTGCCCTGGGGCATCTGGCGCTACCCGCAGCAACTCGCGCGGACCGCCATTGGCTTCCAGCCCGACATCGTCTGGGCCTGCTCGGACGCCTTCCACGCGATCATTGGTGCCCTGTTCTCACGCGCAACCGGCGTGCCGCTCGTGATCGACCTCTATGACGACTTTGAAAGCTTCGCCGCGACCCGACTGCTGGGCGTCGGGCCAGCGTTCCGCGCCGCCTGCCGCCGCGCCGCCTGCCTGACGGTAGTCAGCCAAACACTGCGCGACCATGTAGTGGCTACCTACGGTATTCGCGGAACAGTAACGGTTATCGGCAACGGTATTCGCCGCGACCTATTCTATCCGCGGGACTGCCAGCAGGCCCGAGCGAACCTCGGGCTGCCGCTCGATGCCCGGCTCGTCGGCACCGCCGGCGCAATCAGCGCTGACCGAGACATTGCCACGCTGTTCGATGCCTTCCTCGCTCTAGCCGACTCGCACCCGGCGCTCCATCTGGTGTTTGCCGGTCCCCGTGACGACACGCCGGCCCGCTATAGCCACCCGCGGATCATCGATCTCGGCCTGCTGCCACTGGAGCGGGTGCCCGAACTCCTCTCGGCTCTCGATGTCGCGGTCGTCTGCAACCAGGATTCGGCCTTCGGTCGCCACTGCTTTCCACTGAAGTTCTACGAAATCATTGCCTGCGGCACCCCGGTAGTCGCGGCCTGCATCGGCGACATCGCAACGATCCTCGCCGCCGAACCCAAGCGGCTCTACCGACCAGGCGATACCGCCGGTCTCGCCCGCCGGATCGCCGAGCAGATGGACACGCCCCGGCCTATAAACGAACTTGTGGTTCCTGCCTGGGACGACTGGAGCGCGATTGTCGAGCGAGTGCTAGCCACCGCAGTCGCCGGTGCATCGTCCATGCCCCGCCTCCAGTAAGTATTAAAAAAATCAAGGAATTGCACAAGTTTTGCAACAAGCTCTTGGCTGTCTCTGGTGAACCGCGGCACATCATAAGCACCGGCTTTGAAGCCACCCGGCTTGAATTAAAAAGGCATCCCCTGCCCATGGCAAAGGGATGCCTCTCCATGACCTTTGATGGTTCCAGCGTGCATTCATGGGTGCGCAACAAGAAACTGACGCTGAGCCGAACCGCACCGAGTGTCTGGTTCTGCACCACGGACGTTGAAGAAAGCATTCGGCCATTGAATTGCACTACGCCTTGATTTTTCATGAACGTCTACTTTCTTGATCGAGGCCAATCATGCTATCACAGTTACCAAGAAATCCAAGGCAGTGGCTTTTACTGTCTATTCTAGCCGTGCTTGCCGTAATGATTTCAAATCTATATTTCAAGGAAATACGGGAAATCGCCAATACACCCTTATCATCCGATTTTTATAAATTTTATTTATCCAGCCAAAGATTTTATGAAGGTGATGCCATTTATTGGCCAGCATTACCTAGCTTATCCCCAGGCGATCCCTGCTATCGTGAAGCATCAGAGGGTATAACTATTTATTTTAACATACCTGCCGGAGAGAAAGCCTGTTTACATCCAAATATGAACCCGCCCATTTTAAGCATTCTTATACTTCCATTATCATTATTGGATTACCCAATAGCCTGTTGGATTTTTTCCATCAGTTCTCTTCTGTGCGGAGCATGGGCATTACTACTGATCTTGCACCAAAACAAGCATGGATCTCATCATCCATATTTACCGCTCAGCTCTATCATAGCGGCCATCTTGATTTTTTATAGCTATTTCCCAGTATTCGCAACAATCAGCTATGGGCAGATTTCGCTTTTTTTACTGCTATTACTCACAAAGAGTTGGATTGCTCTACGCAATAATAATCAAGTTAGAGGAGGCTTTATTTTAGGTATAGCGGCCAGCATAAAACCTTTCATAGGTTTATTTTTTATCGCGCTTTTATTTAGCAAAAACTGGCGAGCCGCCACGGCTTTTACGAAAGCTTTCGTAAGTATTTTTCTGATTGGTGGATTGATTACTGGATTTCAAACCTATAATGACTATCTAGTGACTCTAAAAAGCATCACATGGTATTCGACTAATTGGAACGCTTCATTTGTTGGCTTCTTTTCCAGGCTGTTCGGTGGTGGAGAAAGTACACCCTGGATTGATGCGCCTTCCATCACACAAGCAGCATCGATGATTTGCTGCCTACTTATTACTTTTATAATCGCAAAAATAAACTTAAAAACCGACTCAAATCAGCACAACTCCACACTTAAATCAGATATTATGTTTTTACTCACAATACCCGCAATGCTTATCATGTCTCCTCTTGGTTGGCTATACTATTTTCCCTTACTCATAATCTCAATAAATATAATTTTTGATTATACTAAAAACATAAAATCAAAGAATTTTTATCGAATCCTGCTTGTTCTTTTAATTATTCCAACAAGTTTTCCATCCGCTATGTTAGGACGACAAGAAATCAATAATCCATATATATGGCTCGTAGATGCCAGCATCTATTTTTATATACTGCTCTCAATATTCGGGCTAGCTGTTTATGTTTCAAAAACAAAAATCCAGAAAAAAAATGCGCATGATTCGCAAAAATCGGTAGCTGATTATTCCAGTGGTGTTTATGATTAACACCATTTCCCGGAATCAATTATAAAAATCATTCCAATGGTTCCCACAATCCAGCGTGGGAACGATAAACTCGGGACTTTCGCTTTTCGTCATTCCCGCGTATGCGGAAATCCAGTAGCGTGTTGAAAAGAATGGATACCCGCTTTCGCGGGCATGACGGAAAAAGTCAGGTAAGCGAAAGTCCTGAAACTGTGATTTCCAACGGCATACCATTAAAAAGGCATCCCCTGCCCATGGCAAAGGGATGCCTTTCAGCGACTAGGCGGCCTGTACCTTCGCGAAAGCCTCGATCACCTCCGCCGGTGCCTGAATCAACTCAATCAGCACACCCTCACCACACAACGGCGCGGCCTCGTTACCCTTCGGGTGAATAAAGCACACATCAAAACCCGCCGCGCCCTTGCGGATACCGCCCGGCGTAAAGCGCATGCCCTGCGCGGTCAACCACTCCACCGCCGCCGCCAGGTTATCGATCCACAGCCCAATATGGTTCAACTGCGGATCGTGCACCTTCGGCGACTTACCCGGATCGATCGGCTGCATCAGATCCACCTCAACCTTGAACGGCCCCGAACCGATCGCCGCGATATCCTCATCAACGTTCTCGCGCTCACTGCGGAAATTGCCGGTCAAGGTCAGGCCCAGGGTCTCCACCCAAAGCCTGCTCAGCTTGCCCTTATCCAGCCCGCCGATGGCGATCTGCTGGATGCCCAGCACCTTAAAGGGTCGATCAGACATGGTGACCTCCTGAAAATAAACATGAATTGAAAAATCGAACACAATGCTCAGAATGGGCGTTCACCCGTATCCGGGCAAACCCGCGCCCTCAGTATGTCATCCAGACCGCTGATTGCAACCGGACCGCTTCGCCACAGTTAGCCATTCTCAACACGGCATCCCGGCGCGCTTCGGGTATACTTTTCCGGTAACGCCTAACCCACGCGTTTCGTTTCCCCTGATGGAGGATCCGCATGTCAAACCAGCCTCTCGCCCCCGAGCAATCCTCGGGCGCGACCACCCCAAGCTTCAACGAATTTCCCCCGGTTTCCTACGACGAATGGCGCAAGGCCGCTGAAAAGGCCCTCAAGGGCGCGCCCTTCGAAAAGCGCCTGATCACCCGCACCTACGAAGGAATCAGCCTGCAGCCGATCTATCGCCAGGAAGACATTCAGGGCCTGCCCCACCTGGACGGCCTGCCCGGCTTTGCCCCCTATGCACGCGGCGCCGACGCCCTCGGCTACGTGACCCGAAACTGGGATGTCGCCCAGGAACTGCCCTACGCCACGCCGGCTACTTTCAACGCCGCCCTGCGCACCGACCTGGAACGCGGCCAGAACGCCATCAATCTGGTGCTCGACGCGCCCACTCTGGCCGGTCTCGACGCCGATGATCCGGCTGCCGCAAACGTCGGCGCCCACGGTCTATCGATCTCCAGCGTTGCCGACCTTGCCACCGCGCTGGCCGGCGTCGATCTGGCCAGCACACCGATCTATATCCAGGCCAGCACCAGCGCCCTGAGCTTCACCGCCCTGCTGGCAGCCCTGCTGCAACAACAGGGTCAGTCGCCAACCGTGCTGCGCGGCGCCATCGGCATGGACCCGCTCGGCCAACTGGCCCGCGATGGCCAGTTGCCACGCGACCTCGCCGGCATCTATGACGCCATGGCACAGCTCACCACCTGGGCTGCCAGCCACGCGCCCCACCTGCAAACCCTCACCGTCCAGGGCCATCCCTATCACGACGGTGGCGCCAGCACCACCCAGGAACTGGCCTTTGCCCTGGCGACCGCAGTTGACTACATCCGCGCCCTGCAAAGTCGCGGCCTGGACATCGACACCATCGCCCCGCGCATCCGTTTTGCGCTGTCAATCGGCAGCAACTTCTTCATGGAAATTGCCCGGCTGCGCGCCGCGCGCCTGCTGTGGGCCAA
>RXIX01000133.1 GCA_003989075.1 Candidatus Competibacteraceae bacterium | reverse complement strand
CGAACACATCCGCTGCAAGTAGTCCTGCGCCGCCGCGTTCCGCCCCGGTCCAGCGGCGGATGCGGTACCGGTCAGGATCCGCAGCCCCGGTTTTCGATCCTCATTACCGAGTTACCGTTACAGGAGAGCGCTACACCATGAGTCAGCTTCCGGAATACGTCGATGGCCTGCCCAACATCTGCGGCGCCGAGTCGCTCGTGGAAGAGGCGCTGCGCGCCGGCCGCGACCGACCGGTGTTCCTGCCGGAGAGCCGGGTTGATTTTGGCCGTATCCGCAGCGCCTGCGCCGTCGCTCTGCACATGCATCAGCCGCTGATTCCCGCTGGCGGCGGCGATCTGCACAGTGCGGCGATTATCAGCAATCTCAAATACATGATGGACAACCAGGGGATTGGCGATAACTACAACGCCCCGGTTTTCCACTGGTGCTATAAGCGCATCGGCGAGTTCGTGCCGCAACTGATCCAGGAGGGCAAGGAACCGCGGGTGATGCTGGAATATTCCGGCACCCTGTTGCACGGTCTGCGCGCCATGGGCCTGAATGATGTCTTTGACGCGCTCAAGAACGTCACCTGCAATCCGGCCTACCGGCGCGGGGTGGAATGGCTGGGCTGTCCCTGGGGTCACGCTGTGGCGCCCTCGACCCCGGCGCAGGATTTCCGTCTGCACGTCAAGGCCTGGCAACATCACTTTGCTGCCATTTTCGGTCTGGAAGCGCTCGGGCGGGTGCGTGGTTTTTCGCCCTCGGAGATGGCGCTGCCCAACCATCCCGATACTGCCTATGATTACATCAAGACTCTTAGGGACTGTGGCTATCAGTGGCTGCTGGTACAGGAGCACACGGTCGAGCAACCCGGGAATGGCTGGGGTCCGGAACTCAAGCACCTGCCGCACCGGCTGGTGTGCACCAACTCACGCGGTGAAAGCGTCGAGATCATCGCCATCCTCAAGACTCAGGGCAGCGATACCAAGCTGGTGGCGCAGATGCAGCCGTATTACGAAGCCAAGAGCCTGTCGCGCTGGACGTTGGCCGGTCAGTCGGTGCCACCGCTGGTGACGCAGATCGCCGATGGCGAGAATGGCGGGGTGATGATGAACGAATTCCCCGGCATGTTCTTCCAGGTGGCGCACGAAGCGTCCGGTTCGGATACGCCGATGATGAATGCCACCGAATACCTGGAGCATCTGTTTGCCGCGGGCATTCGGCAAAGTGACCTGCCGGCAGTACAGCCGCTGTTTCAGAAGCGCATCTGGGACCGATTCCAGCCTGGCGATGGCCCGGAGAGGCTGGAAAAAACCATTGCCGAGCTGAAAAATGAAGATGGCCGCTTTCACATGGAGGGCGGCAGCTGGACCAATGATATTTCCTGGGTGCGCGGCTATGACAATGTGCTTGGGCCGATGGAGAAGGCCAGTGCGCTGTTTTACGAGAAGATTCTGAAGCCCGGTGTGGTGTCCAGCGATCCGCGTTATCGCAATGCGCTGTTTCACCTGATGTGTTCGCAGACCAGTTGCTATCGCTATTGGGGGCAGGGTCTGTGGACCGACTACGGTCGGGAGATCTGCCGCCGGGCGAGTGCGATCGTCGAGGCGGACTTCTAGGCGCTTGGCCGTGGGCACGGCTGCTGTCCGGCAGTGCGTGCGGCCTGTGTCGTCGGCAGTCTGGAAAGAACCAGGGCGGGCAGTGCCGTGTCCCGGTGCCGTCTGCCGTGATAGTTGATTGCAGGAGAACGATAAATCATGGCAGACACCCTCTATCATGCCCTGGTGCTGAGCCTGCACCAGCCGAGTGGCAACCTTGAGCACCTGCTGGCGCACGATGAGTGGGCCGCCCGGGAAATCCTCTGCGCGATGGATCGTATTCCGCGCAGTCTGGCGGAATGCTCGGATCAGGCCCGGATTCATCTATCGCTGTCCGGGACCCTGTTGGAAACGCTGTCCGACCCGCGCTTTCAGGAGCGGGCCTATGGCATCGTCGATTGCGGTGCCCTGCTCTGGCAGTTGCGCAGCACGCCGGGTATCGATGTGCTCGGTACCGGCTACTACTATCCGGTGTTGCCGCTGGTGCCGCCCGCTGACTGGGATGCGCAGGTAGAGCGCTGGCAGGGGATCGGCGGGCGCCTGTTCTCGCTCAATGAGCAGCCTGGGTTCTGGGCGCCGGAGATGGGGTTTTGCATGGAAATGATCCCGCTGCTGCGCCGCCACGGCTATCGCTATGTGCTGGTTGATAGCGAGCATGTGCAGCCGGTGACCGCGATGCGCTGGGAAGAGCTGCGCTACCAGCCGCATCTAGCGCGCTATGGCGGCGCTGAAATCGTGGTGATTGTGCGTGACCGCGAGTTGTCCAGCGCTCAGGCCTCGGGCATGGAACTGGACTGGTTCCTGCGCGAGGTCGGCGAGCGTACCCGGCATTGTACCTTCCCGCCGCTGGTGACCACCTGCAGCGATGGCGAGAACGGCGGCTGGTTTCGCAATACCACGCCGGGCAGCAACTTCTGGGATGCGTTCTACAAGCCGCTGCTGGGGGCGGTGCAGGCCGGAGCGACCGCCCTGCGGCCGACCTTCATTCGCGATTACCTTGATCGCTTTGGGGTGCATGGCGAGGTGACCGTGGGGCCAGGTGCCTGGAACACCGGCTGGCACCATGGCCGCGATTTCCTGCAGTGGAGCGGCTCGCCGGCGCAGCAGGATGCGCTGACCCGGGTGGATGAAATCAGCCAGGCGGTGCAGGCAGCACTGCGCAATGCCACGCATATCGGCTCACGCAATCCGGAGCTGCTGGAACTGCTGGAGGAGGCCCACTGGCGGGTGCTGCGCGCCGAAACCAGTTGCAACTTCTTCTGGGGCGACGCCTGGGTGATGCGCTGCCATGCCGACCTGGATCAGGCCTGCGAATGTCTGGAACGGGCCAACGCCTGTTTCAACTGACCCGATCGCCGTTTATAGCATCGCCTCAACCGCTGCGCGCAGTTGCGGCATATCGAGCAGGCCGAGCCGATACTGCGTGATCCGCCCATCGGGTGAGACCAGCACCGAAGTCGGGGTCAGGCGCACGTTGTCGAACTCGCGAGCGATCTGGCCCTGGCTGTCGAGCACGATCGGATAGGGCAGCTGGCGCTGGTTGACCAGGGCCCGCACCTGCTCCGGCGGATCGTAGGCCATAGCCACGCCGATGATCTCCAGACCCCGTGGCTTGTAGTCCCGATACAGCTCTACCAGATGCGGTATCTCCTCGATGCATGATGGGCAGGTGGTCGCCCAGAACGTCACCAGCACCGGCTTGCCCTGATAATGCTGCAAGGTCAGGGTGCGGCCATCAAGGGTCTTGCCGACCAGCGGTGGCGCCGCGCGCAAGCCTTCGGGCATGAACCAGACGGCGGCCAGCGCCACAACCAGAACCAGCACAATGCCGGCGACGGTGGTTTCTTTATTCAGCTTCACGGGACAATCTCCAGCGCGGGTTAACGGAGCCGCTGCGCAAATGACAGGGATCTGATGCCACTATCGGACCACCCGCGGCGCGCAGCGTGCGGGTGCGCAGGCGATTATGCCAGAGCGCCGCCCGTTTGCAGGGCTGGCCGGACCTCGTATGATCGACGTTTTTCAGTGACGAGTCCGATAAGGAGTCATGATGATCAAGGCAGGCATTGTCGGCGGAACCGGCTATACCGGAGTGGAACTGTTACGGCTGCTGGCCGCGCACCCGGACGTGGAGCTGACCGCGATCACCTCGCGCGGCGAAAAGGGCCGGACAGTCGCTGATCTGTTTCCCAACCTGCGTGGCCGGGTGGATCTGCGCTTTGTCGAGCCGGATGAAGCAGTGCTCACGGCCTGCGATGTGGTGTTTTTCGCTACGCCCAACGGTACAGCGATGCAGAGTGCACCGGCGCTGCTGGCGGCCGGGGTCAGGGTGATTGATCTGGCAGCGGATTTCCGCCTGCGCCAGGCCGCCGAATGGGAGCACTGGTACGGGATGAAGCATGCCTGTCCGGAACTTCTGGCTGAAGCGGTCTATGGCTTGCCGGAAGTCAACCGTGAAGCCATTCGCAGTGCCCGGCTGGTGGCTAATCCGGGCTGCTACCCGACCGCTGTGCAACTGGGATTCCTGCCGCTTCTGGAAGCGGGACTGGTGGAGCCAGATTCCCTGATCGCCGATGCCAAGTCCGGGGTCAGCGGTGCCGGGCGCAAGGCTGAGGTCGGTATTCTGTTGTGCGAGGCTGGCGACAGTTTCAAGGCCTATGCTGTGCCGGGGCATCGCCATTTGCCAGAAATCCGCCAGGGCCTGGCAGCAGCCAGCGGCGCTCCGGTAGATCTGGTGTTCGTGCCGCATCTGACGCCGATGATTCGTGGTATCCACGCTACGCTCTATGCCACGCTGCGGGATCCGGGCGCCGCCGTCGATCTGCAGGCGCTGTTCGAGCAGCGCTACGCCAATGAACCGTTCGTCGATGTGCTGCCATCAAAGTCACATCCTGAAACCCGCAGCGTTCGCGGTGCCAACCAATGCCGGCTGGCGGTGCATCGACCGCAGAATGGCAAGACCGTAGTGGTGCTATCGGTGATTGATAATCTGGTCAAGGGCGCAGCCGGTCAGGCGGTACAGAATATGAATCTGATGTTCGGGCTGGCGGAAAATGCTGGATTGAACGGTATCGCGTTGCTGCCCTAGTGTGGTTTTGGCGTGCCGTATACAAACCATTCTTGACCTGAATGGTCAACAATCCGACAATCCAGCTACTTTGTACCCGAGGGCCGAGTCATGAGCGCTACCGTAGAAACCTTCACTCCCGCTGACGATCCACTGTTGTTCACTGATGCCGCTGCCTTGAAAGTCAAGGAGTTGCTGGAAGAGGAAGCCAACCCCAAGCTGATGCTGCGGGTATTCGTCTCCGGCGGCGGCTGCTCCGGGTTCCAGTATGGTTTCACCTTTGACGAGTCGCTGACTGAAGGCGATACCGTGGTGGAGAACCATGGCGTCAAGCTGCTGATCGACCCGATGAGCTTCCAGTATCTGGTTGGCGCCGAGATCGACTATACCGAAGGGCTGGAAGGCGCCCAGTTTGTCATCCGCAATCCCAATGCCGTCACTACCTGCGGTTGCGGTTCCTCGTTTTCTGCCTGATAGCTGCGTTTGGTTCGTCTGGCAAGGGAGCGCCGGCGCCACACTCCCACCAGGAACTCCGTCCATGCTTCCCCAGCCCGCGTGCCGTGACCTTAGGTCAAGCGGGCCGGTCTGTTAAAATCCCTTCCTTTTTGAATCCGGAGGGGATGTTTCATGCACTCGCTCGAAGAATCACTGGAGCAAATCAAGCGCGGCGCGGTGGACCTGCTGCTTGAAGAGGATCTGGTCGCGCGCCTGAAAAACGGTCGCCCGCTGCGCGTCAAGGCGGGCTTTGATCCTACCGCGCCCGATCTGCACCTTGGTCACACGGTGCTGATCAACAAGCTGCGCCAGTTTCAGGAGCTGGGTCATCATGTGATGTTCCTGATTGGCGACTTTACCGGGATGATCGGTGATCCAACCGGTAAGAACGTGACCCGCCAGCCGCTCAGCCGTGCGCAAATCCTTGAGAACGCCAGAACCTATCAGGAACAGGTGTTCAAGATCCTCGATCCAGAGCGCACTGAGGTGCTGTTCAACTCGACCTGGTTTGAGCAGATGAAACCAGCCGATTTTATCCACCTCGCGGCCACCCACACAGTGGCACGCATGCTGGAGCGCGATGATTTCAGCAAGCGCTATGGCAGCGGCCAGCCGATCGCGATTCATGAATTCCTCTATCCTCTGGTGCAGGGCTATGACTCGGTCGCCATGCACGCCGATGTCGAGCTGGGCGGTACCGACCAGAAATTCAACCTGCTGGTGGGGCGCGAGCTGCAAAAGCACTATGGCCAGCTACCGCAGATTGTACTGACCATGCCAATCCTGGAAGGTCTGGATGGCGTGCAGAAGATGTCGAAATCGCTGGGCAACTATGTTGGTATCCGCGACGAGCCTAACGAAATGTTTGGCAAGCTCATGTCCATTTCTGACACGCTGATGTGGCGCTACTTCGAGTTGCTCAGCTTCCGGCCAACCAGCGAGATCGCGCAATGGCGGCAACAGATCACCGAAGCGGGACTAAATCCACGCGATGTGAAGTTTGCGCTGGCCGAGGAACTGGTGGCGCGTTTCCACAGTAGCGAGGCGGGCTGGCAGGCACGGGCGGCGTTCATTGAACGGTTCCAGAAAGGTGCGCTGCCCGAGGATTTGCCCGAGGTTCAGGTTCAATCACAGGAGGGGCGTCTGTTGATCGCCAATCTCCTCAAGGAGGCTGGCCTGGTTGCGAGCACTTCGGAAGCCTTGCGCATGATTCAGCAGGGCGCGGTGCGGGTTGGAGGGGAGCGCATCGAAAACCGTGACCTGGAGTTGGTTGCCGGAACGACCTACATTTGTCAGGTGGGCAAACGCCGCGCCGCCCGGGTGGTGGTGCTGTGAAGATTTTTTGAAGTTTCGATGAAAAGTAGTTGACGGCCGTTTTTTCTTACCTATAATGCGCACTCTCCTTGAGGCGCAGCCGAAGAGGCGGTGACGAAGGAGAAGCGGGGAGCAAAAAGTTTCAAAAACCTCTTGCAACCCTGAGTAGGATGAGTATAGAATGTTTGTCTCCTCACTGCTTAGTGGTGAGGGATTAAGGCGAAGGACGCCGGGCAGTATAGAGCAGGGATGTGAACGATCTTTGACAAGATAGAAGGTTGTTGGGGAGGGGGCTTGTAGCCTGAGGGCTAGAGTCTCTTCCGACCCTGTAAGAACTTTGAGTTCAGGCCGGTTGAGTCTTGCGGAAAGACATGCAGTAAATGCAGCAAGAATTGAACTGAAGAGTTTGATCCTGGCTCAGATTGAACGCTGGCGGCATGCTTAACACATGCAAGTCGAACGGGGGTAGCAATACCCTAGTGGCGGACGGGTGAGTAACGCGTAGGAATCTGCCTCGTAGTGGGGGACAACCTGGGGAAACCCAGGCTAATACCGCATACGCTCGTGAGAGGAAAGCGGGGGACCTTCGGGCCTCGCGCTATGAGATGAGCCTACGTCCGATTAGCTAGTTGGTGGGGTAAAGGCCTACCAAGGCGACGATCGGTAGCTGGTCTGAGAGGATGATCAGCCACACTGGGACTGAGACACGGCCCAGACTCCTACGGGAGGCAGCAGTGGGGAATATTGGACAATGGGCGAAAGCCTGATCCAGCAATGCCGCGTGGGTGAAGACGGCCTGCGGGTTGTAAAGCCCTTTAGGTGGGGAGGAAAGGCGGGACGTGAACAGCGTTTCGCACTGACGTTACCCACGGAATAAGCACCGGCTAACTCCGTGCCAGCAGCCGCGGTAATACGGAGGGTGCGAGCGTTAATCGGAATTACTGGGCGTAAAGCGTGCGTAGGCGGTTTGGTCAGTCAGCCGTGAAAGCCCCGGGCTTAACCTGGG
>RXIX01000132.1 GCA_003989075.1 Candidatus Competibacteraceae bacterium | reverse complement strand
TTTACCCGGTGTATGCAACCGCTGGAGCAGACTCCAGTCAACATGGCGCCCCCATCACCCGGAACCACGCGGCATGAGCGGTTGCCACAGCAGTTCCCAGCCCGGCTCACCGGGCGCGGCAGCCGCAGCGCTGGCCACTCCAAGACCTGGAACCACCAGCAGCACATCCTCCTGATACAGCAGGGGCAAACGCTCGCGCTGCCACGGCGGAATACCCGCTTCCTGCAACAGTTTCTTCAGTTCCTGCCCGTGGGCGCGACCGACCGGATGAAAGCGCTCACCGCCGCGCCGAAACCGCACCTGCAACACTCCGCCCGTTAGCACTGCAGCGCGCAATCCCGCACCAACCGTCTCCCGCAAGCGCAGGTTACCCAGATTCGGCACTGTCAGTGGCGGCCAAGCATCATCAGCCTGCGCGCGCCAGAACAGGATTTGCCGCCCATCATGCGGTACCGGCGGCGGCAGCGCATACAACACATCGCGATAGCGGCGCACCTCGCCACCCGGCCAGCGTACACAGGGATTGCGATCGGCGGCAGCGTGCAGCGTGTCGTGGAGAATCCGCGCCAGTTGCCGCGCATCCGGCACGGGCAGGCATAGGCAGCGCAGCCAATAGCGCAGCAGGTTGCGCTGGCGCGGCTCGTCGAGTTGGCGTACGACACGGATCGATAGACCCCCGGCATCGCTGCGGGCGGCGCGCAGATCGCGTTCCGCCTCGACGTCCAGCCACGCCGCCGTTTCGGCGCAATGCCGGGCGGAGCGCGCCAGGGTCCGATGGGCCGCCGGCCAACGCTGACGCAATAGTGGCAACACCCGATGGCGCAGGTAGTTGCGATCAAAGTCGGTATTGGCGTTGCTGATATCTTCGATCCAGTGCAGCGCGTGCGCCTCTGCATAGGCCTGCAGCGCGGCACGGTCGATATCCAGAAACGGTCGCCACAACCAGCCCCGACCGAGGCGACTAACCGCCGGCATCGCCGCCAGACCATGCGGACCGGCGCCACGCAACAGTTGCAACAGCAGGGTCTCGGCCTGGTCATCACGGTGGTGGGCAGTCAGCAGGGCGGCATCCGGCCCCAGATCAGCAGCGAACGCTGCGTAGCGGGCACGGCGCGCGGCGGCTTCGGGACTTTCTCCCGGCGCCGGCCGGGCATCGACCCGGCAAACGCGCAACGGCACCTGCAAGGCCCGGCACACAGCGGCGCAATGCTCGCCCCAGGCAGCGGACGCGGCCTGCAGGCCATGATCGACATGCAGCGCCTGCAGCGTGCAGCCCAACTCGGCGAGCTGCTGCGTCGCCAGCCAATGCAGCAGGACGTGGGAATCCAGACCGCCGCTATAGCCGACGATCAGGTGGCGGATATGGGGATGAGCAGCCCGCCACGACTGGATCTGCTGCTGGGCGCTGTTCAGGATCACATCAAGATGGCAAACACGATGCGACGGGTTTACGACTCGACAATCCTGCCCTAGCCCTCGCCCTTGTCCTTTCTCAACAGGGCCGCCACGCTGCTTTGCCAGGTCGATTGCAGGGAAGGCATCAGTGGCTCAGCTTCGCGGAACACCCCATAGCCCATCAGCCGCTGATAACGCTGCTCCAGGCGTTCATCGACCGTCAGCGCATCCAGTTGCCGCAACTGCTCCAGCAGCGCCGCGCGCAGATACTCGGCCATGCGCGCCATGTCACGGTGCGCGCCGCCGGGTGGCTCGGCTACGATCGTATCGATCAGATTGAGCTTGTGCAGCTTGTCGGCGGTCAGGCCCATCGCCTCGGCAGCGTCGGGCGCCTTGTCGGCACTCTTCCACAGAATCGCCGCGCAGCCCTCCGGGGAAATCACCGAGTAGGTACTGTATTGCAGCATCAGAATCCGGTCGCCAACCCCGATCGCCAGCGCCCCGCCGGAACCGCCCTCACCGATCACCGTGCAGATCACCGGCACCCGCAGCCGGCTCATTTCAAACAGGTTACGTGCGATGGCCTCGCTCTGGCCGCGCTCCTCGGCGCCAATGCCCGGATAGGCGCCCGGCGTGTCGATAAAGGTCAGCACCGGTAGATGAAAGCGCTCGGCCAGTTTCATCAGGCGCAGCGCCTTGCGATAGCCCTCCGGACGCGGCATGCCGAAATTGCGATAGATCTTCTCCCGGGTATCGCGGCCCTTCTGGTGGCCGATCACCATCACCGGCCGCCCCTCGAAGCGCGCCAGGCCGCCGACCAGAGCATGATCATCGGCAAAGGCGCGATCCCCGTGCAGCTCCTGGAATTCACTGAACAGACGGTCGATGTAATCCAGGGTGTAGGGCCGCAAAGGGTGACGGGCGATCTGGGAAATCTGCCACGGCGTCAGGGTGGCGAAGATCGAATCGGTCAGTGCCTTGCTCTTGGCTTCGAGCCGGGCGATCTCGTCGCTGATATTCAGATCCTGCTCGCTGCTCAGGTGGCGCAGTTCCTTGAGCATCGCCTCCAGTTCAGCAATCGGCTTTTCAAAATCCAGGCAGCTATTAGGATTCATTCCTTCACCTCAGGCAGCCGCACCGCCAGATAGAGCGATTCGTTGTCGCGCCGCACCAGAATGGGCACCGCCTTGCCCGCCGGCAGCTCGCGGGCCAGCTCAACGAACTGGCTGGCGCTTTTCACTGGCACATGGTTGATCTGCAGAATGATATCTTCCGCATACAGGCCGGCATTCTCGGCCGGGCCCTCTTCGATGCCGGTGACCAGCACACCCTGATCATCCGGCCCCAGTCCACGGCGCTGCTCGTTGCTCAGATCAGCAACGGTGACATTCAGGCGCAGATCGCTATGCTCATCCATGGTGGTGAGGTTTTCCTCAGCAGCCTCCAGGCGGGCGATGGTGGCCTTGATTTCCAGCGGCTCGCCATTGCGCAGGATTGACATGGCCACGGTCTTGCCCACTGGCGTCACCCCAATCATGCGCGGCAACTGCGAGGAATCCTCGACCGGTTCGCCACCATAGCGCAGGATCACATCACCCTGCTTGAAGCCGGCACTGGCTGCGGGACTGTCGGGCAGAATCTGCGCCACCAGCGCACCACGCGGCCGGTCGAGTTTGAAGGCTTCCGCCAGATCATTATTCACCGGCTGCAGCAGTACGCCCAGCCAGCCACGGGTAACCTCGCCGGTGGCCTTGAGCTGCTCAACCACCTGCATCGCCAGCTTGATCGGAATGGCGAAGGACAGGCCCATATAGCCGCCGGTGCTGCTGTAGATCTGCGAGTTGATGCCGACCACCTCGCCGCGCAGATTGAACAACGGGCCGCCGGAACTGCCCGGATTGACCGCGACATCGCTCTGGATAAACGGCACATAGGTGCCGCTGGGCAGGTTGCGGCCAACCGCGCTGACAATGCCCTGGGTGGCGGTGTGCTCCAGGCCGAACGGTGAGCCAATCGCCAGCACCCACTCGCCAACTTCCAGTGCATCAGAATCGCCGATCCTGACCGCTGGCAGGTTGTCACCCTCGATCTTGAGCACGGCAACATCAGTCAGCTCATCGACGCCGATCACCTTGGCCGGCCGCTCACGCTGATCGCTGAGGCGAATGATGATCTTGTCGGCATCCTGGGCGACGTGGGCGTTGGTGAGGATGTAGCCGTCGGCGGAGATGATGAAGCCCGAGCCGAGCGAGTTGGCCTGGCGATCACCGGGCAGTTCGGGACGCTCCTGAAAGAAGCGCTTGAAGAACTCCTGATAGGGATTTTCCTTGCCGGGCAGTTCCGGCAGACCCGGTGTGCGCGCGCGGCGATTCGGTGCTGGCGCCTGGGTGGAGCTGATGTTGACGACCGCCGGCTCGTTTTGCTTGACCAGCTTGCGAAAATCCGGCAGGGGTTGCGAATCGGCCGGCTTGGCCGGCGCGACAGCGGACCAGCACAGTGGTACCAGCAGTACGCACGCATGCAGCAGGCGACGGGGGACGACATTCATGGAAACAGCGATCTCCTGGGTCAGACAGCGCGGAGTAGCGCACGAAGCGAGGGCGGGCACGGACACCCGGACCGGGCAACAGCGGATGCATTGCCACGGGATGGTCGGACGGTTAACTCATCGTGCGCATAATATAATTCAAAATCAGAACCCGGCGGGAGCAATAGCGCCTTCCCGCATATCCAGCGACCCAGCGACGCCATGAGGCGACCTCAACCCTACAGGGGGCAAAAGATGGAGCAACAAATGGGCAGTGTGGGGCAAGGTATCAACGACCATGACAAGGCGACCCAGTATCTCTACGAACTGGCGATCAAGCTGCTGGAACTGGGCGGATCGGACATTTTCATCACCGCCGGCAGCGCGCCAGCACTCAAGGTCAACCAGGATGTGCATCGCCTTGGCGAGCGCCGCCTGACACCGCAGCAGACTGCACTGCTGGTACGCTCGATCATGAATGACCGTCAGGCGCGCGAGTTCGACCGTGAGCACGAGGTCAACTTTTCGCTCAACTTTCCCGATGTCGCCCGTTTCCGGGTCAGCGCCTTTACCCAGCGCGGCAGCGCCGGCATGGTGCTGCGCCTGATCCAGCAGCGCATCCCGACCATCGAGGAACTGAACCTGCCACCGATCCTCAAGGACATCGCCCTGACCAAGCGCGGCCTGGTGATCTTTCTCGGCGGCACCGGCTGCGGCAAAACTTCATCGATGGCGGCCATGCTCGATCACCGCAACAGCACCTGCCGTGAGCACATCGTCACCATCGAGGATCCGATCGAGTTCTTCCACCGCCACAAGCTGTCCCTGGTTGACCAGCGCGAGGTCGGCACCGACACCGAGTCCTATGCGGTCGCGCTGAAGAATACCCTGCGGCAGGCACCCAACGTGATCATGATTGGCGAAGTCCGCGACCGCGAGACCATGGAACAGGCAATCAACTTTGCCGAAACCGGTCATCTGTGCCTGACTACCCTGCACGCCAATAACACCGATCAGGCTTTCGATCGCATCATCAACTTCTTTCCCGATGAGAAACGCGCCCAGGTGCTGATGGACCTGTCGTTTAACATGAAGGCCTTCATCTCGCAGCGCCTGTTGCAGCGCGAGGATCAGAGCGGCCTGATTCCGGCGGTGGAAATCCTGCTCAACACACCGCTGATGGCGGAATTGATCTTTCATGGCCGCTTCAAGGAGATCAAGCCCGTGATGGCCCGCTCCAGCGAGTCGGGCATCGTCACCTTCGATCAGGCGCTGTTCAATCTCTATGAAAGCGGCCAGATCAGCTACGAAACCGCGATTCGCCACGCCGATTCCGCCAATAATCTGCGCCTGCGCATCAAGCTGGAAAGCAAGCGACCCCAGCCACAGCTGCTGGGCGAGAACCTGCTGCAGATCGAAGCCGAGCGCCGCCGCTCACCCTGAACCCAAACCTATACCTCGCCATAGCGGGCGCTGACGCCGATCCAGCGCCGAATCAAGGGCTCAACCCGCTCGGGCGCAGCGCGCAACAGGTGATCGGCAGCATAGCGGGCGGCATTGAGCAGATCCTGGTCGCGCAGCAGATCGGCGACCCGCAGAGTGCGTACCCCGGTCTGGCGAGTGCCAAGCACCTCACCGGGACCGCGCAACTCCAGATCGCGGCGGGCAATTTCAAAACCGTCGTGGCATTCGCGCAGCGCCGCCAGCCGCGTATGGGCGACCGCCGACAGTGGCGGCCGGTACAGCAGTACGCAACTGCTGGCGGCGGCGCCGCGCCCTACCCGCCCGCGCAACTGGTGCAACTGCGCCAGCCCGAGCCGCTCGGCGTTCTCAATAATCATCAGGCTGGCGTTGGCCACGTCCACGCCGACCTCGATCACCGTAGTCGCCACCAGCAGGTCAAGATCGCCGGCCTTAAAGGTCGCCATTACCGCTTCCTTAGCCGCTGCCGCCAGCCGGCCATGTACCAGACCGATCCGCAATTCCGGTAGGCGCTCGGCCAGTTGCGCGGCGGCAACCGTTGCCGCCTGGCATTGCAGTGCTTCCGACTCCTCGATCAGCGGGCACACCCAATACGCCTGGCGCCCGGCACGGCAGGCCGCGCGGATGCGCTCGATGATCTCATCGCGACGCGCGTCGGGCACAGCCACGGTCTTCACCGGCTGGCGGCCAGGCGGCAGCTCGTCGATGATCGAGGTGTCCAGATCGGCATAGGCACTCATGGCCAGGGTGCGCGGGATCGGCGTAGCCGTCATGATCAACTGATGCGGACAGCCCCAATCGCCACGGCCCTTCTCGCGCAGCGCCAGACGCTGATGCACACCGAAACGGTGCTGTTCGTCAACGATCACCAGCGCCAGCGCGGCAAAGCTGACCGTTTCCTGAAACAGGGCATGCGTACCAACCACAACCTGAATATCCCCTGCCGCCAACCGTTCCAGCAGACTGCGGCGCGCCTTGCCGGTCAACCGCCCGGTCAACCAGGCTACTTCCACACCCAGTTCCCCCAGCCAGTCGCGCAGATTGCGATGATGCTGCTCGGCCAGCAGTTCGGTGGGCGCCATCAATGCCGCCTGGGCGCCGGTTTCCACTGCGCGCAAGGCTGCCGCTGCGGCAACCACGGTCTTGCCCGAGCCGACATCGCCCTGCAGCAGGCGCAGCATTGGCCGTGGCCGGGCCAGATCGCTGCCAATCTCGGCCAGCACCCGCTGTTGTGCGGCTGTGAGCGCGAACGGCAGCCGCTCCAGGAACCGCTGACTGAGGCCACCGTGTTCGGCCAGGGCGGGCGCGCGCTGGCGCTGCACCTGCTGGCGCAATTGCCGCAGGCTGAGCTGATGGGCAAGCAGTTCCTCAAAAGCCAGCCGCTGCCGGGCCGGGTGGCGGCCGCTTTCCAGTTCGGCCAGGCTGATATCGGCCGATGGCTGGTGCAGCACCCGCAGCGCTGCGCCGATAGTCGGCAAACGCAAACGCGCCCGCAGTGTGTCTGGCAGCAGCTCCGGTAACAGTCCCGTTTGATCCAGTTGCGCCAGGGCCTGCTCGACCAGACCGCGCAGGGTGAACTGTTGCAGGCCGGCAGTGGCTGGATAGAACGGAGTCAGCCGGTCGGCTGCCGGCGGCGCGTCCGCATCCTGGCGATGGCACTCGGGGTGGATCATTTCCAGACTGCCGTAACCCTGGCGGACCTCGCCAAAGCAGCGCAGCCGCGTACCGGGCTGGCCGAGCCACTGCTGCTGGGCGGGACTGAAGTGGAAGAAGCGCAGCAGCAGGTTGTTGCCGCTGGCGTCGCGCAAATGGCAGAGCAGGACGCGCCGGCCCCGGCTGCTGATTTCACTGCTGAGCACCTCGGCCTCGACCTGGGCTTCCTCGCCGGGGCGCAACTGCGCGATCGGGGTAATGCGCGTGCGATCCTGATAGCGCAGCGGCAGGTGCAGAAGCACATCCTCGATGCTGTGAATACCCAGCCGGTGCAGCCGTTCGGCCAGTCGCGGTCCAACGCCCTGCAGAGCCGTTACCGGCAGCGCGTCCACGATGGACGGTGGTGATGCTTCGCACACCCTGGATGTCATCGCCGCTCAGCACCGTCCGGAGGTCATGCCGGCAGCTCCAGGAAGAAGGTAGTGCCCTGACCGACCGCGCTCTCGATCCAGACCCGCCCGCCCATGCGCTGCAGCGCCTTGCGCACAATCGCCAGACCAATCCCGGT
>RXIX01000131.1 GCA_003989075.1 Candidatus Competibacteraceae bacterium | reverse complement strand
GGTCTTGCCATGGTCAACGTGGCCAATCGTCCCTACGTTGACGTGCGGCTTGCTGCGCTCAAACTTTTCTTTGGACACCGTACTTACTCCATCCGATTCAAACTTAAACCTGCATCGAGCGTCGCGACTGGACGCATCAGGATGCTTTCTTGATCACTGCCTCCGCGATATTGGCGGGGGCTTCGTTGTACTTGGCAAACTCCATGGAATAGGTCGCGCGACCCTGGGTGGCCGAGCGCAGATCGGTCGCGTAGCCAAACATTTCAGCCAGCGGCACCTCGGCGCGGATCACCTTGCCCGACGGCGAATCATCCATGCCCTGGAGGATGCCGCGACGACGGTTCAGGTCGCCCATCACGTCACCCATGTAGTCTTCAGGGGTCACCACTTCGACCTTCATGATCGGTTCCAGCAGCACTGCACCAGCCTTCAGCGCGCCTTCCTTGAAGCCCATCGAGCCGGCGATCTTGAACGCCATTTCGCTGGAATCGACTTCGTGGTAGGAGCCGTCGAAGATGGTGACCTTGACGTCAACCACCGGATAACCGGCCAGCACGCCCTTCTCCATCTGCTCCTGCACGCCCTTGTCCACCGCTGGCACATACTCGCGCGGCACCACGCCGCCGACAATGCCATTGACGAACTCGTAGCCCGCACCCGGCTCGCGCGGCTCCAGGCGCAGCCAGACATGGCCATACTGACCACGGCCACCGGACTGGCGCACGAACTTGCCTTCCTGCTCCACCGACTTGCGAATGGTTTCGCGATAGGCGACGCGCGGCTTGCCGACATTGGCATCGACCTTGAACTCGCGCTTGAGGCGGTCGACGATGATCTCCAGGTGCAGTTCGCCCATACCGGAGATGATGGTCTGACCTGATTCCTGATCGGTATGCACCCGGAACGAGGGATCTTCCTGGGCCAGCTTGCTCAGGGCGATACCCATCTTCTCCTGATCGGCCTTGGTCTTGGGTTCGACCGCCACCGCAATCACCGGCTCGGGGAATTCCATCCGCTCCAGGGTGATCACCTTGTCCGAATCACAGAGAGTGTCGCCGGTGCTCACATCCTTCAGGCCGACGCAGGCAGCGATGTCACCCGCGCGGATTTCCTTGATCTCTTCACGGCTGTTGGCATGCATCTGCACCAGGCGGCCAATGCGTTCACGACGACTCTTGACCGGGTTATAGACCGTGTCGCCGGAGTTGACCACGCCGGAATAGCAGCGGATGAAAGTCAGTGTACCGACGAAAGGATCGGTCGCGATCTTGAACGCCAGCGCCGCGAACGGTTCGCTGTCATCGGCATGGCGCTCGCCTTCGCTCTCGGCGGCGTCATCCAGCACGCCCTTGACCGCCGGCTTGTCGATCGGCGACGGCAGATAGCGGATCACCGCATCCAGCATCGCCTGCACGCCCTTGTTCTTGAAGGCGGAGCCGCACAGCGCCGGAACAATCTCGCCCTTGAGGGTGCGCGCGCGCAGGCCGGCGTTGATTTCCTCTTCGCTCAGCGCCTCGCCTTCCAGGTACTTCTCCATCAACTCGTCCGAGGATTCGGCGGCGGCCTCGACCATCTTTTCCCGCCAGACCAGGCACTCGTCGCGCAGCTCGGCGGGAATCTCGCCGTACTCGAACTTCATGCCCAGGCTTTCCTCATCCCACCAGATCGCCTGCATCTTGACCAGGTCAATGACGCCCTTGAACTGATCCTCGGCACCGATCGGCAACTGCAGGGGCACCGGGGAAGCGCCCAGGCGACTCTGGATCTGCCCGACCACGCGCAGGAAGTTGGCACCGGCGCGGTCCATCTTGTTGACGAAGGCCAGGCGCGGCACGCCGTACTTGTTGGCCTGACGCCAGACCGTTTCCGACTGTGGCTCGACACCGCCCACCGCGCAGAACACCGCGCAGGCGCCATCCAGCACCCGCAGCGAACGCTCGACCTCAATGGTGAAATCGACGTGACCGGGGGTGTCGATGATGTTGACGCGGTGCTCGTCGAACTGGCCGGCCATGCCGCTCCAGAAGCACGTCGTGGCAGCGGAGGTGATGGTGATGCCACGCTCCTGCTCCTGCACCATCCAGTCCATGGTGGCGGCGCCGTCGTGCACCTCGCCCAGCTTGTGGGAAACGCCCGTGTAGAACAGGATGCGTTCGGTCACGGTGGTCTTGCCGGCGTCGATATGGGCCATGATGCCCAGGTTACGATAGCGCTCGATGGGGTTTTTGCGGGCCACAGCTCGATCCTCGCGACTTACCAGCGATAATGGGCGAAGGCTTTGTTGGCTTCCGCCATGCGATGCACGTCTTCGCGCTTCTTCACGGCGGCGCCGCGGCTCTCAGCGGCATCCAGCAGTTCGCCAGCCAGGCGACGGGCCATCGACTTCTCGCCACGCTTGCGGGCGGCATCGATAATCCAGCGCATGGCCAGGGTGTTACGGCGTATCGCGCGCACCTCGACCGGCACCTGATAGGTCGCACCACCGACGCGGCGGGATTTCACCTCAACCACTGGACGCACGTTATCGAGCGCCTGCTCCAGCAGGGCAACCGGATCGTCCTTGCCCTTCTCGGCAATGGTGTCCAGCGCGCCGTAGACAATGCTCTCGGCAACGGATTTCTTACCGCACTCCATGACCATGTTGACGAACTTGGCCAACATTTCGCTCCCATGCTTGGGATCGGGAAGGATGATGCGCTTGGGGACTTCTCTTCTTCTCGGCATAACCGCCTCAATCTCGATCTGCTAACGCGAACTCAGGACTTGGGTCGCTTGGCGCCGTACTTGGAACGGGCCTGACGACGTTTGGTAACCCCGGAGGTGTCGAGGCTGCCGCGCACGATGTGGTAGCGCACGCCCGGCAGGTCCTTGACGCGACCGCCGCGGATCAGCACCACCGAGTGCTCCTGCAGGTTATGGCCTTCGCCACCGATGTAGCTGGTCACTTCCTGGCCGTTGGTCAGGCGCACGCGCGCTACCTTGCGGAGCGCGGAATTAGGCTTCTTGGGCGTCGTAGTATAGACGCGGGTGCAGACACCGCGCTTCTGCGGGCAGCTTTCGAGCGCCGGAACGTTGCTCTTCGCTTTCTTTCTGACGCGCGGGTTGCTCACCAACTGATTGATTGTGGCCATTGCCCCCTACTCCTAGAGCTTAAAAATTCGTTCAACCCGGCGGCGGGCCTGCGCTGGTCAAGCATCCGGGTCTGCAAAGAGGCGGAACTATAGGCAGGCAAGTCACTTATGTCAAGGTAAAGCCTGGAAAGCCGCCGGTTCAAGGCGCATGCCATTAGGCCGGATCGGTCCGTTCGCGCCTGCGCCGCGCGGCCCGTGGCGCCACCCATAAGCGATCGCGCAGCCCCGAGGAGCGTTGCAGCCGCCGCAGCACCGCTGCCGCGAAAACCGTGCCGGCGCCATAAAACACCGCCTGCCGCCGGGCGCGGGTCAGGGCCGTGTAGATCAGTTCACGGCTGAGCACGGGCGAAGGCTGGTCGGGCGTCACCACCAGCACCTGCTCGAATTCCGAGCCCTGACTCTTGTGCACGGTCATGGCATACACGGTCTCGTGCACCGGCAGGCGCGCCGGAGCGATACCCCGCAGGCGGCCATCGCTATCCAGGAAAAACACCCGCAGGTGTTCCGGCGCGGCGGCATCGGCCAGGGCAATGCCAACGTCGCCATTGAACAGGCGCAGATTGTAGTCATTGCGCACGATCATCACCGGCCGGCCCGGATACCAGATCTGATGACTGTCGATCAGTCCATGCGCCTGCAGCGCCGCCTCGCACAGCCGGTTCAGGGCTTCGACGCCAAAAGGGCCGTTGCGCAGCGCCGCCAGCACCCGGAAGCGGTTGAAACACGCGAACACCTGCGCCGGCGCTTGGTTCGCCTGCACGGCTTCAAGGTACGGTGCGAAACCGGCCACCACCGGCGGTCCCAGTTGAGCGGCCAGAGCGGCCGGTTCGGCCAGATCCCGCCAGGCAATATCCTGCTGCGGCGTGTGCTCGAACAGGTCCAGCGCCTGCGCCGCGCGCCCACGATTCACCGCCCGCGCCAAAGCACCAATGCCGCTGTCCGCGCCAAAACGGTAACTGTGGCGCAGCAGCACGGTGGCATCGCCCAAGGGCGAGGTCGATTCACGCCCGCTGGGCAGGCTCATGCCGGTCAGTGCCGCCAATCGGGCATGAAAGTCCGGCGAAAAGCGCCCGGCCCCCGCGCACAGATCGCCCAGCACCGCGCCCGCCTCCACCGAAGCCAACTGGTCCTTATCGCCGAGCAGGATCAGCCGCGCCTCGGCCGGCAGGGCTTCCACGGTCCGCGCCAGCAACGCCAGGCCCACCATCGACACTTCATCGACCACCAGCACATCCAGCGGCAGAGGATGATCGCGGTTATAGCGGAACCGGGTGGCATCCGGATTCGCACCGAGCAGGCGATGCAGGGTCGAAGCCTCCTCGGGAATCCGTTCCAGATGCGCCGCATCCAGATCCAGACCCGGCTTGGCGGCGCGAATCGATTCCTGCATGCGCGCGGCTGCCTTGCCGGTCGGGGCCGCCAGGGCAATGCGCAACGGCCGTTCACCACTCTGCCCGGTCAACAGCGCCAGGATGCGCAGCACAGTGCTGGTCTTGCCCGTGCCGGGACCGCCGGAAATCACGCAGATCTGCTTGCAGGCCGCCACCGCTGCGGCCACCTTCTGCCAGTCCGGGCCGCGCAGGCCAGGATCGGGCGGAAACAGCCGATCGAGATCGGCGCGCAAGCGGGCGGCATCGTGCAGCGGTGGCGCGGCGCGGGCCCGGTGCAGCAGGGCCTCGGCCAGATGCTGCTCATAGGCCCAATAGCGGTACAGATACAGCCGGCCACGTCCATCCAGCACCAGCGGCTGACGTTCACCCGGCTGGCCAACGACCGGACTGGCGCGCAGCGCAGCCAGCCAGTCATCGATTGGCGGCAGCGCCAGCAGCGGCCCGGCTATTTCCGGCTGGGTATTGATCCGCCACTGCGCCCGCCGCGCCCACTGACGCAGATTGACGCAGATATCGCCCTGACCGGTGGCATGACTGGCCAAGGCCGCCGCCAGCGCCAGTTCCGGCGCGGTGCTGGCCGCCAGCCGGCCAATCAGTCGCGCGAAATGCCAATCCAGATCGTTCAATAGCCCCTGAGCGCGCAGCACCGCCAGCGGCGTTTCAGCCTGATCCGCCGTGGACATCACCAGGCCGTCATTCAAGTCATTCAAGATTGCGCAACCTCGCCGGTGGCCATCAACTGATCCAGAGCCGTCACCAGAGCCGGCGCCGGGCAATCGTAAAACACACCATATGCCGGGCCCATGGTCGGGTCCATGCCGCGCAGGAACAGATAGAACACCCCACCGAAGTGTTTTTCATAAGCGTAATCTGCCACCCGCACGCGCAGATAACGATGCAGCGCCACGCTGTAGATCAGATATTGCAGGCGATATGCCTCGCGGGCCATAGCGGCCTCCAAATCCTCACGGCCATAGGCCGCCGGGGTCGCGCCCAGCCAGTTGGATTTATAGTCAACCAGATAGAAACGGCCGTTTGCCTCGAACACCAGATCGATAAACCCTTTCATGTAACCGTGCAGCGGACTGAATTCCAATGTTTCCAAACGTTCGCGGAACGGCCCCGCCATGCAGCCATGCCGCGCCAGCAGCGCGCGCAAGGTCTCGGCGCGCAACCATGCCAGCGGATAGGTAAATTCCAGCTCGTTCAGGCGCTGCCTGCTACTGATATCCTGCAGGCGCAGACCGGACGCATCCAGCGGCGTCGCCAGCACCCGCTGCAGCAGCGCCACCACGACCGGCGTCCACTGCGCTGCGTCCAGGCCATGGCTTTCCAGCTTGCGGCTGACCCGTGATTCCAGATACGCCGCATTCGCCGCCTGGGTAAAGTCAATCTGTTCCAGCAGCTTATGCAGGCAAATGCCACTGCGCGCGCCGCGTGGCAATTCCAGCGCCGGCGTCACGGTTTCTGCCGTGTCCACAGGCAGCGCGGGCGGCGCAACGCTCAGATCATGATCGGGCGCCTCGGCGGCCACACTGTAACCGGCGGTGAACGCAGTGAAACTGCCCACCCGCCAGAATTCCAGCGATGCACGCTTAAAAAGCCGCGCCCGCCACTCCGGCTCAGCCAGTACCGGCGGCTGATAGCGCGGTCCCGGCTCGTGCGGCAGCGGCAGCAGCGCCACCGTATCCGCCACCGGCGCGAATACCGCGTGCAGTTCGCCCCGCAGCCCGGCGCCATCCAGCGCCTCGAAATGCTTGACCACGGCATCGAGCGGCTGTACGCCCGGCCCGATCACCGTCGGCTGATGCAGCAGCCAGGCAGGCGGTGCGGTTTCGGCCTCCTTGACCTTGCCCCAGACCAGATAGCAGCGCTGCTGGGCGCGGGTCAGGGCGACATAGCACAGGCGCAGATTCTCGGCGATTTCCTCACGGCGGGCATGCTGCCAGGCTGGATCATCCTGATCGGCACCCAAGGCCAGCACCGTGCGCTGCGGATCGGCCGGATCGTGATACAGCACGCTGATACTTTTATTTTTCGATTTCGCGCTGTGCAGGCGGCCATCCCAGAGAAACGGGCAAAACACCACCGGATATTCCAGGCCCTTGCTTTTGTGCACGGTGACGATCTGCACCAGGTTCTCATCGCTTTCCAAGCGCAACTGCTGCGCCTCGTCCTGCTCGGCGGGATTATGGCAGCGCTCGACCAGCCACTTGAGCAGGCCGACCCTGCCGGGCCGGGCACAACTGGCCAGATGCAGCAGCTCGGCCAGATGCAGCAGATTGGTCAGGCGCCGCTCGCCATCGCGGAACGCCAGCAACCGTTGCGGTACCGCCGCCTCCATCAGCCAGGCACGGAAAAAGCGCATGAAGCCATGCTCGCGCCAGATGCGCTGATAGTCCTGGAACCGCTCCAGCCAGGCCGCCCAGCCCTGCTCATCCTCACGCAGCCGGTGCAACTCGGTGCCGCTCAGACCGAACAGATCCGAAGCCAGCGCCGCGCGCACCTGCCCTTCATCACCCGGCTCCAGCACCGCCGCCAGCAGCCATTGCAGTTGCCGCGCTTCATCGGCGCTAAACACGTTGTCGTCGGCATGCTGCACGCTGGGCACGCCCAGGCGCAGCAGCTCGCGGCGCAGCAGTCGGCCCTGCCGGTGACTGCGCACCAGCACAGCGATATCACCGCCGGCCAGCGGCCGTTCCCCGATGCGGGCCTGGCCACGGGCGCCGAGATTGAGCAGACGGGCAACTTCCGCAGCGGTAGCCCGAGCCGCCTGCTCGTTGCTGCGGGTCTTGTCGGCGGGCTGACTGCCTTCGTTCTCCAGCAGCCAGAGCCACAGCGGCGCTTCCTGGCGACCCTGCACGGTCAGCGGCTGATGCTGCTTTTGCGCTGCCGGAATCGCTGGATGGAACGGAATACCGTCAAACAGAAATGGCTGCGATCCAGCAGCACCGAACAGGGCATTCAGGGCGGTGAGCAGGCGTGGATCGGAACGCCAGTTGACATCCAGCGTGTAGCGTTGCCCGGTGGCGCGCCGCGCCGCCAGATACGCGAAGATGTCGGCGCCGCGAAAGCTGTAGATGGCCTGCTTGGGATCACCGACCAGAAACAGAGGCTGCGCGGTGCCGGCATAGATGCGCTGGAAAATCGCATATTGCACCGGGTCGGTGTCCTGGAACTCATCAATCAG
>RXIX01000130.1 GCA_003989075.1 Candidatus Competibacteraceae bacterium | reverse complement strand
GGCTATGTGCTGATGGATTACCAGAGTGGCAACCTGCTGGCTAATGCCAAGGGCGACGAACGCATGGAGCCAGCCAGCATCACCAAGCTGATGACCGGCTACGTGATCTACCGGGCTATACAGTCGGGTAAGATTCATCTGAACGATCCGGTCACCATCAGTGAGAAGGCCTGGCGGACCGGCGGCTCGAAGATGTTCGTCAAGCTGGGCAGCCAGGTGTCGGTGGAGGACCTGCTGCTGGGCATGGTGGTGCAGTCCGGCAATGACGCCACCGTAGCGTTGGCTGAGCATGTCGCCGGCTCCGAGGAGACCTTCGTCAAGCTGATGAATCAGGAGGCCGAACGTCTCGGGATGAGCAGCAGTCATTTCACTAATGCCGCTGGCCTGCCCGATCCCAATCACTACATGTCGGCGCATGACATCGCCACCCTGGCCCGGGCGGTGATTCGCGAGTTCCCCGAGCACTATGCGCGCTACTCGGTGCGCAGTTTCAAGTACAACAATATCGATCAGCAGAATCGTAACCGCCTGCTGTTGACTGATCCGTCAGTGGACGGTGTTAAGACCGGCCATACCGAATCGGCCGGCTATTGCCTGGTATCTTCGGCTAAGCGCAACGACACCCGCCTGATCGGCGTGGTGCTCGGCGCACAGAAGGAGAAGGAGCGTTTTCAGGCCAGTCAGGCCCTGCTCAACTACGGCTTCAGCTTCTTTGAAAGCCGCAAGCTGTATGACGCCAACACGCCGATCATCACCGCCCGCATCTGGAAAGGCCAGGAGAACGAATTGCCGCTGGGTGTGACCCAGCCGCTGTACGTCACCGTGCCCAAGGGCCAGGCGCCGCAGGTCAGTACCACGACTACCGTGCAGCCGACCATCATCGCCCCGGCGCAAAAGGACCAGCCGTTTGGCGAAATCACCGTCCGCCTCGGTGATCAGGAAGTCAGCAAGACGCCACTGGTCGCGCTCCAGGAAGTCCCGGAAAGCGGCTGGTTCGGGCGGATGATCGACGCGGTGCTGCTGTTCTTTTCCTCGCTGTTCGGCTAGGCGTGGTAACGAGGCTGGGTATGCACGACGACGATCCCTCACCGCTGCAATTTCCCTGTGCGTTTCCGATCAAGATCATGGGCGCGGCTGACCCGGACTTTCGCCAGCTCGCGCTGAGCCTGGTGCGGGTGCATGCGCCTGATCTGGACGAGACCCTGGTGCGGGTTCAGGACAGTCGCGGCGGTCGTTACCAGTCGGTGACCGTGGTGGTAGCGGCCCGCGAGCGTGCCCAGCTCGATGCCATCTATCACGCCCTCAGTGCCCATCCGCGGATCAAGATGGTGCTCTAATCCGCGCCGGGTCCACGAACGCGCCCGGTCTGCGGCAAACCTGTCCCCCCGTATCAATGCATCCTCGTTCTGAACCGCTGCTGTTGCGCTGCCTGGGCCGCCAGGATTATGGGCCGGTGTTTGCCGCCATGCAGGCCTTTACCGAGGCCCGCGATGCGGCGACCCTGGATGAGCTGTGGTGGGTCGAGCATCCGCCGGTGTTTACCCAGGGCCTGGCCGGCAAGGCCGAACATCTGCTGGCGCCGGGCGCGATTCCGGTGGTGCAGGTCGATCGTGGTGGCCAGGTGACCTATCATGGTCCCGGACAACTGGTGGTGTACTGCCTGCTGGATGTGCGCCGGCTTGGTCTGAGCGTGCGCGCCCTGGTCAGCGTGCTGGAAGATGCGGTGATCGAGCTGCTGGCTGGGTACGGCATCACCGCCCAGGCCCGTCCGGATGCGCCCGGCGTTTACGTTAATGAGGCCAAGATTGCCTCGCTGGGCCTGCGCCTGCGCCAGGGGCGTTCCTATCACGGCCTGAGTCTGAACGTCGCCATGGACCTGGAGCCGTTTACGCGCATCAATCCCTGTGGCTATCCGGGCCTGCGTGTCACTCAGTTGCGTGAACTGGGCGTAGCGCTCGATCTGGACAGTGCCGCCGCTGCACTGTTGCCCGGTTTGGGGCGCCGGCTTGGCTACACTTGTTACAGCACCATCACGGGTTTGCCCTGAGCGCACCCGGCGGGCGCCGGGAATCCGTTGCGGCATTCCCCATCCAATCTTTAACCGTCGGCCCCTTATCACCAGCAGGAATGCCCATGTCCGAATCCAGCACCCCCCGCGACGCTGTCGTGACTGAAGCCGCTGCCGCGCCAGCGCCCGCCAAATCCGCGCCCGTGGCCGGCGAAAAGCTGCGCGGCGCCGAGAAAGTCGCCCGTATTCCGGTCAAGGTCGCGCCGACCGATCCCAGGCAGCGCCTGCGCAAGCCGTCCTGGATTCGCGCACCCTTTCCTGGCACCCCGGAAGTGCAGCGCCTGAAGCAGATTCTGCGCGACAACCGCCTGCACACGGTCTGCGAGGAGGCCAGTTGTCCCAATCTGGGCGAGTGCTTCGGCCACGGTACCGCCACCTTCATGATCATGGGCGATATCTGCACCCGGCGTTGCCCGTTCTGTGATGTCGGTCATGGTCGGCCGCAGCCACTCGATGCCCAGGAACCGGACAATCTGGCGCGCACCATCGCCGCGATGGGTCTGAAATATGTGGTTATCACCTCGGTGGACCGCGATGATCTGCGTGACGGGGGCGCGGCGCACTTCGCCGAGTGCATCCGTGCCGCGCGCGCTGCCCGGCCCGGACTGGTGATCGAAATCCTGACCCCGGATTTCCGTGGCCGCATGGACGTAGCGCTGGAGATTCTCGCCGCGCAGCCGCCGGATGTGTTCAACCACAATCTGGAAACCGTGCCGCGCCTGTATCGGCAGGCCCGGCCCGGCGCCGATTACGCCGGTTCGCTGCTGCTGCTGCAGCAGTTTGCCGCGCGCTGTCCGGGCATTCCGACCAAGTCCGGGCTGATGCTTGGTCTGGGCGAAAGCCTTGATGAGATTCGCGCGGTGATGCGCGATTTGCGCGAGCACGGCGTGCAGATGCTGACCCTGGGTCAATACCTGCAGCCGAGCGCCCATCATCTGGCGGTCGAGCGCTACGTCACGCCCGAGGAATTCGAGCAGTTGCGCAGCGACGGTGAGGCGATGGGCTTTACTCATGTTGCCTCGGCGCCGCTGGTGCGCTCCTCCTATCACGCGGATCTGCAGGCTCAGGGCGCCGGTGTCGCGTAAGTTCATCGCGGGCCGGAGGGGCGTGCCTTGGATAGTCAGGCTTTGCTGGGCCTGTTCAATAACGCCGCGCTATTGCTGGCGCTGGCGCTGCTGATCGAACTAACCCGCGCCGAGGCCCAGCCCGAAACCCGTCTGCGCCAGATGCTGATTGGCGTTGGCATCGGCGTAGTCGCCATCGCCCTGATGGCCAATGCCTGGCCGCTGGATCCGGACTTCATTTTCGACGCCCGCTCGGTGCTACTGAGCGTCAGCGGACTGTTCTTTGGCATGGTGCCAACGCTGATCGCGGTGACGATCAGCGCTGCGTTTCGCATCTACTACGGTGGCAGTGGCATGCTGGCCGGGCTGTTGATTATCTCAAGCACCGCTAGCATCGGTCTGCTGTGGCGGCGCTGGCGTCCGCCGACACGTTCACTGGGCGTGCTGGAGCTGTACGGCTTTGGTCTGGTGGTGCATATCGCCATGCTGCTCTGCCTGTGGACGCTGCCCTCGCCCGTATTCTGGAGCGTCCTGCAGCAGATTGCTTTGCCGGTGCTGTTGGCGTTTCCACTGGCGACCGTGCTGTTGGGTCGACTGCTGTCCTATCAATTCGAGCGCCGCCGAGCCCAGGAGGCGCTGCGCGCCAGTGAAGAAAAGCTCCGCTGCTACCTGGATTACGCCCCGCTGGGTGTGTTCATCACGGACCAGAGCGGCCGCTATGTCGAGGTCAACCCGGCTGCCGGGCGCATGCTGGGCTATTCGGAAGCCGAACTGCTCGGCATGACGATCCCACAGGTGCTGGCGCCCGAAGCGCACGCGGCCGGCATGGCGCATTTTGCCTGCGTGCGCGCCAGTGGCAGCGCCAGCGGTGAATTGCTGCACCGGCGGCGGGATGGTTCGCCCATCTGGTTGCGGGTCGATGCGGTGCGCCTGAACGAGCATCGTTTCATGGCCTTTTGCGAGGATGTCAGCGCCCGCCGCGCCACCGAAGCCGCGCTGCGCGCCAGTGAGGAAAATCTGCGCGTGATCTTCGAACAGGCGGCGGTGGGCGTGGCGCTGATCGATTCGCGCAGTGGCCGGTTTCTGCGCATCAATCGCCATTATTGCGAGATGATCGGTTATACCGTCGCCGAAATGAGCAGCGGGTGCAGCTTTCAGGACATCACCCATCCCGACGATCTGCCGCTTGACCTGGGCAACATGCGCCGCCTGCTGGCGGGCGAGATTCGCGAATTCGTGATGGAGAAACGCTACTTCCACAAGGATGGTCATGTGGTCTGGGTAACGCTGAGCGTATCGCCGACCTGGGCGCCAGGCGAGACGCCCTGTACGCATGTGGCCGTGGTGCAGGACATCACCGACCGCAAGCGCGCCGAAGCGGAACTGCGTCTGAAAAGTGCGGCCCTGGAAAGTTCGCTGGCCGGGTTTGATATCGTCAGCGAAGAAGGTCTGTTCCTGTACGTCAACGCCGCCTATTTGCGCCTGTGGGGCTATGAGCGGCCCGATGAAGTGCTCGCTACCTTGCCGACTGAGCATTGCGCCGATCCGGCCATGCCCGCGCACATCATGGCCACTCTGCAGGCCCAGGGTGAGGGGACCTTCGAATTCACCGCGCGCCGGCGCGACGGCTCCACCTTCGATGTGCTGATGGCCTGTCACATGCTGCGCGATGAGCGCAACCGCGTTCTGTACACCGGTTCATCGCTGGATATCAGCGAGCGTCGGCGTATTGAGGCGGAAATCCGCAATTTCAATACCGAACTGGAGCAGCGCGTGCGCGAACGCACCGCGCAACTGGAAGCAGCCAATCAGGCGCTGGAAACCTTTGTCTACTCGGTAGCGCACGATCTCAAGGCGCCGTTGCGCGGTATCGATGGCTATGGCCGGCTGCTGCAGCAGGAATGCGCCGGCGGGCTGCCCGGCGATGGCTCGCTATTCATCGACAACATCCGCCGCGCTACGCAGCAAATGGGCCTGCTGATCGACGATCTGCTGGCTTATGCGCGCCTCGACCGCCGGGCGCTGCGCCGGGAACTGATCAATCTGCCGGCGCTGGTGGCGGCTGCGGTGGATGAGCATGCTGCCGAGATTCAGCATCTGGCGGCGACCGTGCGCGTTGAGGTGCCGCCGCTGTGGCCACGGGCCGATCCGGATGGACTGGCGCAGGTGCTGCGCGATCTGCTGGAAAATGCGCTCAAGTTCCACCGCCCGGCGGTGCCGCTGGAAATTGAAATCGGTGGCCGGCGCACTGTGCAAGGCACTGCTATGCTCTGGATACGTGATAACGGTATTGGCTTCGAGCTGAAATTCCATGACCGTATTTTTGAAATCTTCCAGCGTTTGCAGCGTGCTGAGGATTATCCGGGCACCGGGATTGGTCTGGCGATTGTGCGCAAAGCGGTTGAGCGCATGGACGGTCGGGTCTGGGCGGAGAGCGTGCCAGGTGCTGGTGCAACCTTTTTTCTGGAGCTGCCCTTGTGAACCATCAGGATGCTGATTTCGATCCGCGCCTGGGGTGCGAAACTCAGGTCCGTCCCATTCTACTGGTTGAGGATAATCCCATGGACGTGGATCTGACCCTGCGCGCCTTCAAGCGGCGCAAGCTGGTCAACCCGGTCAACGTAGCGCGCGATGGCGAGGAAGCGCTGGACTGGATTCCACGCTGGGAGCAGAGCGAGGCGCTGCCGGTGGTGATCCTGCTCGACCTGAAGCTGCCCCGGGTCAGCGGCCTGGAAGTGCTGGAACGTTTCAAGGCCCACGACGGCTGTCAGGTGGTGCCGGTGGTGGTGCTGACCTCCTCGGTTGAGGACCGTGATATCAACACCGCCTATCGACTGGGTGCCAATTCCTACATCGTCAAGCCGGTTGATTTCGACCGCTTCATGTCGGTTGCGGCCCAGATTGAGCTGTACTGGTGCATGGTAAATGAGCCGCCGCGCTGAGCGGTTTCCGTGGCATGGATGAAGCAACCGGAATGACCCTGCTAACCACCTTGAAAGTGCTTTATGTCGAAGACAATCCCGTTGATGCCGATCTGGCACAGCGTACCTTGGCGCGCCTGGCTCCCGATCTTGATATCGATATAGCCGCAACCGTTCTGGCCGCCAATGCCCGTCTATCTGGCGCGAGCACCTATGATGTAGCTCTGATCGACCTGCGCCTGCCCGATGGCAGCGGCCTCGATGTGCTCGCCCACATCCGCGAGCATGGCCTGCCGATGGCGGTGGTAATGCTCACCGGCTCGAGCTATCAGGAACCGGCGATCATCGCCCTCAAGGCCGGTGCCGATGACTATCTGGTCAAGCGCGGCGATTACCTCGAGCGCCTGCCGCAGACGCTGCGCATCGCCCGCAGCCGCTACCTGAGCGAAACGGCGCGTAAATCGCGGCCGCTGCGGGTGCTGTATGCCGAGCATAATCAGTTCGATATCGACCTCACTCAGCGCTATCTGACGCAGTATTTCCCTTATATCCACCTGGCTACGGTGCATGAAGCCGCCGATGTGCTGGCCTGCCTGCCGTTCAGCGGCGACGCCGCGCTCGACTATGACGTAGTGCTGCTGGATTACCACCTGCACGGCCTCAACGCTCTGGAAGTGGCCAAGATCCTGCTTCAGGAGCGCCACCTCGACCTGCCGATTGTGCTGGTCACCAGTGAAGGCAATGAAGAAGTGGTGGCACAGGCGCTGCGCCTGGGCGTCTCTGACTATCTGATCAAGCACCAGAGCTACCTGTACGAGTTGCCGGCGATTCTGGAAAAGGTCTATCACCAGACCACCATGGTGCGGGAACGGCGCGCCCTGCAGGAAGCCAAGCGCCAGTACGAGGAATTGGTGGCGCGCATTCCGGTCGGCGTGTATCGCTATCGCCTGTTCGCCGCCGGTGGCATGGGCTTTGACTACGTCAGTCCGCGCTTTTGCACGCTGCTGGGCCAGGAAGAAGCCGAACTGCTGCATGATTCGAGCGTGCTCTGCCCGTTTGTGCATGCCGATGATCGGGAGGATCTGCAGCACGTGCTGAGGCAGCAGTTCGAGAATCCGGATCGTTTCCACTGGGAAGGGCGTTTCCAGGTGCACGATGAGCTGCGCTGGCTGCGGTTTGAATCAGTGCCGACGCGGCTGGCGAACGGCGACACCGTTTGGGATGGTGTCCTCAGTGATATCACCGCGCGCCGCCGCGCCGAGGAACGGCTGCGTCTGGCCGGCGCGGTGCTCGACAGTACCCGCGATGGTGTGCTGATCACCGATCTGCAGGGTAACATCCTGATGGTGAACCGTGCCTGCAGCATGATCACCGGCTACAGCGAGGCTGAGTTGCGCGGCCAGAATCCGCGCCTGCTGCAGTCCGGGCGCCATGATCGCGCCTTTTACCAGTCGATGTGGGCGAGCATTCAACAGATTGGCTACTGGCAGGGCGAGCTGTGGAACCGGCGCCGCAATGGCGAGCTGTACCCGCAGCGGTTGAGCATCAGCACGGTATGCGACGAACGCGGCACGCCGACGCACTATGTCGGCACCTTCACCGACATCAGCCAGCTCAAGCGCACCGAAGAGCAGTTAACGCAACTGGCGCACTATGACCCGCTCACCGGTCTGCCCAATCGCCTGCTCGGACAGTCGCGATTGACGCATGCCGTGGAACGGGCGCATCGCGATAGC
>RXIX01000129.1 GCA_003989075.1 Candidatus Competibacteraceae bacterium | reverse complement strand
GGTAGACGGGACTGCATCTCCGCCACCAGCGCGGGCGTCAGCACCTCGTCGGCGTCGATGCGCAGCACCCAATCGGTATCGGCATCAAGCTGGGTCAGTGCCCAGTTGAACTGCGTGGCATGGTTCACCCAGACCTGCTGAACCACCCGCGCCCCATGCGCCCGGGCAATCTCCAGCGTCGCATCGGTGGAGAAGCAATCGACGACGACAATCTCGCTGGCCAGATCCTTGACGCTGGCAATACAGCGCGCCAGATGCCGTTCTTCGTTGAAGGTCAGGATGATCGCGATCAGTTTCATGGTTTCCGCGCGATAGCGACCATGGACTTTGCAAGCGCCGGTATCCGCCCTACCCGCTTGAAACGGATATCGCGGAAGCCGGCTTCCTCCAACAGAATCGTCAGCGTGCGCATCGACCAGAACTTAATGTGGCCGTGATCCCACAGCGCTGTGAAATGCGCGTCCAGCTTGCCGCTCAGCGCCATAACCAGATTCTTCCAGTAGCCATGGTAGGGCGTGGAGACGATGGCGCAGCCGCCCCCGCAACCAGTGAAAACAGCGTCGCGGCATAGTGTCGCGGGGCATAAACGTGCTCGACCACTTCCAGACTCAGGACCACCGGGAACTGACCGTACTGCGCGGCCAAATCGTCGTAGGCCGAGCCCGAGTAAAGCTTGAGGCCAAGATACGCCTGGTTCGCCTGGGCAATACCTTCGGCCGAGGGATCGACGCCCGTCACATCCCAGCCGCGTTGAGTCAGTAGATTGGCAACGCTGCCATTGCCGCAGCCAAGCTCGAACAGGCGTTTTTCGGCGGTTGTCGCACTGAAACTATCCAGCAGCGGGAGTACGGTCGGAAGCAGAAAACCGTGAGAATGATTGAGGCCGGCCTGCGTGTAGCGATAGCCGGAAATGTCGGTAGTCGTGTCGGTCATAAGCGGTTTACCGTACCGGATGAGCGTGCAATAGGCGGGGTTTCAACGGCTGGGCAGGATTGCCTGCGGCGACCGTCCAGGGTGCAATGTCGTGGAATACGCTGGAACGGGCAGTAATCACCGCGCCCTCGCCGATCGTGACGCCCGGCGCGACAAAGACGTCGGCGGTAACCCACACCCGCTCGCCCAACGTGATCGGTGCGGTAGTCAGTGGCATGGCCGGATCGGTGTAGTCGTGGCTGGCAGTACAGAGAAAACTGTATTGGCTGACCGTCGTGTGCGCGCCAAGCGTAATCCGCTCCACACAGTAACAATCCACCTGATGACTCAGGCAACTGTGCGCGCCCATGGTCAGATTCCACGGCGCCCAAATCTTGGCCGAGGGATAGGGGTGCGCACCCGGACCAATGGTCGCGTCACGGTAGGCAGCAGGTAATCGTGGCTACAGCCCAGTTGGTCATTGGTCCAGCGCCGGATATATCATTTGTATCCTTCATGCCGTACCTTGCTGCTTGGCCAGTACATATCGCCCTAAGCACAGCGCATCCATATCCGTGCGTTTAAAGCAATCAAATGCCTGCTCGGGTGTATCTACTACTGGCTCGTTCTCATTGAAACTGGTATTCAGCACCAAGCCAATACCGGTTTTAGCTTTGAAAGCGGTAATCAGCCGGTGATAGAGTGGATTGCTTAAGGCATCCACGCTTTGCAGGCGACCCGTGCCATCAACATGGGTCACGGCAGGCAGACGTTCCCGCCATTCCGGGCGAATCTTCACCACATGCATCATGAAAGGACTATCCACCGTTTGTTCGAAATAAATACTCACATCTTCCTTCAACACGCTTGGAGCGAAGGGTCGGAAAGACTCTCGTCGTTTGATCTTGGCATTAATCGTGTCTTTCATCGTCGGCATCGCCGGGTTAGCCAAGATAGATCGGTTACCCAAGGCGCGTGGACCCCATTCACTCCGGCCCTGATACCACCCCATCACCAGTCCTTTAGCAATCAATCCCGCCGCTGTATCGACCAGATCAGCCTCATCAGCACACACTTTGACCAGGTAGCCGCTGGCCTCCGCGACCCTACGTATCCGGTCATCCGTGTATTCTGGCCCCCAAAAGGCATGCTTCATGTGGAAACGTTCCGTCCGGCCCAATACCTGATGCCAGGTGTGATATGCCGCGCCAAGACAAGTGCCGTCATCAGAGGCAGCCGCTTGAAGGTAGGGCGTGGTGAACGGAGTTTCCCGCAAGATACGCGCATTGGCTACCCCATTCAGTGAGCAGCCGCCCGCCATGGCCAGTTGCGGTGTGGGAACCAGACGATGCAACCGCTGTAAACAATGCAGCGCCACCTCTTCAAACCGGACTTGGGTGGAGCGCGCGATATCCATCTCCCTTTGCGTCAGTGGAGCGCTACGTTCTCTAGGTGGACCGATAAGATCACTCAAGCGATCGGTATAAAAGCGACCCATGAGCACATGACCCCGTTCGTCCTGCGCCCCACTAGCGCCGCCTTCATGCATCCCAAAATACCCCTTACCCAGATGAAACCAGCTCCGCTCGTCGAGCTTGACCAACTCACTCATCGCCGCATGGTACTTATCCTCACCATAGGGCGCAAGCCCCATGACCTTATACTCCTCGCCAAACTGATCGAAGCCGATGAATTGGCATAAGGCAGTATAAAAAAAGCCCAAACTATCCGGCAGGGTTACTCGGTCCAGAATTTCGATCCGATTACCCTCGCAACGCGCTGCCATCAGGCTGGCAAAATCGCCCGAACCGTCATAGGAAAAACCAGCCGTGACTCCCTCAAACGGCGAGACATAATAGGCGCTGGCAATATGCGCCAAGTGATGCTCAACCTCGACAATCTGGAATTTGACCTCAGCGGGGTCTTCGCCGCACACTTCAGCCAATTGCTCGAGCGTCCCCTGGGTTTGCCGGTTGCGCCGGAAATGCTCGACCACGGCGCCGGCCGCCTTCAATGGGCGCTGAGCCACATAGGCCATCTTGGCTGCGTAATTGGCTTTTGGGTCCCGCGCCATGGCGACATGAGTGACATCGCGCAAGGTCAAACCCGCATCCCCCAGCAAGCGCCGGATGGCATGTTCTGGAAAAGCCGAACTATGCTTGATACGCGGCCCTAATCGCTCTTCCGCCACTGCGCCGACTAACTGGCCATCCACCACCAAACAGGCGGCCGAATCGGCATGAAAGGCGTTAAACCCCAAAATGATTGTCATAAATCCCCTGGATAATTAATTGAAAACTATACGGATGGCTGTCGCCTTAAAACTGAAAATAAATAAACTGACTAATCTGTGGGTAAGCTATTCATGTCTCTGCACCTTGAGTTACCCAGTCGTTACCATGCTTGCTAATTTACTGGGTTTTAAATGCGAACAGGGTGGCGGCACTCGGGCTGGGCAATCGGGATGCACGAAGTCACTCCACTTGGACGCAATCCGGCTTCGGCCCTTGCCCCAGCACCCAGCGATACACCGCTGCCATCTGAGCCGCAATATCCGCCCAGTCATAGCGGCGGACATAAGCCAGGCCCCGAGCGCCCATGGCCGCGCGCTCGGCGTGATCGGCGCGGTAGTCAGTGGCATGGCCGGATCGGTGTAGTCGTGGCTGGCAGTACAGAGAAAACTGTATTGGCTGACCGTCGTATGCGCGCCAAGCGTAATCCGCTCCACACAGTAACAATCCACCTGATGACTCAGGCAACTGTGCGCGCCCATCGTCAGATTCCACGGCGCCCAAATCTTGGCCGAGGGATAGGGGTGCGCATCCGGACCGATCGTCGCGCCAAACAGGCGCAACAGAAACCGCCGCCAGCCGTGCAACGGAGCCGGACTGGGCCGGTAGAACAGCAGCCAGACCAGATTCCACACTGCACGGGCCAGCTTGTTGGCTGGCGAGAGATGTTGAACGCGAAGAGGAACGGGCATGGCGGTTGTTTGTTCTTTAATCGCAGCGAACGCAATCCGGCTTCGGCCCTTGCCCCAGCACCCAGCGATACACCGCCGCCATCTGAGCCGCAATATCCGCCCAGTCATAGCGGCGGACATAAGCCAGGCCCCGAGCGCCCATGGCCGCGCGCTCGGCGTCGCTCAAGGCGATGGCTTCCCGCAGCGCCTCGGCCAGGGGTTCGACGCCTATGGGTATCCACCAACCGCAGCCAAAGGCGGGCAAATCCGCCCAGGGCGCGCCGTGCGTGGTGATGACCGGCAGGCCATGAGCCAACGCTTCGGCCACCACGACACCAAAGTTCTCCGTGAAGCTCGGCAGCACGAACAGATCGGCGCTCCGATACAAAGCGCTCTTGGCCGCGCCATCCACTGCGCCGACATAGTCCACCGCTTCGCTCGCCCCCGCCTGACGCGCCCGCGCCAGCACCTCGACCAAGTGACCAGCCTCATCCGGCCCGGCGATTTGCAAGCGCCAGCCCGTGGGCCGCACCCGCGCCCAGGCGTCGATCAGATTGAGTAAGCCTTTCACGGGGTAGACGCGCCCCAGAAACAGCACCGTGCGCGGCGCGCCTGCCGGACGCGGCGGCCGGGCCAGCACCGCATCGCTATCCGGCAGAGGCACGCCATTAGGGATGATGGCGATGGGCTGGCGCAAACCCAGCGCTCTTAAGTTCACATATTCCTGCTCAGCCGTCGCCACCAGCACCCGCGCCGTGGCCAGATCGCGCCGCTGATACAGCGCCAGGGCCAGACGTTTTTTGCCCCCCTTATGCTGAATGGCCCAGGGTTCGAGCATTCCTCGGGGTTGAATCATCAAAGGGATTCGGTACTGTCTGGCGGCTTCAGCAGCGTAATGGTTGGACGGTAGCCAAAGGCCATGATCGTGCAATATATCTGGCCGCTGAATCTGTATTTGCTGATGAAGAAGCCTGCGGAACGGCCAACCCAGTTTCAGAGCCAGTGCGGAATGAGATTCAGCGATATGCAGATCAATGAGGCTGGCGCTAATCTCGACAATGGGATCATCGACTCTGTTCTGACTGAGCAAACGAAGCACAGTTGCGGTGTCATTGGCCAAGGCTCGGCATAGATTCGGCACTGATCGCGCCGGGCCACCGTTGTCAGGGTGCAGACCAGATACGGTGTGTAGCACTTTCAAAAAGGCACTCCCTTTTCCACACGGCGCAAATCTTCCTGCACCATGAGCTGACACAATTGCTCCAAGCGGGTATTCGCCTGCCAGCCCAATAAATCACGCGCTTTGCTGGCATCACCCTGCATAGTGCCAACTTCGCAAGGCCGATAAAAATTCTGATCAACCCGAACTCGCAACTGACCCGATTTACGCTCAATGGCGAACGCATTGAGTCCAGTGCCTTCCCAGATCAAATCAGTGCCGGCGGCCTGAAACGCCAAATCGGTAAACTCACGCACCGATGCGGTTCGATTCGTCGCCAGCACAAAGGTGTCCGCCACATCATGCTGCATCATCCGATGCATGCCAACGACATATTCTTTGGCATAACCCCAGTCGCGAGATACGTCGAGATTGCCCAGTACTAGAAGATCCTGTTGTCCCAAGGCAATCCGGGCCACGGTGTGCGTAATCTTGCGGGTCACGAATTCTTTGCTGCGCAGTGGTGATTCGTGATTGTACAAAATGCCGCAGGTTGCGAAGAGGCCATACGACTCCCGGTAATTGATGGCGCTCCAGTGCGCGAACAACTTGGCCACAGCATAAGGGCTGCGTGGATGAAAGGGCGTCTTTTCGGTTTGCGGTATCTCTTCAACTTGCCCGAAAAGTTCCGAACTGGATGCCTGATAAAAGCGAATCGACGGTTTTATGATTCGGATCGCTTCCAGCAGGTTCAGCACCGCGACCCCAGTGATTTGCGCCGTCATAAAAGGCTCTTTGAACGACAACCCCACGAAGCTTTGCGCAGCCAGGTTGTAGACCTCATCAGGACTGATCTGCTTGATCAAGGTCTTGCAGCTATTGAAATCGGTAAGATCACAGGCATGGAGATGAAATTGCGGATGATCCAGGATATCCAGATATTCCAACCGCCAAATATCAGGCGTCTTGGTCAGTCGATGAGTGCCATAGACCGTGTAACCGAGATTTAGCAACCACTCAGCCAGATACGCACCATCCTGACCGGTCACCCCGGTAATCAACGCCGTTTTCATCATGATCCTTGGGCGGCATGAATCCGCCGATACAATTGGGCGTACTGCTCGGCGATAACAGCGGTACGAAACCGCTCTACATTGCGAAACCCGTTGTCAATCAGTTGCTGGCGGTAATTCGCATCCTGGCAGATGCGCTCGACCCCGGCCCGGATGCTATCCACATCATAGGGATCGACATAGCAGGCCGCATCCCCTGCTACTTCCGGCATCGAGTACAAGCGACTGGTGATCACCGGGCGGCCAACGGCGTTAGCTTCCACGATGGGCAAGCCGAAGCCTTCATAGAGCGAAGCAAACATGACCAGATCCGCCTGCTGATACTGCAATAAAAGTTGCTCGCGACTAATACCGATATGGTTTTCACAGTCAATGCCATGCTTTTGCAAAGCAGCCTGTTGCGATTCCAACAGCTTACCGATGACGACTAAGCGACAGCGAAAGCCGCTGAGAGCCGCCGCCACCCGCTCGATGTTTTTATTGGGTGTGGTGCCTATTTGCAGAATTCTTGGGCATTCCAGGTGAAAACGATAGGGATATGGGCTGAACTCAGCGGATACGTTGTTATAAATTATTTCAATTTTGGCCGGATCGCAGCGAACGTGCTTCAACAACTCCTGCTTAGTGGCTGCCGATATGACCGTTATCGCGGCGCATCGCTTCTCCGGTAGCCAGAACCACAATAACCAAAGCAGCCATCGTCGCAGACCGGCAGGACATTCCAAAGCGCCACAGTCATGCACCGTCAAGATCGTTTTGCGACGCTGGAGCAGATAGGTCAGGAAATGCACATCGCCGGTGATGTGGTTTACATCACCCTGATGCCGGGTCGCCCGCAGCAGATCATACAGCCGCTTGAATAGGCCCTGCGAGTTGAACCGGTTATGACAAAAAGTCACGGTGATATCATCGGGCAAATGCGCCGCGACATCGTCGAAAACGCGCTCCAAACTCCAGCCGCGCCCTGGTTTTCGAGTGAAATAAGTGACATTGAGCATGGTTAATGATTCATCAAAAAGCATTGTTGCCAGAATCCTCTCGCCGCACGAGGGCCAATCGGAATCGGCCCCAGCCAAATTGTGCATTGCTGAATCCGCGCTACGTGCCTTTCCAGATAGGGGCCCAATGCTTCCAAAGCATTTCCTATCCTCATCCTGCAGATCCATGCCTTAGAGTGTGATAGCGCGGGTCGCGTGTGGGAATACCCAAGCGACCATGAGGCGACGGCGCACGTCGCTGATAAATAAGCAGCATAACGACAAGCAGGATAGGGACGTCCCGGAAGAGGCTAATCAATAACCCCAAGATAGAGCTGTCAACAGTGCCGAGCAATTGCAATATGGACAGGAACACCACAGTCCCGGAGGAGCGTACAAAAGGAGTCAGCACGAATAAAAAAGTCCGTTGCAGCACCCCGATCAAAAAAAACACGACCGCCACAGCCAGATAGCCGCCGGCAAAATAGAGATACGCGAAAGGCCCCATGGCAACCGAAGTAATGCTCGACAAACTGGCGCCCAAGACCACCTGGTTATACCAGGTGCCCAGATTACCCATGGGTTTGCTGGACCATAAAAACCGCGGAACCCAGGCATACAGCGGCGCCCAGAACAGATCTTCCAGGAAGGCCGGGCTGCCTGCCGGTAACTCAGGATGGGTATCCGCATATTCAATACCAAAAGCCCCGATGCGGGTCAGATTGGAGCGGGCCGCTATGGCTAGTGTCGTTGATTCTGATTCGTCGGTAATGGTTCAAATTCAAATGATATAAAATGGGAACGGTTTAT
>RXIX01000128.1 GCA_003989075.1 Candidatus Competibacteraceae bacterium | reverse complement strand
GAGTCGCTACGCAATGGCTTAAACCAGCGGGGTCGTTCGTCATCCATGACTCACTTCAGGGCAAACCGGGGCGCGGATACCCGCGCCAAGCCGGCTACTCAGGCTCCGTGGCATACTGTCACGGGGCCTGTTGGCATTTTATCGCCGCTATCACGAGGAGTCCTGCCCTTGAACGCGCCATCCTCGCTACCGTCCGCCGCGCCGCCCTGGCATACCCTGTCCAGAGAACAGGTTCTGCAGGCCTTGAACAGCGCACCCGGTGGCCTGAACGAAGCAGAAGCCCGTGACCGCTTGCAGCGCCACGGTCCTAATCGGCTGCGTTCGGCGCCGGCGCGCAGTCCCGTCATGCGTTTCCTGCTGCAGTTCCATAACGTGCTGATCTATGTGCTGCTGGCCTCGGCAGCGATCACCGCCCTGCTCGGCCATGTTGTCGATACTGCGGTGATCCTCGGCGTGACGATCATTAACGCCATCGTTGGCTTCGTCCAGGAAGGCAAGGCCGAATCAGCACTGGCCGCGATCCGTAACCTGCTCTCACTGCGGGCCATGGTGCTGCGCGACGGTCAGCGGCGTGAAATCGCCGCAGAGGAGCTGGTGCCCGGCGACTGGGTGCTGCTGCAATCCGGCGACAAGGTGCCAGCCGACCTGCGCCTGCTGGAAATCCGCAGCCTGTGCATCCAGGAAGCCGCGCTCACCGGTGAGGCGGACGCGGTCAACAAGCATCCCGCGCCACTGCCCGGTGACGCGCCGCTTGGCGACCGGCTGTGCATGGCCTATTCCGGCACGCTGGTCACCCAGGGCCAGGGCGTGGGTGTGGTGGTCGCCAGCGGCATGCAGACCGAAATCGGCCGCATCAGCAGCCTGCTGGAACAGATCGAGGATGTCACCACGCCACTGCTGCGGCAGATGGCCCAGTTTGGCCGCTGGCTGAGCGCGGTCATCGTGCTGGCGGCAGCGGCGACTTTTGCTGCCGGCGTGTTCTGGCGCGGCCACCCGGCGAGTGAAATGTTTGTCGCGGCGGTGGCGCTGGCCGTAGCGGCGATTCCAGAAGGGCTGCCGGCGATCATGACCATCATCCTGGCCATCGGCGTGCAGCGCATGGCCGGACGCAATGCCATTATCCGGCGCCTGCCGGCAGTGGAAACGCTGGGTGCGGTGACCGTAATCTGCTCGGACAAGACCGGCACCCTGACCCGCAACGAAATGACTGTGCAGCAGGTGGTTACTCCCATGCGCCAGATCCAGGTTAGCGGGGTCGGCTACGCGCCGGTAGGCGATTTCCAGAGCCGGGGCGTCCTGCTTGATCTGGATCAGGCGGCCGATCTGCGCGCGATCGGTCTGGCCGCGCAGTTGTGCAACGATGCCGTGCTGCGCGATCAGGATGGACACTGGCAGATGGACGGCGACCCCACCGAGGGTGCGCTGCTCACCCTGGCACGCAAGCTGGGTCTCGATCCTGGCGAGGGGCAGACCCGCTTTCATCGCCTCGACAGCATTCCGTTCGAATCCGAACACCGCTTCATGGCCACCTTGCACCACGATCATCACAGCGGCGGGCATATCATCCACGTCAAGGGCGCACCGGAGCGGGTGCTGGCAATGTGCGTCGATCAGCAACAGGGCCATGATCTCCAGCCCCTGCACACTGATGCCTGGCGGGAACAGGTCGAGGCGCTGGCGGCGCGCGGCCAGCGGGTGCTGGCAGTCGCATGCCGCAGCGCGCCCAGTCAGTTGCGCGAACTGACCTTTGCCGAGGTCGAATCCGGCCTGACCCTGCTGGGCCTGTTGGGCATCAGCGATCCGCCGCGCGCCGAGGCCATCGACGCCGTGCACCAGGTCCATGCTGCTGGCATCCGGGTCAAGATGATCACCGGCGATCATGGCGCCACCGCGCAGGCTATCGCTGCCCAGATTGGGATCGGCACGAACGGCCAGGTACTGACCGGCGCCGAACTGGAAACGCTCGACGACGCGGCGCTGCAGGCGCGGGTGCTGGATATCGACGTGTACGCCCGCGCCAGCCCGGAGCATAAGCTGCGTCTGGTCAAGGCGCTGCAGGACCGCGGCCAAGTGGTGGCGATGACCGGTGACGGGGTCAACGACGCGCCGGCGCTCAAGCGTGCCGATGTCGGGGTGGCCATGGGCCTCAAGGGCACCGAAGCGGCCAAGGAAGCGGCGGCGATGGTGCTGGCCGATGACAATTTCGCTTCCATCGCCCACGCTGTCGAGGAAGGCCGCACCGTATATGACAATCTGCGCAAGGCGCTGCTGTTCACCCTGCCGACCAACGGCGCCGAGGCGCTGGTGATCGTGGCCGCAATCCTGTTCGGCGTGGCGCTGCCGCTGACACCGGTGCAGGTGCTGTGGGTGAACATGGTGACTGCGGTGACCCTGTCGCTGGCACTGGCCTTTGAACCCGCTGAAGCCGGCGTGATGCAGCGCGCACCGCGCGATCCCGCCGAGCCGCTGATCAATGCCTTCATGCTGTGGCGGATCATCTTCATGTCGGTGGTTCTGGTGATCGCACCCCTGAGCCTGTTCCTGTGGCAGAGCAGTCAGGGCGTGGATGAAGCACTGGCGCGCACCGTGGCGGTGAATGCGCTGGTGGTGGGCGAAATCTTCTATCTGTTCAACAGCCGCTACATTTATGATTCGATCCTGTCGCGCACCGGTCTGTTCGGCAGTCGCCCGGTGCTGATCACCATCGGCATCCTGCTGCTGCTGCAACTGGCCTTTACCTATTTCCCGCCCCTGCGCTATTTGATGGGCACCGCGCCGATGCCCGCCCGCGACTGGGTGATCGTGACCCTGGCCGGGCTGGCAGTACTGCTGCTGGTCGAACTGGAAAAAGCGCTCTGGCGGCACATGTACGCCCGCACCGGCCGCGCCGGTCCGCCCTCAGCATCCCGGTAATAGCCCATGCGCCACTCGCTCAGTGCCTGTGCCCTGGCCACCCTGCACGCGCGGATCAGTGCCGATCCCGATTTTGCCACCCTGCAGGCGGTGGACCTGCACGCGCTGCCTACTACCGGCCTGGCCCATGACCATATCCGGCTTGGCGATAGCGGCTGGCTGGCGCGAGTCCCCAAGCAGAGCCAGTTTGGCTTGGCCGCGCTCGACAATCTGCGCTATCAGGCAGCCTGCTTCCGCCGCGCCAGCGCCTGCGGTCACGCGCCACGTTTGCAGCGGGTGCTGCTGCCCTGCACCGAGCTGCCGCTGGGCGCGCTGATCGTCGAATACATCGCTGGACGCCCGCTGCACATGCCAGCGGAACTGGCGCGGATCGCACCGGCGCTGGCGGCGCTGCATAACCTGCCACTGCCCGCGCCGGCGCATCAGCCGCCGCTGCGCGACAGTGCCGATGCCGTCGCCAGCGAACTCCGCACCATCCAGGCGCAGGCTGCATTTCTGCCCGACGCGGCGCTGTCCGTCGACAGTCAGGCGCAGCTTGACGAGGAACTGCACTGGGCGCAGCGCTATGCTGCCCAGACCGCCGGGCAGTTGCAGCCGGTGCGGCTGATCGCCACCGATACCCATCCCGGCAACTGGCTGCTGCGGCAGGATCAGGCGGTGCTGGTGGACTGGGAAAAGGGCCAGTACAGTTCGCCAGCGATCGACCTGGCCCATGCCAGCCTCTACACCTCGACCACCTGGGACGTGGTCGCCGCCGGAGCACCACCGCTGCAAGCGATCGCCGCGTTCTATCAGCACTGGCTGGAAGCCGCCGCGCCCGATCTGGCCAAACCGCTGCGCCCCTGGCTGCTACCGCTGCGCCGCCTGGTGTGGTTACGGGCGGTCACCTGGTGCGTCAAGTGGCGGGTGGCCTCGCGGCAGGCGCGCCGCCTGGAACAGCCCAACAGCGCCGCCAGCACCGAGGACTGGTCCGCAGAATGCAGCGACGCTGCACTGGTCACACATGTCCAGAACCGGGTCGATCATTATCTGGACCCGGCGGTCATGGCCACGGTGCGCCAGGAATGGGCACCGGGCAGTCCCCTGCAGGATCTGTAAGTCTGTATCCGTTACCGATCACCCCGAGGAGTTCTCGTGCACCATCAACCGCGGCTCACGCATCCCGGCCTGGCGCTTGGCCTATGGTTCCTGACGCTGCTGACCGGCATCGCCCACGCCAGCGAGCCGGACTGGGCGACGATCGAAAAGACCGCGCGCGGCCAGACCGTGTACTGGAATGGCTGGGGCGGCGATGACAAGGTGAACAGCTACATTGCCTGGGTCGGTGCGCAGGTTCAGGCCCGCTACGGCATCACCTTGCGTCACGTCAAGGTCAGCGACATCGCCGAAACCGTTGCCCGGATTCTGGCCGAGAAGAACGCCGGCCGTGACCAGGAGGGCAGCGTTGACCTGCTGTGGATCAATGGCGAAAACTTCCGCGCCATGAAGGACAACGGCCTGCTGTATGGCCCGTTCAGCGCGCGCCTGCCCCACTACCGCCATGTCGATACCGTCGGCAAGCCCACCACCACGGTCGATTTCACCGTGCCGGTCGAGGGCATGGAAGCGCCCTGGGGCATGGCGCAGATCGTGTTCGTCCATGACAGCGCCGTGGTCCGTGAGCCGCCGAAATCCATGGCGGCGCTGCTCGCCTATGCTCAGGCACATCCGGGCCGCTTTACCTATCCGGAGCCGCCGGATTTTCTCGGTTCGACCTTTCTCAAGCAGGCGCTGCTGGAACTGACCGAACAGCGTGAGGCCCTGCAAAAGCCGGCCACCGACGCCAATTTCGGCCCGGTCAGCGCGCCGCTATGGCGCTGGCTGGACCAGATTCGCCCTTACCTGTGGCGCCAGGGGCAGGCCTATCCGCCCAGCATGCCGGCACTGCGGCAACTGCTGGCCGATGGCGAAATCGACATCGCCTTCAGTTTCCACCCCAACGACGCCTCGGCGGAAATCGCCAAGGGCACCCTGCCCGACACGGTACGCAGCTATGTGCTCACCGGAGGCACCATCGGCAATACCCACTTTGTCGCCATTCCCTACAATGCCCGCGCCAGGGAAGGCGCCCTGGTGGTGGCCAACTTCCTGCTCTCCCCGGAAGCCCAGGCGCGCAAGCAGGATCCGGTGGTGTGGGGCGATCTGACCGTGCTGGCGGTGGACCAGTTGCCGCCTGAGGACCAGCAGCGCTTCGCCGCGATCAAGCCCGGTGTCGCCACGCTCAGCGCCGCACAACTGGGTACGCCGCTGCCGGAGCCGCACCCGAGCTGGATGGAGCGCCTGGAAGCGGCCTGGCGCGCGCGCTATAGCCGCTAGTCCCGTGCAGAGTGCGACAGGGTGCAGCGGCGGTCTGCTGAGCGGAGCACCGGCGCTGACCCTGGCATTGCTGCTGATGCCCATCATCGCCGGGCTGGCTGGTACGCTGCTGCCAGCCTTTGGCTACCTGCCGGCTATCGGCGCGAGCGGTTTTTCACTGCAACCGTGGCGCACTCTGCTCGCCGAGCCGGGCTTGAGCCACGCGCTGATTCTGACCCTGTGGACTGGAGTGGCCGCGACACTGCTGGCGCTGCTGCTGACCCTGGCGCTGCTCGCCGGCTGCTATCAAAGCCGCTGGCTGGCGCGCATCCGGCGCAGTCTGGCGCCGCTGCTGGCCATGCCGCATGCCGCGCTGGCCCTGGGGCTGGCCTTTCTGATCGCGCCAAGTGGCGGACTGGCGCGGCTGCTGTCACCCTGGGCGACCGGCTGGGAACGGCCGCCGGAGCTGGGATTGTTCGGGCCACAGGATCCCTGGGGCCTGAGCCTGATTCTGGCGCTGACTCTCAAGGAAACGCCCTATCTGCTGTTCATGAGCCTGGCCGGGCTGGCGCGCTGGCCCGCCGATCATGATCTGGCCGTGGCCCGTACCCTCGGCTACGGCCCGGTCAGCGCCTTCCTGAAAGTGGTGCTGCCACAACTGTATCCGCTGATTCGCCTGCCGGTGTTCGCGGCGCTGGCCTTTGCCCTGAGCGTGGTCGATGTGGCACTGATCATCGGTCCGAGCGCGCCACCGACCCTGGCGGTGCAGGCACTGCGCGGCTTCAACGATCCCGATCTGCATGCACGCCTGCCGGCGGCAGCAGCGGCCCTACTGCTCACGGGACTGACCGGGCTGGCGCTGCTGCTGTGGGAAGGCGCGATCCAGTTGCTGGCCCGCTGCAGCCGTGCATGGCTGAGCGATGGCGGGCGCGGCGGCGGCGGCGCGCTGGCTCAGTGGCTGGCACTGGGCAGTGGTACGCTGGCGCTGGGATTGGCAATGCTGAGCGCGCTGGGACTGCTGGTCTGGTCATTTGCCCTGCGCTGGACCTTTCCCGCAGCCTGGCCCACACAGTGGACCCTGGCACACTGGCGCGGCCAGTTCGACAGCCTGGCGGTGGCGACTGGAAATACGCTGGGCATTGGCGTGGCGGCGACCGGCGTAGCATTGCTGCTGGTCATGGCCTGTCTGGAGCAGGAACAGCGCCAGCAGCGCGCAGTGAGCGGACGCAGCCTGTGGCTGCTCTATCTGCCCCTGCTGGTGCCGCAGGTGAGCTTTCTATTCGGGGTGCAGGTGCTGCTGGCGGGTTGGGGTCTGGAGGGTCACTGGCTGGCGCTGCTGTGGACTCATCTGCTGTTCGTAGTGCCCTACGTATTCCTGTCGCTGGCCGATCCCTGGCGGGCATTCGACCAACGTTACGAACAGAGCGCGCGGACGCTGGGCGCTGGACCGGCGCGGGTATTCTGGCGCATCAAGTTGCCGCTGCTGGGCAGCGCGGTGGCGGTGGCGGCGGCGGTGGGCTTCGCGGTCAGCGTGACGCAGTATCTGCCGACCGTGTTCGCCGGTGCCGGCCGCTACGCCACCCTGACCACCGAAGCAGTCGCCCTGGCCTCCGGAGCCAACCGCCGCCTGATCGGCGTTTACGCCGTAGCGCAGACGCTATTGCCGCTGCTGGGCTTTGCCCTGGCCCTGATGCTGGCGCGCCGGGACCACCGGCGATGAACCTGGTGCTGGACCGTATGTGCATTTACCTCGCCGAGCGGGCCCTGTTCGCGCCGCTGGATCTGAACCTTGCACCCGGCGCCATCGTGACCCTGATGGGGCCGAGCGGCTGTGGCAAATCGACCCTGCTCAGCCACCTGTGCGGCATCCTGCCCGCGCCGTTTCGCGCCACAGGCACGATATCTCTCGGCACGCGACGACTGGATGGACTGCCACCGGAACAGCGCCGCGTCGGCATTCTGTTTCAGGACGCGCTGCTGTTTCCCCATCTGAGCGTGGCGGAGAATCTGGCCTTTGGCCTGCCCCGCGGTCTGAGTCGTGACGAACGGCGGCGGCGGGTTGCTACGGCGCTGCACGAAGCCGATTTGACTGGGCTCGGTGAACAGGCCCCGGCAACCCTGTCCGGCGGCCAACGGGCACGGGCGGCACTGCTGCGCACCCTGCTGGCCGAACCGGCGGCGCTGCTGCTGGATGAGCCCTTCTCGAAGCTCGACACCACCCTGCGCGGACGGATGCGCAGCTTCGTATTCAGCCATGCCCGCGAGCGGGGCCTGCCCACCCTGCTGGTCACGCACGATCCGGCCGATGCTGACGCTGCGGGCGGTCCAGTGCTCAGCCTGAGCGCACCCATCGATGGCCGCTAATGCCGCGCGTTCGGCGGTCCCGGCGGCAGATCGCGAAAGCCCGGCAACAGTTCGCCGCTCTCGGCGGCATCGGTTCCGCCCATGATCTCCTCGGCCAGCCGGGCAAAATCAGCCGGCTCATCGGACAGCAACTGCTCGTAGCGCAGCGGATCCCAGCACTCGATGCGATTGGCATAGGCGAGCAGGATCACGGCTTCGCTGATGCCGGCATAGTCGAGCAACCGGCGCGGTAACAGCAGCCGGCCGCTGCCATCCAGCTCCAGTTCGGTCGCACCACGATGGAAATAGCGGATGAAATCGCGGTTCTTCTTCACATACAGGTTGAGACGGTTGAGCTCGGCACTGATGCGCTGCCACTCGGTGAACGGATACAGCACCAGATGCGGCTCAAAGCCACGATTGA
>RXIX01000127.1 GCA_003989075.1 Candidatus Competibacteraceae bacterium | reverse complement strand
GAGCGAGAAGAGGGGAACGCTTCGCGTTCCGCGCTATCCCTCCCCGCCCTAAAGGACGGGGTATCTCGCGCAACATCTGATGAACCTGCCCGACCCTAATCCCAGCGTTGCCCTGGCCCTGGCCGAGGATGTCGGCAGCGGCGACCTAACCGCCGCGCTGATTCCCGAGCAGGCCCAGGCCGAAGCCACCGTCATCAGCCGCGAAAACGCCGTGCTGTGCGGTACGGCCTGGTTCGATGCCGTATTCCGCCAGCTTGATCCGGGCGTGACGGTTGCCTGGCAAGCGGCCGATGGCGAGCGCGTCGCGCCCGATCAACTGCTCTGCACCCTGCGCGGTCCGGCGCGGGTTCTGCTCACCGGCGAGCGTACCGCGCTGAATTTTCTGCAATTGCTTTCCTCTACCGCAACACTGGCCCGTCGTTACGCCGACTGTGTCGCCGGCACCGGCGCGACCATTCTTGACACCCGCAAGACCCTGCCCGGTTTGCGCCTGGCGCAGAAATACGCGGTGCGCTGCGGCGGCTGCCAGAATCATCGCATCGGCCTGTTCGATGCCGTACTGATCAAGGAAAACCACATTATGGCCGCTGGCTCGATCGGCAAGGCCATTGCCACGGCCCGGCACTTGCATCCCGGCGTGAAGGTTGAAGTCGAAGTGGAAAGCCTGGCTGAACTGGCCGAAGCGCTGCAGGCGCAGCCCGACATCATCATGCTCGACAATTTTGACCGGGCCGGCATGGTGGAAGCGGTGCGCATAACCGCCGGACGGGTCAAGCTGGAGGCTTCGGGCAACGTCAATTTCGACACGGTGCGCGCCATCGCCGAGACCGGCGTTGACTATATTTCCATCGGTGGTCTGACCAAGGACGTGCGCGCGGTTGATTTGTCGATGCGCTTTCGCAGCCTGTAGAAGCGGGACGGGTATTGAAAAAAGCTTAATCGCATTGTCATCGTCCGTTCATCAAGCGGCTTTATGTTCTGAGTCCGTTGGATCAATCAGGATCAAAAAAACAGATATGGAGGAGGTTGTATCATGCAGATGAATTTTGCCTTGGGTACCCAGCATCGTGGTCTGGGTCACGTGGTGGCCGATTACCGGGCGGTTGATTACCTGCGTCAGGAGATCGCGTTTCTGGAAGCGCGCCTGCACGAGATGGGTGAGAAGGGCGATTGTGCCTATGAGCACGCCCTCAGCCGCGCCTATGAAACCCTGTTGCACGAGCGTCGCAGCCAACTGGCGCAACTGCACGCCTGAACCCGTCCGGCGCGGGCGATTGTGTCCGCGCTTGCCGGAAATGCTCTATCATGCGGCATGCCTGGCTTCGACTCTGGCTGGCCGAGGATATGTTCCGCATGAACCACCTTTCCCTGTTGTATCGCGTTGTGCTGGCTGGTGTATTGGCGGGCGCGGCGCTGTCCGTCACGCAGGCTGGCGAATTGCCGGTCGCGCCCTTTGTCGCCCGTTACGAGGTTTATGCGTCCGGCTTTGCGCTGGGCGAGGCGGTGATGCGCCTGGACGCGACGGGCGCTCAGGGGTACACGATGCGTTCCGATGTGCGTCCGAGCGGTCTGGCGACGCTGGTCGCCGGCCAGATCCAGGAACAGGTCAGCGGCGAGATTCGCGATCATCAGGTGCGGCCCTTGCACTATCAGCGGCAGACCGAGACCGGCAAGCGCGCCGGCACCCTGCAACTGGATTTTGACTGGTCGGCCGGGCGCATCCAGGCCCGTGATCATGAAACGCAGGTGGAACTGCCGCTGACGCCCGGCGTGCTGGACCCGCTGAGCCTGAATCTGGCGGTGATGATCGATTTGCAGCGCGGTCAGTTGCCCGAGCAGTACACCCTGATTGATGCCACCCGCATCAAGACCTACCAGATTCGCACGCTGGGCGAAGAATGGCTGGATACGCCACTGGGCCGCTTGCGCACGGTACGCATTAACCAGTACACGCCCGGCAAGAGCCGCAACACCACCTTCTGGTTTGCTCCGGATCAGCACTATCTGCCGGTGCGGGTTGCCCAGCACAAGAACGACAAGGAAGAGTTGCGCATGGAGATTCGCGCTATCGAGCGCAGCAGCCGCTGAGGGGCGGCGCGCGTCAGTCCGCCCCTGCTGCCCGAGCCAGAACCTGCGCCATGTCTCCGCCCAGTACCCGCCTTGCCGCTGCCCTGGCCAGCGAGCGCCTGCTGTATCTGCTGCTGGCTCTGGCCCTGTTTACCGGCTTTTTCTACCAGTTGGACGCGGTGCCGCTGTTTGATCTCGACGAGGGCGCCTTCAGTCAGGCCACCCGCGAAATGTTCCTGCGCGACGATTTCCTGTCCACTTACCTGAACGGTCAACCGCGCTATGACAAGCCGATCCTGATCTACTGGCTGCAGGCGGCCAGCGTGGCGCTGCTGGGTCCAAGTGAAGGGGCCTTTCGTATGCCCTCGGCATTGGCCGCCAGTGCCTGGACCCTGCTGTTGCTGGGCTTCACGCATCGCGTGGTCAACAGTCGTCAGGGTTTGTACGCCGCCATTCTGCTGGCCAGCAGCCTGGCGGTGACGGTGATCGGCAAGGCGGCGACCGCCGATGCCCTGTTGAATATGCTGCTGGCGGGCAGCGTACTGGCGCTGTACCTGTATCTGCGCGAAGGGCGGCGTATCTGGCTGTATGCGGCAGCGCTGGCGATGGGGCTGGGCTTTCTGACCAAGGGGCCGGTAGCGGTGGCGATTCCCGCCGGGGTCAGCCTGCTGTATTGCGCCAGCCGTGGCGAGTGGCGCGTCTGGCTGGGCCTGCTCGCCGAGGGCCGCGCCTGGATGCTGTTCCTGATCATCGCTGCGCCCTGGTATCTGCTGCAGTTCCTGCGCGAGGGCGATGGTTTTTTGCAGGGCTTTTTCCTGCGCCACAATCTGGACCGCTTGCAGCAGCCGCTGGACGGGCATGGCGGCGGCTGGTGGTATTACATGCCGGTGCTGCTGGTCGCAGTGCTGCCCCATACCACGCTGCTGCTGCGCACGCTGGCCCATGCCCGCGAACAGTGGCGCACGCCGCTGGGCCGTTACCTGCTGCTGTGGTTCGGGCTGGTGTTCCTGCTGTTCAGTCTGGCAGCGACCAAGCTGCCGCATTACCTGCTCTATGGCTGCAGCGGGCTGTTCGTGCTGATGGCGGCGGAGCTGGACAGGCAGGAATCCGGCCCGGCCAGCTGGCTGCTGCTGCCCCAGGCGTTGGTGTTGCTGCTGCTGCTGGTCCTGCCCGGCGCGCTGACGCTGGTTATGCCACGGGTCAAGGATGCGCTGGTGCAGGCACAACTGGCCGGTCTGGATTTTCCCCCAGCCTATTATCTGCTGTTGCTGGCATTGCTGGCGCTGACCGGTTATTTCATGCGCGAGCGACATATTCCCATAGCGCTGAAGCTGCTGCTCAGCGGTGTGCTGCTCAGTGCCGTGCTGTCGGCGCTGGTGCTGCCAGCAGTGGCGGCGGTGCGGCAACAGCCGGTCAAGGCAGCCGGTCTTCTGGCTAGTGCCGAACCGGGCGCGCCGCCGCTGGTGATGTGGCGGCTGAACCTGCCCAGCTTCAGCGTCTACAGTGGCCGGATCGTCGAGCGGCGCGAACCCCGGCCGGGTGACCTGGTGCTGACCCGGCAGACGGCACTGGCGGCACTGGGTCCGCATGCAGTGCGCTATGCGGCGCACGGGATTGCACTGGTACGCATGGAGGAGCCTGATGCTTCCAGCCATGACGCCCTCACTCCGAACCCCACTCCCGGAGGACGAGGGGAGTTGATGACCCCGAACCCGGAATTGCAACCTTGAAACGATCGAAGCGCATCCGGCGGCCGAGCGCCTGGAATGCCTGGTACTGGGATGTGCCGCTAGCCGCGCTGACCCTGGCACTGGCGGTGTGGCTGCTACAGGCTAATCAGTCGCTGTTCTGGGCCGGGCATCAGCTCGCCGCGCACGGTCACGCTACCCTGTGGGCTTATGTGACTCTGTGCGGCGATACCCTGATGGTGCTGACGTTGTGCCTGCCGCTGGTGCGGGTGCGGCCGGAGCTGATCTGGGCTGGGGTGCTGGCCGGGGTGCTGGCTGCTGTGGCCGTGCAGGGCCTGAAGCATGGTCTGCTGGTGATGCGGCCTTCACATGTGTTTCCAGCCGGGCAGCTGCATCTGATCGGCGGCCCCTTGCGCAGCAGCGCGGCGTTTCCCTCCGGACATGCTGCGACCATCTTCACCATGATCGGTGTGGTGATACTGTGGATGCCGGCTGACGCGCGCCGCTACTGGGCGCCGCTGCTGTTGACGTTGGCGCTGCTGGTCAGCCTGTCGCGGATCGTGGTCGGTGTGCACTGGCCGCTGGATGTGCTGGCCGGCGCGGCCATTGGCTGGCTGGCGGCGGTGCTGGGCAGCCTCTGGGCGCGGCGCTGGCGCTGGGGCGAAACCGCCGCCGGTCGAACCACGCTGACGCTGCTGCTGACCGCCTGCGCGCTGACAGCGCTGATCCATTACCACAGTGGCTATCCGCAGACCGATCCGGGGCGGCGCATCATCGCCCTGCTGGCGCTGGGCCTGGCCGGTTATCAGTTCTGCGTGGCGCGCTGGGGCGCTGCTGCGGAGCAGTGCTGAGATGAGCACACATGCCCGGCTGGCGCTCGGCGTGGCGCTGTTGCTGACGGTGTTGGCGGCGGTGCAATGGAGCATCGGCTGGCCGCAACTGCTGGCACCGTGGCGCAGCCTGGATCCGCTGGCGCTGGCGCTGGCGGCGGTCCTGACCCTGCTTAGCTATCTGGCGCGGACCCTGCGCCTGTATGATTATTTCCTGCCCGCCACCGCCGGTGGTCTGGGCGCCTGCCTGAAGCTGACCCTGTTGCATAACCTGCTGAATAACCTGTTACCGATGCGCAGCGGCGAACTGTCCTTTCCGCTGCTGCTGCACCGCTATTTCGCCGTGCCGCTGCCGCGCTCGCTGGCGGCGTTGCTATGGTTTCGCCTGATGGACCTGTATGCGCTGGGCCTGATTGCCCTGATGGCGATCGGTGATCACTGGTTGCCGGCCGGGTGGCTCGCGCCGCTGGCCGTTGCCTGGCTGGCACTGCCCTGGCTGCTGCTAACGGTGCAGGAACGGCTGTTGCCGCGCGTGGCCAGGCGTCTGCCCGAGCACTGGCGGGCACGGCTGGCACAGGCGCGCACCGGCCTGCCGCGCACTCCAGTGGCACTGATGCGCGCCTGGTTCTGGACCCTGTTCAACTGGGTGGTCAAGCTGGCGGTGTTCGCCTGGATTCTGATTCTGTTCGCGCCGCTGTTGTCGCCGGCGGTGGCGCTGCTCGGTGCCATCGGTGGCGATCTGACCAGCGTGCTGCCGGTGCATGGCGTCGCCGGTGCCGGTACCTATGAGGCCGGGGTGATGGCGGCGCTGCTGCCTTTTGGCGTGCCCGCAGCGCAGGCGCTGATGGCGGCGGTGAATCTGCATCTGTTCATGCTCGGTCTGTCGCTGGCGGGTGGCGCGCTGGCACTGGCCTTGCGCCACGACGTGCCAACCGCCGGGATGCTGCACCATGGATGAACACATATTGCTGTGGATCAATCAGGGCTGGGGAAATGCGCTGTTCGATGGCCTGTTCTGGTGGGTGTCGCAGCGTCCCGAGTTCACCTATCCGCTGGCGCTGCTGCTGCTCTACGACTGCAGTCGCCGCGAAGGCCGCGCCGGCGCCCGGCTATTCCTGGTGCTGCTGCTGACCATTACGGTTGGCGACCTGCTCGGCCACCTGCTCAAGGATCTGTTCGCTATGCCGCGCCCCTGCCAGGCGATATTCGAGCAGTTGCGCGCCCTCGGCGGTGGCGTGGTGCGCCGCTGTGGTGATAAGCCCAACGGCATGCCGTCCAACCATGCCCTGAATTTCACCGCAGCGGCGGTATTCGTGCTGTGGACCCTGCCGTGGCGGCGCTGGCGGCTCGGCCTGGTCGCCTTGGCCGTGCTGGTGGGGCTATCGCGGATTTATCTGGGCAAGCACTACCCAAGTCAGGTGCTGGCCGGTGCCCTGATCGGTCTGGCGCTGGGCACGCTGGCTGCCTGGCTGGCCATCCGCTATCGCCGGGCCTGGGGCCTGCCGGCCTTTGTCGGCGCGGGCCTGAGCCCTGAGCCTGTCGAAGGGCATCTCACTAACTCCGTTCATCCTTCGACTAGCTCAGGACGAACGGAAATATCCGTTCGCCCTGAGCCTGTCGAAGGGTCGAAGGGCGCGGGCCATGGCCTTTCCCCTCCTGTCTTTTCCGGTATGCCGTCCATGAATGCAGAACCAATTTCACCCGCCGCGCTGGCGCCGCATCGTCTGTCGCTGGTGGTGCCGCTTTACAACGAACAGGACAATGTCGAACCGCTGCTGGCCGGCATTCATGCCGCGCTGGCCGATTACCCGATGCCCTGGGAATTGATCGTGGTCGATGATGGCAGCAGTGACGGCACGCACGAGCGGCTGCGCGACGCGGCCAGCCGCTGGGGCCGGCATGTGCGCGTGCTGGAATTGCAGCGCAATTTTGGCCAGACCGCCGCCATGCAGGCCGGCATCGATGCCGCACGCGGCGAAGTGATCGCTACTCTGGATGGCGATCTGCAGAACGATCCGGCCGATATTCCGCGTCTGGTCGGGCGGCTGCTGAGTGAGGATCTCGATCTGGTGGTGGGCTGGCGGCGCAACCGTCAGGATAACGTCTGGCTGCGCACCATTCCGTCGCGGATTGCCAACCGCCTGATTGGCAACATTACCCAGGTGCGTCTGCACGACTACGGCTGCAGTCTCAAGGTCTATCGGGCAACGGTCATCAAGGAAGTGCGCCTGTACGGTGAGATGCACCGTTTCATTCCGGCCTGGATGTCGGTGCGCACCGCGCCGCAGCGCATTCGCGAGGACGTGGTCAATCACCGCGCCCGCATGCATGGTGAATCCAAGTACGGCATCAGCCGCACCTTCCGCGTGCTGGTCGATCTGCTGTCGGTGTATTTCTTCCTGCGCTTCCTGACCCGGCCGGGGCATTTCTTTGGCCGCATCGGTCTGGTCAGTGGGGGTCTGGGGACGCTGCTGCTGGGCTGGCTGTTCGCGCAGAAGCTGCTGCTCGGCGCCAATATCGGTACCCGGCCGCTGCTGCTGGTGGCGGTGCTGCTGGTGCTGATGGGGGTGCAGTTTCTCACCACCGGCGTGCTCAGCGAACTGATCACCCGCACCTATTTCGCCTCCAGCGCCAGCCGGCCGTATGTGATTCGCACCATCGGCAGTGACGGAGCGGATGCCGAGGCGGGCTGGTGCGTGGCGCATGGCTGAGCCGGCCGTTTCGCCCGCTCGCAGCATGCCCGCGCTGGAGCGCAGGGAGCTTTTAGCGCTGGTGGCGCTGCTGCTGGCCTTGCCGCTGGTGCGTGCCTGGATCGCCGAGGCGGGCGGTTTCGATCTGCATTTCGACGAGGCGCAGTATTGGGAATGGTCGCAGCACCTGGACTGGAGCTATGCCACCAAGGGGCCGCTGCTGGCCTGGCTGATCGCGCTGAGTACGGCGCTGTTAGGTCACGGCGAATGGCAGGTGCGGCTGTTTGGCTGGCTGATATACGACGCATTCCTGCTGCTGCTGTTCCTGTTCGCCCGCCAGCTGTGGAACGATCGCCGTGCCGGCTGGTGGGCGCTGGCATTGGGTTTGACGACGCCGCTGTATTTTCCGCTCGGGCAGGTGATGACCACCGATGGCGTGCTGTTCGCCTGCTGGACCTGGGCGCTGTGGGCGGCGTGGCGGGCGCTTTATCGGGCGCAACCGCATGCCTGGTACGAACTGGGTGTGGCGGTAGGTCTGGGCGGACTGGCTAAATTCAGCATGGGTCTGCTGCCGGCCTGTCTCGGCCTTGGTCTGCTGCTGAGCGCGCCGGGGCGGCGGATCCTGTGCAGTAGACCACCGTGGATTGGTGCGCTGCTGGCGCTGCTGCTGATCAGTCCGGTGCTGCTGTGGAATGCCGGGCATGACTGGGTGATGTTCCAGCACGAGCGTGGCCATGTGCTGGGCGTCGC
>RXIX01000126.1 GCA_003989075.1 Candidatus Competibacteraceae bacterium | reverse complement strand
CATGACCGCACCCGCCAGAATGAACAGGGTATCGCTGCTCCACTTGTATGCTTCCATGAATCCTCCCAGTAAATGAGCGGCGCTAGGAGGCAAACCCCGTTCCAAAGCAGTGGCCTATTACAGGATCAAGCGCTTAGCGATAGAACGGCTAACGTTATCGCTTTATTTTGGTGCGAAGCCTGGTGCATGCGCACCAAGATAGGGTGAAATGCCGCCAGCCTGTGCCGAATACAGGGCGAACGGCACTTCCCGTGTTGAATCCTGATCCCGTGCGTGCCGGGGCTGGTTCGGCATGCACGGCATACGGCAGCGCTATCCTTAGCTGCGGCGGGCGGCTTCGCGGAACTGATGATAGCGCCCGCGTGCATTCCGGTCGGCGAAGTAGGCCGGCATGATGCCATCAACCGAATGCGGCGTCAGGCCCAGCGCGGCAAAGCCGTTGCACGCACACACGCTATCGACCTGCAGCGACAGGTAATTGTCGGAGGTGAAAATCTTCACCGGCAGCTTCTCGAAAATACGCCCCTGTAGCCGCGCCAGGCCATCCGGCAGACCGACCACCCAGCGCTTCTTGCCGATCATGCGCGCGATGTCCTCAACCAGTTCCTTGAAGGTGTAGACACGCGGCCCGCACAGTTCATAGCTCTGGCCGATGGTGCTGTCATCGCTCAGCGCCTTTTCAAAGGCCGCTGCAACATCCTCGACATACACCGGCGCGAAGCGGCTATTGGGGCAGGCCAGCGGCAGCACCGGACCGAGCCGCAGCAGCGTAGCAAACTGGTTAAAGAAACTATCGTCCGGGGCGAAGATGATCGACGGCTTGAAGCAGGTCACTGCCAGCCCGGCCGTCTTCAGCACCGCCTGTTCACCTGCGCCCTTGCTGCGCAGATACTCGCTTGGGCCTTTGCTGGCATCGGCCTGCAGGGCACTCATGTGCAGCAGGCGCTTAACGCCGGCGTCCTGGCAGGCGCGCGCCACCTGGGCTGGCAGTTCGGCGTGGATACTCTTGAAACTCTGCGCAGCGCTCTGGTGAAGAATACCGATCAGGTTGATGACCGCATCGCAACCGCTGAACTGTTCGCGCAGCGCCGCCGGATCGTGTGGATCGGCACCGACCAGCGCCACCGTGGACAGGACTTCCAACTCGCGGTGCCGGTGGGGGTAACGGGTCAGTACCTTGACCTCATAACCCCGATTCGCCAGCCGCGCCACCAGATGCCGGCCGACGAAACCCGTGCCGCCCAACACGCAGATTGTTTGAATTTTCATGCCTGTGCCTGCTCCTCAAGCTTCTTATGCCGCCCGCGGCAGCGGTTGCCACGGAATCGATGGTAATCGGGGCGGGGACATGCCCGGTGTTCCGCCCGTACAATAGCCGCCGTGCGCGCCGGGACGCCATGACCGTTCCGCGACAAAATTTACCACACTCGCCAGCATGCTTCCGCCTGGCCGTCACCGAAAGACAAGGATAAATCAGTCGTGAATGCCATTTTACCGACTCTACTGCTGTATTGGGCGCTGGGCGCCTTTGCCGGCGTGATGGCCGGCCTGCTTGGCGTCGGCGGCGGCCTGATCATCGTTCCGGTGCTGGCCTGGATCCTCCACACCCAGCAGGTGAGCGATACGCTCATCATGCATCTGGCGATCGGCACTTCGCTGGCGACCATTACGCTGACTTCGCTGTCCTCGGTGCGCGCGCATCATCGCCGTGGCGCGGTGCTATGGCCGGTGGTTTGGCGCTTGACGCCGGGCATTGTGCTCGGCGCCTGGCTAGGCGCGGCCGTAGCTGATGCCTTGCCGAGCGCGCTGCTGAGCAGGATTTTCGCCATCTTCGTGTTGCTGGTGGCGGCGCAGATGGCGTTCGCGGCTGCGCCAGCGGCGCATCGTGAACTGCCAGGAACGCCGGGTATGGCGCTGGCCGGTGGGATCATCGGCGCCGTGTCGGCCCTTGTCGGGATTGGCGGGGGGTCGCTGACCGTGCCGTTCCTGACCTGGTGCAATACACCGATGCGTCAGGCGGTGGCGACTTCGGCGGCCTGTGGTTTTCCGATTGCCGTGGCCGGGGCGCTGGGTTTTGTGGTCACGGGCCTGAACGCGCCGGCGCTGCCGGCCTGGAGCCTGGGTTATGTCTATGGTCCGGCGCTGCTGGGCGTGGCAGTGGCGAGTATGCTGACCGCGCCGCTGGGTGCGCGCTTGGCGCATACGCTGCCGACCGCGACCCTGAAAAAAGTGTTCGCCGTATTCCTGGTGCTGGTTGGTACCAAGATGCTATTGAGTTAATCGCTTGAAAAACATCAGGACTTTCGCTTGGTGTTTCAGCTCATTGATTTTCTAATATACGGGACTTGCGCTTTTCGTCATTCCCGCGTACGCGGGAATCCAGTAGCGTGTTGAAAAGAATGGATACCTGCTTTCGCGGGTATGACGGAAAAAGTCAGGTAAGCGAAAGTCCTGTGTTTGAAAAGCAGAGTCCAAAACAGGCCGGAATCGCTCAGCTCCAGATATCAGATTCTGCTTAACCAGGAACTTCGTGATGCATCACCATACGCTTGAAACCTGGCAACACAGCCACCATTTTTCCGCTGACTCGGATCGTGCTGAGAAGAGCACCACAAAAGTCATGATCCTGACCGCCACGATGATGGTCATCGAGATTCTGGCCGGTGTGGTGTCAGGTTCCATGGCTTTATTGGCCGATGGCTGGCATATGGCGACGCATGTGGCGGCGTTTGGCCTCACTGTGTTCGCATATCGTTATGCGCGCCGTTACGCCAATCATCCACGCTTCACCTTTGGCACTGGAAAAGTCAGCGTATTGGGCGGTTTTGCCAGTGCTATAGCTTTGGCCGTGGTGGCCCTGATCATGGCGCTGGAGTCATTCATGCGCATGGTGACGCCACAGACCATTCATTTCAATGAGGCAATCGCCGTTGCGGTGATCGGCCTGCTCGTCAATCTGCTCAGTGGCTGGATGCTGCATGAACACCCTGAACATCATCAGAACATGAGCATGAACATGAGCATGAGCATGAGCATGAACACCGGCACACGCACAGGCATGATCACAATCTGCGGGCGGCCTATCTGCATGTCGTGGCCGATGCACTGACCTCCGTATTGGCCATCGTCGCCCTGGTGTGTGGCAAATACTGGGGCTGGGTATGGCTGGACCCGGCGATGGGTTTGGTGGGCGCCGTGGTGATCAGTCGCTGGTCCTATGGTCTGCTCGGCGATACCAGTGCGATCCTGCTGGATAGTGTTGTGGATCCTGCAATTGATGCCGCAATCAGGAGCGCCATTGAAGCTGATGCCGATAACCGCATTGCCGATTTGCATATCTGGTCAGTGGGTCCAGAACATTACTCGGTGATGGTGTCCGTGGTCACGCATGAGCCACAGGCGCCGGAATATTACAAGCGCTTGCTGCACAATATTCCGCACCTGGCGCATGTCCTGATTGAAGTGAATCAATGCCATGACTGACCTGGTGCCATTGTCATTCCCGCGCAGGCTGGGAATCCAGTGGGACGGCGTGCGCTTCACTGTCAAACCCGGTGTCATTCCCGCGCAGGCGGGAATCCAGATTGCCGGTTGCTATTGATCTAACGCTAGAATCTCCGTCATTCCCGCGCAGGCGGGAATCCAGAAAGCGATGCAACAGGCTAGACACCCGACTATGGGTAGTGATGCAAATGATGCAAATTAAGGAAGGTGTGCAGTGATTGGAACCTTGGTGAATACCGGCGCGGTGGTAGTGGGCAGCGCCATTGGTCTTGGCGCGGGCACACGCCTGCCGGAGTCGATCAAGAGCATTCTGATGCAGGCTTTGGGCCTGTCGGTGCTGGTGATCGGCCTGCGCATGGCCCTGGAGGCCCAGCATGCCCTGCTGGCGATCGCCTGCCTGTTGCTGGGCGGGGTGAGCGGCGAGCTGTTGCGGATCGAGCAGCGCCTGGAACATCTGGCTGAGACCCTGCGGCATATGCTGCGCTCCGATTCGAGCCGCTTTGTCGAAGGCTTCGTCACCGCAACCCTGCTGTATCTGACCGGGGCCATGACCATTGTCGGCTCGATTCGCGATGGTACGGTGGGCGATCCGAGTGTGCTGCTGGTTAAGGCGCTGCTGGATGGCGTAGCTTCGATAGCGCTGGCGTCGTCGCTGGGCGTGGGCGTGCTGTTCTCGGCCTTGCCGGTGTTGCTGGTGCAGGGCAGCCTTACCCTGCTGGCCGGGCAACTGGCCGTTCTGTCGCAACCGGCGGTGCTGGATGCAATCAACGCCACGGGCGGCCTGCTGATTCTCGGTATTGGCATTAACCTGCTTGAGCTGCGGCGCATCCGCATCGGTAACCTGCTGCCGGCGCTGCTGTACGCCATTATCGGCGCGCTGCTGTTTTCCTGATGCTGCTTCACGGACGGATCGATTCCATGCATAAACGCTTGCAATGCACGGCGCGTATCGCCGTCCTGATCCTGCTGGTGCAGCCGGGCCTGCTCGCTGCGCAGCAGAAAGCCGAGACGCCGCCAATGCCGGTCAAGGCGGTGCCGGTCAGTCGTGAAACCCTGAAGGTCGAGGTCAACGCAATCGGTACGCTGCGCGCTGATGAGACGGTGATGGTGCGACCGGAAATCGCCGGTCGGGTGGCAACGATCCATTTTCGCGAAGGGCAGGCGGTGCGTCAGGGTGAGCCGCTGGTGACCCTGGATCAGGGCGAGTATCAGGCGCAATTGGCCGGCAGCGTTGCCCAGGTCAGGCTGGAGGAAACCAGCTATCGGCGCCTGCAGGATCTGGATACCCGCAAGATGACCAGCCCGCAGATTCTCGATGAGGCCAAGGCCCGCCTGGATGCCGCCCGCGCTTCTCAGACTTTGAATCAGGTGCGGCTGGATAAGACCGTGATCCGCGCGCCCTTCGATGGCGTGATTGGCCTGCGCCTGGTCAGTCCCGGCGCTTATGTCAAACCGGGCGACGATCTGGCCAATCTGGAAAGCCTGGGTTTGATGAAGCTGGATTTCCGGGTGCCGGAATTGTATCTGGCGCGGCTGGCGACCGGGCAAAGCCTGACGGCACGGGTGGACGCCTATCCCGAACAGGGTTTCGAGGGGACGATCTATGCCATCGACCCGGCGCTGGACCCGGAAACCCGTACCGTGCTGCTGCGCGCGCGCCTGCCCAATAAGGGCGGCCAGTTGCGGCCGGGGTTGTTCGCGCGGGTCGGTCTGGTGCTGGAGCGGCGTGAAAACGCCCTGGTGGTGCCGGAACAGGCGATCGTGCCACAGGGGCAGAAAACCTTCGTCTATCGGGTGGTGGAGGGCAAGGCGGCCATGACCCCGGTCACGCTCGGCCTGCGCCAGCCCGGCGAGGTGGAAATCGTGCAGGGTGTCAGCGCCGGCGATCTGGTGATTACCGAGGGGCAGTTGAAAGTCCGCGATGGCGCGGCAGTGTCGGTGCCGCCGCCAGCAGGCAATCCGCCACCGCCGGCGAATATGACCAAGGGGTAGGCGCGATGTTTCTGCCCGAGATTTCGATCAAGCGCCCGGTGCTGGCTACGGTGATGAGTCTGGCCATTATCCTGATTGGCGTGATTTCCTTTCTGCGCCTGCCGGTGCGCGAATATCCCAATATCGACGCGCCGATTGTGTCGGTGCGCACCGTCTATCCCGGCGCCAGTGCCGAGATCATGGAAAGCCAGGTGACGCAACCGCTGGAGGATTCGCTGGCCGGTATTGAGGGCATCCGCACCATCAAGTCCGTCAGCCGTGAGGAAGTCAGTCAGATCACCGTGGAGTTCCTGCTGGAACGCAATGTGGATGCCGCCGCCAACGACGTGCGCGATCGGGTAGCGCGGGTGCGCGGCCAGTTGCCGACTGAAGCCAAGGACCCGGTGGTGGCCAAGATTGAGGCTGATGCCCAGGCGGTTCTATGGCTGGCGTTCTCCAGCACCCAGCATGACGCCCTGGAGATCACCGATTATGCCGACCGCAATATCATCGATCGCCTGCAGGCCCTGCCCGGTGTGGCCAGCGTCATCATCGGCGGCGAGCGGCGCTATGCGATGCGCCTATGGCTGGATCGCGACCGCATGGCTGCCTATGGCCTGACCCCGCAGGATGTGGAAGACGCCCTGAAGGCGCAGAACATCGAATTGCCCTCGGGGCGCATCGAATCGCGCCAGCGGGAATTCACTGTGCTGACCGAATCGGATCTGCGCACGCCGGCGCAATTCGATGAGTTGATTCTTAAGGAAAGCAAGGGCTATCCGGTACGGCTGCGCGACATCGGTTATGCCGAGATTGGCGCTGCTGATGAACGCAATGTGGTGCGGGTCAACGGCAATCCTTCGGTGGGTCTGGGCGTGGTCAAGCAGTCCACGGCCAATACCCTGAGCGTGGCGCAGGCGGTCAAGGCGCTGTTGCCGGATTTGGAAGCCACTCTGCCTGAAGGCATGCGCATCACGGTGGCCTACGATGGCTCGGTGTTCATCGAAAGGTCGATCGAATCCGTCTATCGCACCATGGTCGAGGCGCTGGTGCTGGTGGTGGCGGTGATTTTCCTGTTCCTGCGCAACGCGCGGGCGACGCTGATTCCCTTCGTGACCATTCCGGTCTCGCTGATTGGCGCCTTCGTTTTCCTCTATGCGCTCGGCTTCACCATCAATACCCTGACCCTGCTCGGGCTGGTGCTGGCGATTGGCCTGGTGGTGGATGATGCCATCGTGGTGCTGGAGAATATTCATCGCCATATCGAGGATGGCATGCCGCCCTTTCGCGCTGCCTTGCAGGGGTCCAAGGAGATCGCCTTCGCAGTGGTGGCCATGACCGTGACCCTGGCGGCGGTGTTCACGCCTTTGGCATTCATGAGCGGCAACACCGGGCGGCTGTTCACCGAGTTTGCCTTTACCGTGGCGGCAGCGGTGCTGGTCTCGGGCTTTGTCGCCCTGTCCCTGACGCCGATGATGTGCTCAAAGCTGCTGCGCCATGAAGCGCGGCACGGCAGGCTGTTCAAGCTCAGCGAGCGCTTTTTTCTGGCCATGAACCAGGGCTATCGCCATGCGCTGCTGTGGGCCTTGCGCTGGCGCTGGCTGGTGGTGCTGCTGTTCCTGGGCAGCGGCGCTGGCGCGGCCTGGCTGTTCCTGCAGTTGAAAGCGGAACTGGCGCCGCTGGAGGATCGCGGCACCATCATCGGCGTGGTCGTTGCTCCGGAAGGCGCAACCCTCGACTACACCGACCGGCATGTCCGGCAGTTGGAACAGCTCTATCAGGGCATTCCCGAGGTGCGCTCGTATTTCTCCATTGTTGCGCCTGGATTGGAAAGGCCCAATCCGGTCAACAGCGCGTTGACCTTTGTGCGCCTCAAGCCCTGGGAGGAGCGCCAGCGCAAGCAGCAGGCTATCGCCAAGGAACTGGCGCCAAAAATGTTTGGCGGCCTGCCGGGCGTGCTGGCCTTCCCGATCAATCCACCGTCGCTCGGCCAGAGTTTCCGTAATCCGGCGGTGCAGTTCGTGATTCAGGCCAGCAGCTATGCCGAGTTGCAGAAAAAAGTTGATCAGGTGCTGGCCAAGGCGCGGCAATATCCGGGCATGGCCAATCTGGATACCGATCTGCGCCTGAACAAGCCGCAACTGTCGGTGGTGCTCAAGCGCGACAAGATCGCTGCAGTTGGCGCCGATGTGCAGGAGATCGGCCAGACCCTGGAAACACTGCTGGGCGGCCGACAGATCACCCGCTTCAAGCGCGATGGTCAGCAATATGACGTGATCGTGCAGCTCAAGGAGCAGGATCGCGAGCGCCCGACCGATTTGACCGCAATTTTTGTGCGTGGCCGCGACGGCCAATTGGTGCAGCTTGCCAATCTGATCGAAGTGCGCGAAACCGTGGCGCCCAAGGAACTCAACCACTTCAACCGGCAGCGTGCCGCAGTGATTTCCGCCAACGTGACGCCCGGCTATACTCTGGGCGAGGCGCTGAGCTTCATGGATCAGACTGTGACCGAGGTGCTCGGTGCCGATGCATCCACGGCGCTGGATGGGCAATCGCGCGAATTCCGCGAATCCGGTGCCAGCCTGTATGTGACCTTTGTGCTGGCGCTGCT
>RXIX01000125.1 GCA_003989075.1 Candidatus Competibacteraceae bacterium | reverse complement strand
CGTACCGGATGAGCCGGTCACTCGCACAGTACGGACAGCGTAAGGTGAGGGTTACCATGATCGTACCTTTCGTGGATCAGCTTGATCCTTTCAGTCTATAACATCCAAATTTGAACCACTACCGGGATTTGCGCTTTTCGTCATTCCCGCGTATGCGGGAATCCAGCAGAACAGCACCCGCATCGATACCGCCGCCATCGTCATTCCCGCGTATGCGGGAATCCAGTAGCTTGTTGAAAAGAATGGATACCCGCTTTCGCGGGCATGACGGAAAAAGTCAGGTAAGCGAAAGTCCTGAGTGTATGCGGCCATTGGGAAAGCGCTGGAATGACCGCTGGCGCTGAGTCAATAGGTCATGCAGGCGGCGTTCAGAATCCCGATCGCCAGCGAGAGCGCACCGAGCAAGACCCCAGTTGCAACCTCACCGGCGGGAATCGCCCGATCCAGATCCGGCAGCAGCAGGCGGGCCGCGCCGTAGCCCAGCAGTTGCACCACCAGCGCTACCAGCCCCCAGATCAGCATGTCCAGCAGGCCGACACTATGCGCGATCGCACTGCTCAGCGGCAGGACGAAGCCGAGAATCGCACCGCTCAGGCTGGCCGCAGCGGCGGTATTGCCGGCCCGGATCAGGGCAATCTCGCGATAGGGCGTGATCAGGATATAGATCAGCAGAAACAGCGCCAGCAGGCCGATGGAACTCGCGAAATAGGACAGGAAGGCCGACAGGCCAAGCAGCGACTGGGACTGGGTCAGCATCAGGATTCGCTCGGGCTATAGGGATGGATGGCCGGTGTGGCCAGAGAACGCCGACGCGATCGCCGACCGGTTCAGCATCCACGATTTCAGCACCGGGCGCCAGTCGCCACCCTCCACGGTGTAGCGCTGAAGATCATCAAGTCGATCCGAATCACTGTCGATAGTGGCGCGCAGCACGGCCAAGCGCCTCTCGGTCATGGCCCGGACCATCACCGGATCGGCCAGCAGATCGGCAATGCCCGCATCGTGCTGGTGAATGGTTGCCGTGATCAGCGGAAAATCCTGGGCCTCGTCGCTACAGGCAATCGATCGGGCGGCGCAAGCCGTATGGCCCAGCAGGAAAATGACCCGCACACCATGCTTTTCGACTGCGATCCGCAACGCCTCGATGACGCTGGGACCGACGGTAGCGCCGGGATTGGCAATATCATCGACAAAGCGCAGGTCGCCAAAGATCCGGCTCAGATTGAGCCGTCGATCCATGCAGCGCACCACGGCAATATAGGTGGCACTGAGGGGTGCCTTGGGCTGGCGGGATGCGCGGCTGTTATAGGCGCATACGTTGGCAATGATCTGCTCGGGCGAGGGATTGTCGAGCCGGTGCAGGGTCATCGATTCGGAACCCTGGCGAATCAGCATCGCCAGCGCATACAGGCGATCACTCAACCACCAGGCGCTTTGTTCCAGCAGCGGAATACGCCGCATCCACATCCAGAACTGAACCCAGTGCTCAAGCAGGGAAACCTGGTTCTTGTCCATGCCACACCCGTTTTTTTTGCTTTATGAATTTTTAATCATCATACAAAAAATAGCCGCTGCCGGGCAAAACAGCACGGCCTGCCAGACCGTTCGCTGCCCTGCCCGGCGCATGAACCGCTACAATGAAGACCTAACTTCGTCATGGCGAGAAAAAAACCGTGATTCACAGTCGCCTACCGCGCATTTTGGTACTGCCCCTGGCACTCCTGCTGGCCGCATGTCTGCTTAGCAGTTGTGAACAGCGTGCCCCAGCGCCACCGGCAAGCTCGACAGCAGCGCCGGGCCCATTGCCCAACACCGCGCAGAGCTTTGAGACCGCCAAGAAATGGCTGTATGAAAAGGTCTATTACGACCATACCCGCACCTTCTACTGCGACTGCAGCTATACCCGCACCCCCGGTCAGGCAGGTCAGATCAATCTGAAAGGCTGCGGACTGCAGGTGCGACAGGATGCAGAACGGGCGCAGCGTCTGGAAGCCGAGCATGTGTTCCCGGCGGCGCAGTTTGGCAATTTCCGCAGTTGCTGGCGTGAGCCGGAACGCTTTGCCGAGTGCACCAAAAGCACTGGCAAGACGCTGACCGGACGCGAGTGCTGCCAGAAAGTCGATCCGGTCTTCGAAGCTGCACATAACGACCTGTACAACCTGTTTCCGGCTGAGGGCGAACTGAATGGCGACCGCCGCGATTACAACTGGGGCATGGTGCCCGGTGCGGCCAGTGGCGACTATGGGCGCTGTGCGTTAAAGATCGATGCCAGCATCCGCCGCGCCGAGCCACCGGATCGGGTCAAGGGCGATGTAGCGCGCGCCATGCTCTACATGGCCGCCACCTATGGCTTTAACCTGTCCAGCCAGGATCAGCAGTTGTTCGCCGCCTGGTCGCGCCAGGATCCTCCCGATGCCTGGGAACAGGAACGCAACCGGCGCATCGCCGCGCTGCAGGGCCGTGACAATCCCTTCATCAGCCAGTACGCAAGCCGTGTGGGCACTGGCACAGCCGCGCCAGCACCAAAGCCGGCCTTGAGCTGTGGCGCGAAAACCACCTGCAGTCAGATGAGCAGTTGTGACGAAGCACGGTTCTATCTGCGCCAGTGCGGCCTGAAGAATCTCGATGGCGATGGCGATGGCGTGCCCTGCGCCAGTCTGTGCAAGCCCTGAATAAAACGCGGGACTTGCGCTTTTCGTCATTCCCGCGTATGCGGGAATCCAGAAGGTCAGATACAGACTCAACATCGCGTCGTTCGTCATTCCCGCGTATGCGGGAATCCAGAAGGTCAGATACAGACTCAACATCGCGTCGTTCGTCATTCCCGCGTATGCGGGAATCCAGAAGGTCAGATACAGACTCAACATCGCGTCGTTCGTCATTCCCGCGTATGCGGGAATCCAGAAGGTCAGATACAGACTCAACATCGCGTCGTTCGTCATTCCCGCGTATGCGGGAATCCAGAAGGTCAGATACAGACTCAACATCGCGTCGTTCGTCATTCCCGCGTATGCGGGAATCCAGAGGCTTGTTGAAAAGAATGGATACCCGCTTTCGCGGGTATGACGGAAAAAGTCAGGTAAGCGAAAGCCCTGAAAACGAAGAATGGAACCGGCATCCCGATGAACCACGACAGCACATTCCTCAGCAACGCCACCGAAGCCACCATCCGCATCGGCATTCTGGCCCTGCTGATCGCCTGGTGCTTCACGATCGTTAAGCCCTTCCTGATTCCGGGTATCTGGGGCGTCATCATTGCTGTAGCCAGCTATCCGGGCTTTCTCAAGCTGCGGGACTGGCTGGGCGGGCGGACAACGCTGGCCGCCACCCTGATCACTATACTGGGACTGTTCATCCTGATCACGCCGACAGTACTGCTCAGCGGCACGGTGATTGATGGGGCCGAGGCGCTGGCTCAGGGTGTGCAAAATGAGCGTTTTGCCGTACCGCCACCCCCGGCAGGCATCAAGGACTGGCCATTGATTGGCGCCACTCTCGACAGCAGTTGGCGCCACGCCTCGCAGAATCTGATGGTCACCGCGACTCAGTTCACCCCACAACTCAAAAGTCTCGGCGCGTGGCTGCTCTCCATGGCCGCCAATCTCGGTATTGGCCTGCTGCAATTCAGTCTCGCCCTGATTATTGCCGGGCTGTTGCTGGCCCACGCGGATAACAGCGCAAGGACCGCTTATGCCATCGCCCAACGCCTGGCCGGCGAGAAAGGCGCCAGCCTCGCGCGACTGGCTGAAGCAACTGTGCGCAGCGTCACCCGCGGCATTCTGGGTGTAGCGCTGATTCAATCCCTGCTGGCCGGTATCGGTTTCATGTTCATCGGCATTCCCGGTGCGGGCTTATGGGCCTTGCTCTGCCTGTTCCTGAGCGTCGTGCAAATTGGCCTGCTGCCTGTCACGCTCCCCATGGTGATCTATGTATTTTTCACCGCCGATACCGGACCCGCCGTATTATTCATGATATGGAGCATTCTGGTGGGCGCCATGGATAATGTACTGAAACCCATTCTGCTTGGACGCGGCGTTGCCGTACCCATGGCCGTCATTTTTGTCGGTGCAATTGGCGGATTTCTGTCTTCAGGCATTATCGGGCTATTCGTTGGCTCAGTCGTCCTGGTGCTTGGCTATAAATTGATTCTCGCCTGGCTTGAAGACAATACAAAATCCTCCAGCCCCTAGCCACGCCGAATAACCCGTATTCGAAACAGCCAGTCCCGCCTAGAATTTCTCGCCGGGCTTCTTGACGTTATACGCCTCGTGCGTCATTAGGCTCACCGGCACATAACCGGTAGAAGTTTCGTGATAAATCAAGCGATAGTCACGACTGAGCGGAATCGAGATCACCGTTCTATCGTGATTCATCCTTTTACCCTTGAAGGCGGTATACATCGCCCCCTGGGCAATCTGCTCAATGATTGCACGCGCCTTTTCTACCAGGGATCGCGCCGGCAGGATTTTCAAGTCAATCGGATCCTGTTTAAACAGCTCGTTCCATGCCTGTCGCTCCTGAAGCACCTGCTCCTGTTCCTGCTGCTTGCGCTGTTCCTGCACGCAACGATGACAATACTGCCCGCGCCCCTTGTGTCCACATGGAAATGCTTTTCTAGCCATACTCTTGAATGCTCTGTAATAACAAACCCGTTATCCAGCACATAAGTCATTGCTCTCTCATAGCCCAGCATGCACAAGAGAATGACTTCCGGCGAATACCATCCAAACTGACCGATATTCGCCAGACAGCAAAAACAAAGCGACTGTCTTACGCTCAGTCCGCCTTGTTCATTTGATTCAGTTCGTCAAACTGCGCAGGAATGACGAACTTGCCAGTTTTATCGATATAGCCCCATTTATCCTTCACCTGCACTGCAGCCAGTCCATCAGAAAAACCAAAACCCTGATCAAATTGAGCTGCGATTGCCATTTTTCCGGTTTTATCCATATAGCCATACTTGCAATCCACTGCAATAATATCATTCTCCGTTTTCTTCATCTGCTCAGGCGATACCTTGACAAACCTGCCATTGCTGTCCTGATAACCATACTGACAATCACTCACGACCACCGCTAAACCTTCGGTAAAAAAGCTATAATCATCAAATCGGGGCTCAATGATGACTTTACCTTCCTTGTCAATATAACCCCATTTACCCTTTACCTGAACCGCAGCCAGCCCATCAGAAAAAGGTACGGCACTTTCAAATTGTGCCTGAATGACCATTTTTCCGGTTTTATCGATATAGCCCCATTTGTCCTGAACACGCACAGCAGCAAGCCCACCCGCAAATTCCATGGCCTCATCAAACTGAGGGGAGACAATCACCTTGCCAACATTATCGATGTAACCGAACTGATAGCCCTTTGGACCCTTGCTGTAGGTGATTGCCATACCTTCAGAAAAATCGCTGATGGAAGAACCGCTGTCCGTTTCAGCTTTTTTATTCTCATCCGCCAGACTGGTTGCAGCACTCAACATTGTCACCACAAACAAAGCGACGCCAAATGTCGCGCCATTGCGAACTGATTCAATCAATACCTTCATAACAATATCTCCCAAATTTAAATGGATTAAATTTTACCACAAAGCCGATGAAATCAAATTCCATATTTTCAACTCGATGCACAATCGCGGCACCGATTCAACTCTACGGCCCCACCCTTGATGATTAACTGCCACCGGGTTTAGTGGCTGCATTTTACCCATCCAGTACTCTGCCACGCTGGGCTTTAATCTTCAATTTAAGTTGTTCGCGTATCCTGCGGCCCAGAAACACTGTTTACCACGGGATACCCAGCATGCGTCTGATCATCACGACCGCCATCACTGCCCTGTTCTCGCTCGCCGCCCAGGCCGAAACCCCGGTTGACTTTCAAAACCGCTTCGCTACCCAGGCCCAGCAGGAAAATCCTGCGTTTACCGGCTTCTCGGTCGAACGGGGCAAGCAGTGGTACGCCAGCACCCACGGCCGGGAATGGAGTTGCGCCTCCTGTCACAGCAGCAATCCGGCAGCCCCGGGTCAGCACGCGACAACAGGCAAAGTGATCGGCCCCCTGGCCCCAGCGGCTAATCCGGAGCGCTTCACGCGCGCCGATAAAGTCGAAAAATGGTTCAAGCGCAATTGCAATGATGTGCTTGGCCGTCCCTGCACCGCCCAGGAAAAGGGTGACGTACTGAGCTATCTGCTCACCATTCGTTGAGGTGCGGCATGCGTGCATCGTCTCTCTTCCAGGCTTATTCCAGAACCCTGCTGATAACGACTTTCATTCTGACGATCAGCAACGCCCATGCTGATACGCGCATTCGCACTCCAAAGCACGCCGTATGGCAACAGGAATGCAGCGCCTGTCATATCGCTTATCCGCCACAACTGCTGTCAGCACCTTCCTGGCGCGCCATCATGAATGGGCTTGATCAGCACTTCGGCACCGATGCCCGCATTGATCAACAGGCACATGCCGATATCCTGCGCTTTCTGGAAAAGAATGCCGGTTCTGGTGAACTATCGACCTCTGCCAAACCGCCATTGCGGATTACTGAGACCCGCTGGTTTATTCATGAGCATTCCGAGGAACTACCCGCCGATATCTGGACACGACCTGAAATCAAGTCGCCGGCCAATTGCATGGCCTGCCACAGTGGTGCCGATCGCGGTGATTACAGCGAAGCGGGCCTACGCCTGCCGCAAAACCTGAATATTGAGGAAGATTGAACAGCACTATGAAACCTTTTCACTATCTGCGCCTGTTTCACTGGCTGTTCGCTGGCAGCTTTATCTGCGCCTACCTTACGGGTGATGAAGGTGAACTGCTGCATGTCTGGCTGGGCTATGGTCTGATTGCGCTGCTGCTCAGTCGCCTGGTGATTGCCGTGCTGCGTGTGCGGGGCTTTCCAGCGCTATGGCCGATATGGACCGGCAATAATACGTTCACCGTTAGTGCAAGCCGGATGCTGGTTGTTGCCCTGCTGCTCTCGACCAGCATCACCGTCGTCACTGGCCTGAGCATGGTCGATAATACCCGCATACTGGGCATCGCCGCTGGATCGCTGATATCACCTGCTGCCGCAGATACGGATCGGGAGATGGAGACACATGAGACTTCCAGCAGCGCTGACTATGAATCCGCCGAATGGCTTGAGGAATTACACGAATTTGCGGCCAATACCACGCTGGGACTTGCCGGGGCGCATATTCTCTTTCTGCTCCTGTTGCGCCGCCGCTTTGCTCTTAACATGATTCCAGGATTCGGCAATAGTCGCGCTAAATCCCGCAGCACGCACGCGACCGGAACGGCATCACTGCCGGGCTGAGGCCACAGGTTCCGGATCCATGATTAATCCCCGGCGGCGGCTGGCCCACTCTCCCGCCGCATAGACTTGCCTGTGAGGCGGGGCAACATGACCCGCCGCGCCGGGTGTTGGGGCGGGCTGGGACTGCTCCGGGTGAGAGGCGTCTGGCGTTGCCGATAGTTGCGGGGTCCGGGGTCGGGGCCGTGATGCGCGCCCCCCCACGCGAAACGAACCTGCGCGGGATTCTGGGCGACTTTTCGACCTTGGGCAGGCATGGGTAGCGGGGTGAGGCTGTGAGTGGCTTAAAGACGCTCTCCGGCGGTTTTAGGGGCATTCCCGGTGAGGAGTGTGACCCGGAAATTTTGCACAGGGCCAAAATCCAGCTCCGGGAGCTGCTCGACCAGGCCGGGATCGATCCGGCACCGGTGTACCGTCCGGGTGAGGTGTGTCGCCTGCTGAAAATCAGCCCGACAACCCTGCGCCAGTTGTGCACCCTGGCTGAGCATCCCAGGGTCAGAAATCCTAATCCCCGTGCACTGGATTCATTCCTGGTCGGCTGTCATCACCGAATCCGCCACACCGCGCTGCTGGATTGGCTGGTGCGGAACCAGACCTTTCAACGCGAAAGCTAGGCAGCAAAGCACTCCAGTGGGTAGGCTGGATAAGGCGCACCGCGCCGCATCCGGCACCGTTAGACCAAAGCCGGATGCGCTTCGCTTATCCGGCCTACCCGACTATGGCGCGGTCAGGTTCACTGCCCGCATCGCCAGCACTGTACAGGCCCACATGCAGCTTCAACTCAACACCCTGAGCAGTTCCTATACCTGTTGGTTCAGGGAATCGAGGTGGCTACGCATGGCGTGCAGGCGCAGGCTCAGTTCATCGCGGTATTCAGCAGCAGCGGGGTTACGGCACTTGATGTCAAGCAGCATCCCGCTGGCACCGTGCAGCAGGAAACGGGCATCGCGCACGTTTTCGGCAATGGATCCCATGTAGCGGACGAGGCTGTCATTGATCAT
>RXIX01000124.1 GCA_003989075.1 Candidatus Competibacteraceae bacterium | reverse complement strand
CCAGGGGTTGGTGCGGGCCTCGGAAAATGTCGCGCGGATCATGCTGCGATCGGTTTCGACGACCAGATGACCGAACAGGCGGCGGCGTTGTCCAGGTATATCCAGTGCAAAGCGCTGCGTAGCGGCATTGTTGGCGTTGAGAATGCGCCCGTAGCGGTCTACCACCAGCGCCGCCACCGGTAATGCGGAGAATAAGGTGCTAAAACGCGCCAGCGCCTGCTCGCGGCCATTCTGGCTTTGCTGCAATTCTTCATTCTGGATTTCCAGCTCGGCCTGATAGACGCGCAGATCCTCGATCAGTTGCGATAGATCGTGATCACCCTGTGTCAGGGCCTCTTCCGCCCAGCGTAAAGCGCCATCGCGCAAGGCGCGCTGGGCCAGGGCCCGCAGGCGAGTGCTGTCCGCATCCGCTGGCGCGGAGACGGTGTTGGGGTTGCACTGGGATTCGTCAGAAACGGGTTGGTCGGGCGCCATGCCTGCATACCTCGATGTCGCCACGGTCTGGAACCGGGGTCAGAAAACGATTCCATGATAGCGCCGATGGCAGACCGCTGGCGACCTTGGGCGCGGCTAGCGCACCAGCGGTCGCACGCTGGAAAAGCCGCCATCCATCGCCCACACCTGACCGGTGATCCAGCCGGCCTGTTCCGACAGCAGCCAGGCCATCAGCCGCGCCAGATCGGCCGGATCGCCGATGCCGGGGAGCGGATATTGCTTGGCGGCGGCAGTCCGGCCGGTCTCGTTGCCGATGATCCGCGCGACCGCCGGCGTGTCCAGAATGCCCGGCGCAACCGCGTTGACCCGAATCCGTGACGTTGCATAAGTGGCCGCCGCCGAGCGCGTCAAGCCTTCAATACCGGCCTTGGCGGCGGCGATCGCTTCGTGATTGGCCACGCCAATCCGCGCCACCACCGAGGACACCAGTACCGCCGCACCCGGTTGCCGGACCTCGCGCAGGGCATCGACAAAAGCGCCGAGGGTGAAAAAGGCGCTGTCGAGATTGGCGCTCAGACAGGCGCGATACTGTTCGGCTGGGGTGCGATGCAGCGGTGCCAGCAGCGTGGTTCCGGCGCAATGGGCCAGCGCAGTCGGCACGCCCAGTTCGCGCTGACACTGCGCCAGTGCCGCACCAGCGCCCTCGGGCGTGGACACGTCCGCCTCGATGCACAGTTCACCGGCGTTGAAAACCGCGCGCAGCCGTTCCCGGTCGCGCCCCACCAGCGCCAGTTGCCAGCCGGCTTGACGCAGTTCCCGTGCCAGCGCCTGCCCGAGTCCACCACTGGCGCCCGTCACCATCGCGATCGCTGTCATTGCTGCACTCCTTTAGCGTGCTGCTGAAATTAATTGGATTTATCTTGTACAAATCCTATCAATAATGTACAAGTAATGTCTAATAATTTTAAACCCGCCCCACAGCAGGAGAACGTATCCATGTCAGGACCGCTGGAGCGCTTTAAAACCGTTTTTAACCAATTGAATCGGGACAGGCTGGCGCTGCTGGACGAGATCTACACGCCGGATGTGTACTTTCGCGATCCAGTGCATGAACTGCGCGGTCTGCCGGCGCTGCGCAATTACTACGGGCGACTGTATGAAGGTGTGCGTTCCTGCCAGTTCAGCTTCGATGCCGAGGTGATCCAGGAGCAGCAGGGAATGCTGGTCTGGCTGATGCGCTTTGAGCATGCCCGCTTCCGGCCCGGCGAGACCCTGGAGTTGCGCGGCGTCAGTCATCTGTGCTTTGGCGATGATGGGCGCGTGCACCATCACCGTGATTATTTTGATATGGGCGAGTTCATCTATGAGCGGGTGCCCGTGCTCGGCAGCGTAATCCGCGCCATCAAGAACCGGCTCTAGAAAGCCCAGGAATTGCCACCATGCGTATCGCCATCATCGGCACCGGCATCAGCGGCCTGAGCGCCGCATGGGCCTTGCACCGCGACCATACACTGACCCTGTTCGAGGCCGGCGACTACATCGGCGGCCACACCCATACCGTGGATGTCGAGGTGCAGGGTCGGCCCTATGCGGTGGACACCGGTTTCATCGTGTTCAACGACTGGACCTATCCGCAATTCATTGCGCTGCTCGATCAGCTCAACGTCGCTTCGCGGCCGACCCGGATGAGTTTCAGCGTGCGCTGCGAGCGCAGCGGCCTGGAGTACAACGGCGAGAATCTCAATACCCTGTTCGCTCAGCGGCGCAACCTGTTTCGGCCTGCGTTCCACCGCATGATCCGCGACATCCTGCGCTTCAACCGCGAAGCCCCGGCGCTGCTTGAACAGGAACAGGATTCCAGTCTCGATGCCTATCTGCGCGCCGGGTGCTATAGCCGTGAATTCATCGACCACTACATCCTGCCGATGGCGGCAGCGATCTGGTCAGCGGAGCCGGCGATCATGGGCCAGATGCCGGCGCGCTTTTTCGTGCGTTTTTTCAAGAATCACGGCCTGCTCAGCGTCAGGGATCGACCGCAATGGCGGGTGATCGCCGGGGGTTCGCGCAGCTATGTCGATGCACTGGTGGCACCGTTTCGCGAGCGCATCCGCCTGAACTGTCCGGTGAAATGGCTGCGCCGCCAGCCCGGCCAGGTCGAGATCAAGCCGCGCGGCGGGGCAGTGGAATACTTCGATCAGGTGATCATCGCCACCCACAGCGATCAGGCGTTGCGTCTGCTGGCCGATCCGAGTGCGCAGGAACGGGAGATTCTCGGCGCGCTGCCCTATCAGGAAAACGATGTGGTGCTGCATACCGATACCCGGTTGCTACCGCGGCGGCGACTGGCCTGGGCGGCCTGGAACTATCAGCTGCCGGCGCAACCCCGTGACCGGGTCGCGGTCACTTACAACATGAACATCCTGCAAGGCCTGGAAGCACCGGAAACCTTCTGTGTCACCCTCAATCGCGGCGACGCCATCGACCCGGCGCGCATTCTCTACCGCACCACCTATCACCACCCGGTATTCACCATTGCCGGTGTCCAGGCTCAGGCGCGCCGTGCCGAGATCAGCGGCGTCAACCGCACCTGGTATTGCGGGGCATACTGGCGCAACGGCTTTCACGAGGACGGGGTGGACAGTGGCCTGGCGGTGGCGCGCGAACTGAGTGCCGACTGGCAGGTGGCGGCATGAGCGGCCACAGTTGTCTCTATGTAGGTCATGTCCGCCACCGGCGCTTCTTCCCGCGCCGCCACGCCTTCCGCTACAACCTTTTCATGGTCTATCTGGATCTGGCGGAACTGGACACGGTGTTTCAGGGCCGCTGGCTGTGGTCAACGCGGCGACCGGCGCTGGCCTGGTTTCGCCGTGCCGATCATTTCGGTGATCCGGCCCTGCCGCTGGATATTCAGGTGCGCGATCTGGTTGAGCAGCGCACCGGCCGCCGGCCGCAAGGCCCGATCCGCCTGCTGACCCATCTGCGCTATTTCGGTTATTGCATCAATCCGATCAGCATTTACTACTGCTTCAAGCCCGATGGCGAAGCACTGGATGCGCTGGTCGCCGAGGTTACCAATACGCCGTGGGGTGAGAAGATCGCCTATGTGCTCGATGTAGCTGATCAGAACGAGGGCCGGCAACGGGCCGACTTCGCCAAGGCCCTGCACGTTTCGCCCTTCATGCCCATGGATTTGCACTATGGCTGGCATTCCACCCCGCCGGGACCGCATCTGGCGGTGCATCTGGACGTGCTCAAGGGCCAATCCCGCCTGCTCGATGCCACGCTCAGCCTGCGCCGCCGGCCGCTCGATGGCCGCAGCATGGCCGGCGTATTGGCACGCTTTCCGCTGATGACCCTGAAAGTGGTCGCCGCCATTCACTGGGAAGCACTGCGTCTGTTGCTGAAGCGGATTCCGCTCTTCGCCCATCCGCCGGCATCCACCCAACCGATGGAGAGATGAGGTCATGTACCACGAATCGACGATGTCCTCCCCGCTGGACGGATCGACGACCGCCACGCCGCCGCACTGGAGCGAACGCTGGCTGCGCCAGGCGGTGCTGCAGCGTCTGGCCAAACTGGAATACGGCAGTCTGACGCTGGTGGATAGTGAAGGCACGCAGGTCTTTGGCCGCGCTGCGCCGGACGAACTGCAAGCCACCGTGACCATCCATGATGCCAACGCCTATCGCCTGCTGGCCCTGCGCGGCAGCATTGGTGTCGGCGAAGGCTACATGGCCGGCGACTGGTCCTGCGATGATCTGCCGGCCCTGGTGCGCATCTTCGTGCGCAATCAGGACGCGCTGCTCGGTCTGGAACAGGGCCTGACCCGCTTGATGATGCCGCTGTTCCGGCTGTTCAACCGCGGGCGCGATAACAGTCGTCGCGGCAGCCGCGCCAACATCGCTGCCCATTACGATCTGGGCAATGAGTTCTACCGGCTGTTCCTGGATGAAACCCTGATGTACTCGGCGGCGATCTTTCCCAGCGCCGAGAGCAGCCTGCACGAGGCCTCGCAGGCCAAGATCGACCGCATTTGCCGCAAGCTGGCGCTGCAACCGGCGGACCATCTGCTGGAAATCGGCAGCGGCTGGGGTGGCTTTGCCCTGCATGCCGCGCAGCATTACGGCTGCCGGGTGACCACCACCACCATTTCCCAGGAACAGTACCGACTGACCCGTGAGCGGGTGCGCGCGGCCGGTCTGGAGGATCGGATTACGGTGCTGTGCGAGGACTACCGCGACCTGTGCGGTCAGTATGACAAGCTGGTGTCGATCGAGATGATCGAGGCGGTTGGCGAACGCCATCTGGACAACTATTTCCAGGCCTGCGCCCGGCTGCTCAAGCCGCAGGGCATGATGCTGCTGCAGGCGATCACCATTGCCGATCAGAAGTACGAGCAGTACCGCAGTGAAGTCGATTTCATCCGCCATTACATCTTCCCCGGCGGCTTCCTGCCCTCGCTGACACGCATGGCACAGGCTCTGACCCGCGCGACCGACTTGCGCATCTTCCACCTTGAAGATATCGGCGCGCATTACGCCACCACCCTGCACCATTGGCGACAACGCTTCCTGGCCAACCGCGAGCGGGTGCGCAGTCTTGGCTTTCCCGAGCGCTTCATTCGCATGTGGGAATACTACCTGTGCTACTGCGAGGGTGGTTTTCAGGAGCGCGCCATCGGTACGGTGCAACTGCTGCTGACCAAGCCCCAGTGCCGGCGTGAGCCGCTGCTGCCGGCGCTGAGCTGAGCGCCTGGACCCGGATGCAGGATCAAGGTGGAGGTGCTGTCATGATATTGAATATCATGGCTTTTCAGATTGGCTGGTTCGCTTGCGTACTTGGTGGCGCGCACGGCTGGCCGTGGCTGGGTCCGGTGGTAACTGTGGCAGTGATCGCTCTGCATCTGCATCGGGCGCCACGCCCGGGTGCGGAACTGGCGCTGATCGCGCTGAGCGGTCTGCTGGGATTTCTGGCCGATTCGCTGCTAACCGGTCTGGGTCTGCTGCGCTTTCCCTCCGGCCAGTGGCACGCGCAATTGGCGCCGTACTGGATGGTGGCGATGTGGATGCTGTTCGCCACCACGCTCAATGTCAGCCTGCGCTGGCTGCAGCCACGCCTGGGTCTGGCCTCGCTGCTGGGCATGATCGCCGGGCCACTGGCCTATTACGCCGGTGCGCGGCTGGGTGGCGTCAGTTTCAGCGCCCCAGGTGCGGCGCTATTCGCGGTTGCTGCCGTGTGGACGCTGATACTGCCGATACTGCTGATCACCGCCAGTCGCTGCCGTGGCCCGGCAGAAACAGTTCACGCAGGTTGCGCGCTCGACAGGTCCGCGACAGCAGGTAAGCCAGAGTGACTACATTGCCAAGCAGGCACAGGGCCATGATCCACGCTGCCGCTGACCAGGGATTGGACTCGACCAGGGCCAGCCAGATCGCGACGAACAGCAGGCCAATCCCCAAGTCAAGCAGGGTGACCACGCCCCAGGGATCGGCGATCAGGTGGCGCAAACCATCAAGGACATGGCCCTGAACGCTGGCGTGCAGGATCGCAGCCACCAGCAGGCCCAGCAGAAGTCCGCAGACAATGACGAAGGTACGCAGCATGAGGGTTTCCACAGCGATGAAGGAGATCTTTCCACCAGACCACGCCCGCACCGGGAAGTGCGCCGCTGATCAGTGCTTGGGAGCGGGCGCTTGAGCGGTCTAGGGTTTTTCCTCGCCGGTTGGGCGGTGGCAGCGTTGTTGATGCTGGTCGCCTGGGTCGTGCAATGGCGCCGGCAGGATGCGGGCGTGGTTGATTTCACCTGGGCGGCTGGAATGGGTCTGCTGGCGCTGGCCTATGCGCTACTGGCCGAGGGCGATCCGCTGCGGCGTGGGATATTGGCACTGCTGGCGGGCGGCTGGGCGTTGCGGCTGGCCAGTCATATCCTGTTCGATCGCCTGCTGGGCAAGGCTGAGGATGGCCGCTACCAGCGCCTGCGCGCCCACTGGCACACCCGAACCCAGTACAAGTTTTTCGCTTTCTTTCAGGCTCAGGCCCTGCTGACTGCCGTATTCGCCGTGCCATTCCTGGTGGTGGCGACCACGCCCGGGCCGCTGCCACTGCCGGCGCTGCTGGCTGCGCTGCTGATCGGGCTGCTGGCCATCGGCGGCGAGGCCCTGGCTGATCGGCAACTGGCGGCATGGCGGGCTAATCCGGCCAATCAGGGTCGCAGTTGCCGCGCCGGCCTGTGGCGCTATTCGCGTCATCCCAACTATTTCTGCGAATGGCTGCACTGGTGGAGCTATCCGCTGCTGGCCTGGGGTGCAGCATATGGCTGGCTGACCCTGCTCGGTCCATTGCTGATGCTCTACACCCTGCTGCGCGTGACCGGCATTCCCTACACCGAGCAGCAGGCTCTGGCCAGTCGCGGCGACGATTACCGCGCCTATCAGCGCAGCACTTCGGCTTTCTTCCCCTGGTTTCCGAAAAAGGAGCATCTGCATGCTGGCGACCGCAATTGAACTGATGGAGCGGGGCTACGTCCCCGATTGGCTGACCCGGGTGGGCATTCGCCGGCTGCTGGCCGAACGCCTGCGCGGCGCCGAGCACGCAGCCGTGCGGGCGCGACTGGAGGCGGAACTGCGCACCAGCCCGATCGCCCTGCACACCGGTGATGCAAATGCCCAGCATTACGAAGTGCCGGCGGCCTTTTTTGCCAAGGTGCTCGGGCCGCGCCTGAAATACAGTTCCTGCTGGTGGCCGGACGAGGTGCGCGATCTGGAAACCGCCGAGGCGGCGATGCTGGCGCTGAGTTGCGAGCGCGCCGGGCTGGGCTTCAATCAGGACATTCTCGAACTGGGTTGCGGCTGGGGCTCCCTGACGCTGTGGATGGCCGAGTTCTATCCCGATTCGCGCATCGTGGCGGTGTCGAATTCGGCTTCGCAGCGGGCTTTCATCGAGGCGCGCTGCCGGGAACGCTGCCTTGGCAATGTCCAGGTGATCACCGCCGACATGAACGATTTTTCCATCGACCGCCGTTTTGACCGGGTGGTGTCGGTGGAAATGTTCGAGCACATGCGCAACTACCCGGCGCTGTTCGAGCGCATCCACGCCTGGCTGAAACCGGGCGGCCAATTATTCGTGCACATTTTCAGCCATCGCGAGCACGCCTATCCCTTCGAGACCGAGGGCGAGGATAACTGGATGGGGCGCTATTTCTTCACCGGTGGGCTGATGCCGGCGCGTGATCTGCTGCCGCGCTTTCAGGGCGAACTGCATCTGGACGAGCAGTGGCATCTTAACGGTCGCCACTACCAGCGTACTCTGGAGGCCTGGCTGCGCAATCAGGACCGGCACCGTGAAGAAATCCTGGCGCTGTTCAGCGAGACCTACGGACCCGGAGAGGCGGTCCGCTGGTTCCAACGCTGGCGGGTATTCTTCATGGCCTGCGCCGAATTGTTCGGTTATGCCGAAGGCGAGGAATGGGGCGTGTCACACTACCGCTGGCGCAAGCCGGCCTGATGCCTAGGCCCGCCGCAGCAGCACATACAGCGCGCCGCTGCCGCCATCGACCGGGCGCGCCGAGCAGAACGCCAGCACTTCATCACGCTGGCGCAGCCAGTGGTTCACCTTCTGCTTGAGCACCGGCCCGCGATGGCGCGAACCCTTACCCTTGCCGTGGATGATGCGCACACAGGTCTGGTGCTCGCGGCGCACATCGCGCAGGAACAGCGCCAGCGCTTCGCGGGCGGTGGTCACGGTCATGCCGTGCAGATCCAGCGCCGCACCGACCTGGAACTGACCGCGGCGCAGCTTGCGTAGCACGGTCTGCTGCACACCCTCGCGGCGGTAATACAGCTCCTCACCGCTTTCCAGTTCAGCCGGCTCGAACTCCCCCGACAGCAGATCGATCAG
>RXIX01000123.1 GCA_003989075.1 Candidatus Competibacteraceae bacterium | reverse complement strand
GTCTGGTAGCGCCAGTTCAGCACCTTGCTGCGCATCATGAAGAAGATGCCGACCGGAATATGAATCCACGGGCTGCTGTCCTCGGGTCCCGCTTCCAGCAGACAGACCTGTTGCGCTGGATCGGCCGACAGGCGATTGGCCAGCACGCAGCCGGCCGAGCCCGCGCCCACGATGATGTAGTCGTACATGGCTCCAGATCCTCGACCCGGTGCATGGCCGGGCAGTTGTCGATAGGCGACGGAAGTCGCGGATTTTTCAAGACTAAGGGCTTTATGTGCGGTCGGCTTGTCGAAAATGGCAGCGCTTTGTTGGAACTGGCTAAGCCACGGTGGCGACACTACACTTTCATGACACCTGGCGGCGCAAACAGCATAAGACCGGTCGTACCGGTCGCCCATCACCCCTACATAAAGCCGGCGCTGCGGTTTCACGGAGAAGCAATCCCTTGAGCAAGCTCTATATTTGGCAAAATCGCGGTTTTTTCATGGGCCGCCTGCCGGACATTTCCGAACACCGGCTGGGGTCGGCGGCGCTGTGCGTGGGCATTGACCGGCCGTTCCGGGTTCTGGAAAGCGAGAGCAGTGGCTGGCGGGAATGCCGTAGCACATTGATTCCGCCCGGCTGCCTGCATGAGATTCAGGTTGGCGGTGCGCTGATGGCCATCCTGTTTGTCGAGCCCGAAGGTGAGGACTACCCGGCGATCCACAACGCCATGGGCGAGGGCGACTGGCAATGCCTGTACGGGCTGGAGCACGAGCACGAGGTGTTGGCCGCACTGGCCGAGGTCTGGGCGCGCCAGCCCGACGCCCGCGCCATTCATGAGCTGCTTGACCAGTTGATCCCGCCGCCCGGGCCGGAACGGCGCCAGCAGCCGCTGGATGGGCGCATTCAGCGGGTGATCCAGTTGATGAAGGAAGATCTCACCCACAGCTATTCGATGAACGAGCTGGCCGAATACGTCAACCTGTCGCCGACGCGGCTGGTGCACCTGTTCAAGGAAGAAGTCGGCGTGCCGATCCGCCGTTTCCGTCAGTGGCACCGGATGCGGGTGGTAGCGGCGCTGGTTGCCAAGGGCCAGACCCTGACCGATGCTGCGCTGGGTGCTGGCTTCGCCGATTCCTCGCACTTCAGCCGCGCCTTTCGCAACATGTTCGGCATCACCCCATCCTCGGTGTTTGGCCGTGCCGCCAACGTGCAGATCGTGGTCGCCTGAATGGCTGAGCCTGTGGATCTGGTTCTGGTTGACAGCCACAACCACTTCGACGACGCCGGTTTCGACGACGATCGCGACGCGGCCTATCAGCGGGCGCGCGCCGCTGGTGTGACCACCCAGGTGCTGGCTGCGGTCAGTGCCCGCCTCTGGCCTGGCCTGCGCGCCGTCGTGGCCCGCTATCCGGGATTGCATGCCTGCTATGGCCTGCATCCGGCCTATCTGGCCGAGCATCGCCCGGAACATCTGGCGCACCTGGCCGAGTGGCTGGTGCGGGAGCGGCCGGTGGCGATTGGTGAATGCGGGCTGGATTATTACCTGCCCGATCTCGATCCCGAGCTGCAACTGAATTATTTCAGCGAGCAGTTGCGCCTGGCCCGCCACCATGATCTGCCGGTGGTGATCCATGCCCGCCATGCCGTCGATGCGGTGATCAAACAGATACGGCGTTTCCCGGGCGTGCGTGGCGTGGTGCACAGCTTTTCCGGCAGTGAGGATCAGGCGCGCCGGCTGCTCGATCTGGGCATTCTGCTCAGCTTTGGCGGGCCGGTGACCTATGAGCGTGCCCGGCGGCTGCGCGCCTTGATCCAGACGCTGCCGCTGGAGGGTCTGTTGCTGGAAACTGACGCCCCCGATCAGCCGCTGGTCGATCATCGCGGCGAGCGCAACGAACCGGCGCGGATCGCCGAGGTGCTGGCCTGCGTCGCCCGGCTGCGCGCGGCTGATCCGGCTGAGATTGCCGCTGCCACCACAACCAATGCCCGCCGCCTGTTTGGGCTGGGTGATTACGATGACTGAAGCCCAGCGGGTAGGGTGGATAAGGCGCTTGCGCTGCATCCACCCACCATTCCCGAGAAGGTGGATGCGCTTCGCTTATCCACTCTACTCCATCCGTCAATTTAATCGGGTTGAAGCACTAGGGGGGCGTCGTCCTTCCATGGAGTCCTTTGATGACTGAAGCCCAGTCCCGCACGGAAATCCTGATCGGCGCGGCGGGGCTGGCGCGCCTGCGCGCGGCACGGGTGCTGGTGGCCGGGCTGGGGGGTGTCGGCGCTTATGTCGCCGAGGCGCTCGGTCGCGCGGGCATTGGCCATTTGACCCTGCTCGATCATGATGTAGTCGCCCCGTCCAATCTCAATCGCCAGTTGCTGGCGCTGCATTCGACGCTGGGCCGGCCCAAGGTGGCGGTGATGGCCGCGCGGCTGCATGATATCGATCCGACGCTGGACCTGACCCTGATCGATGAATTCCTGCAACCCGACGCCGCCGATGCACGGGTGAGCGCTGCCGCCTATGACTATGTCGCCGACTGCATCGACAGCATCGCCTGCAAGGCGGCGCTGGTGGCAGCCTGTCATCGCCACGGCATTGCGGTGATTTCCGCTCTGGGCGCGGGCAATTGCCTGGATGTGAGCCGGGTGCGGGTCGCGCGCCTGAATCAGACCCAGATATGCCCGCTGGCCCGCGAACTGCGCCGCCGCCTGCGTGAACTGAATGCACCGCTGAACTATCCGGTGGTCTACAGCGATGAACCACGCCGGCCGCCGCTGCCACATCAACCGCTTGATGGCGTCACGCCCGGCCGGCCACGGGCGGTGAATGGCACCATTTCCTATCAGCCAGCGCTGTTTGGCATCCTGCTGGCGGGGGTGATCATCCGCGAGCTGCTCGGCGATCTGGCATAGCACCAGCGCTGTTCCTGCTTGGCAGTTCCGGCCGTGTAGTCATACTGTTGCGGAACGCCATTGCCGAGAGCCGACCCCCCATGAACTGGTCCCACACTTCTCTCACCGAACGACTCGATATCCGTCTGCCGATCATTCAGGCGCCGATGGCCGGTGGCCCCGGCACACCACAACTGGCGGCAGCGGTTGCCAATGCCGGTGGTCTCGGCGCGCTGGCCGGTGGCTATCTGCAGCCGGAGGCCCTGCGCCAGTCCATCGCCGAACTGCGCGCGCTTACCGACCGGCCCTTCCTGGTCAATCTGCCCGCGACATTGCCCGCTGGCATCGACACGGCCCGCGTCGCCCGCGCCCAGCAGCTGCTGGCGCCCTATCGCGCTGAATTGGGTTTACCTGAATGGAACGCGCCGCTGCCGGAACCGCCGAGTCTGCTGGAGCTGCTGGATGTGGTGCTGGAAGAGCAGGTCGCAGCGGTCAGCTTCGTGTTTGGTCTGCCTGACCGCGTCTGCCTGGACGTGTTGCGCGAGGCCGGCATCGTGGTGCTGGGCACCGCCACCCATCTGCTGGAGGCGATTGTGCTGGAGGAAAGCGGCGCGGTGGATTTCATCATCGCGCAGGGTGCCGAAGCCGGTGGCCAGCGCGCCACCTTCATCGGTCAGCCCGAGCAGGGTCAGGTCGGCACTCTGACTCTGGTGCCGCTGCTGAGCAAGCACGTTGCCGTGCCGATCATCGCCGCCGGCGGCATCATGGACGGGCGCGGCATCGCAGCGGCACGGGTGCTCGGCGCGGCCGGCGTGCAGATGGGTACGGCTTTCCTGGCCTGCCCGGAAAGTGGCGCCCATGTCGCCTACAAGGCACTGCTGCGCCAGGGCAGCGAGATCGCGACCGTGATCAGCCGGGTATTCACCGGGCGCGGCGGCCGGGTGCTGCGCAATCGTCTGGTCGATGAACTGCGTGCCTATGAGAACGAATGGCCCGGGTTTCCGCTGCAACTCTGGCTGACTGCTGATCTGCGCCGCACCGCCATCGAACGCGGCCTGACCGATTTCATGCCGCTGTGGGCCGGGCAGGGCTGTCACCTGTGCGAGGAGCAGCCGGCTGCGGTCCTGCTGGAACGCTGGCTGGAACAGGCGACAGCGCTGCTCGGCTAGCGCTCAGCCGGCCATCAGCAGCCGGTGCAGGCGCGCCCAATCGAAGGCCGGTCCGGGATCAGTCTTGCGGCCCGGTGCGATGTCGGCATGGCCGGCGAGCCGTTCCGGGGCCAGTGTCGGGTAGGCGCTGCGCAGTGCCCGGATCACTGCGGCCAGTTGTGCATACTGCCGGTCGGTGTAGGGCGTTTCGTCGCTGCCTTCCAGTTCGATGCCGATACTGAAATCGTTGCAGCGCTCGCGCCCGCCGTAATGGGAAACGCCGGCATGCCAGGCGCGCTCGTGAAACGGCACATACTGCACCGGCTCACCATCGCGGCGGATCAGCAGGTGCGCCGAGACCCGCAGCCCGGCGATGGCCTGAAAATAGGGGTGCGCGCCCGGATCCAGGCAATTGGTGAACAGCGCATCAATCCACGGTCCGCCAAATTCGCCCGGCGGCAGGCTGATGCCATGTACCACGATCAGGTCGGCGAGCATGTCCGGTGGCCGCGCATCGCGGTTCGGCGAGGGCTGGTAGCGGACACCGGCCAGCAGCCCGCTGGCCGGGTCGATGCGCAGTGCCGCAGTCACGAATCAACCTGTTCAAAGCGATAGTTCATCGCCGTGTGCGGCCGCTGCAGGAAAAAGCCCTGTACATAGTCGATGCCGCAGGACCACAGCACCGGCATGGTGATGGCATCCTCGATGCCGGTGACGATCACGGTCACGCCGAGCGTAGCCAGCTGACGGCTCAGATCGGATAGTTGCTGCTGGCGATGCTTGTCCTTGGATAGATCCTGGGTAAAGCTGCCGTCAAGCTTGACGTAGTTGGCGCGCAGATGCTGGACCAGGGCCAGAGAACGGGCATGACCGCTGAAACGATCCAGCGACAGGCCACAGCCCATATCCTTGAGGCGCTGCAACACCGGCAACAGTGCCTGGCGATGCACTTCGGCGGTGCTCTCGGTGAGCTCGAATACCAGACTGGAGGCCGGTACGCCGGTCTTGTGCAGGCCGCTTTGCAGCCAGTCGAGCAATTCCTCATCCTGCAGAATCGTGGGCGAGATGTTGATGAACAGAATCGTGGCGCGGCCGTGCATCTGCCGCTCGCGCAGCAGACGGATCGAATGGGCAATCACCCAGCGGTCCAGCACCATGCCGATGCGGTGGCGGCGCACCAGGGTAAACACCGTTTCCGGCAGCAGCTCCCAGCCTTCGCGGTTGCGCATGCGCAGCAGCACCTCGTAGCGCTCGGCAGCATCACCGCGCAGGCTGACGATCGGCTGGAACAGCAGGTTCATGCGCTGCTGCTGTACGGCTTCACGGATCTCCTCCAGCAGATGCCGCTGGCGCGGGTTATCCGCTTCCAGATCAGCGCGCTGCCCATGATGGACATGGATGCGGGTGTCCTTGCTGTCGCGGGCCATACTGCAGGCCAGATCCGCCTGCTGGATCAGAGTGGCGGTTTCCGACATCGCCGTGCTGGCGATGCTGATCCCGATGCTGGTTTGCAGCGCGGTCTCGCCAATACTCAGCGCGTAGGGCGGTTTTTCCAGCGCATTCTGCACAGCGTGCGCTACGGTCAGCAGAGTGTTCTGGCTATCAAAGCCCAGTAGCACGGTGAACACGGCATCGCCAAAGCGCGCCGCGACCGGTCCCTCTCCAAGGATAGCGCGCAGCCGGCGCGCAGCCTGTTCCAGCAGGTCATCGGCAGCGGCGACATCGCTGTTCTCGATGGTGCGCAGATTATCCAGCGCCACCAGCATCACAGCGGTCGGCTGGGCATTGGCGGCGGTAGCAACCAGCGCCCGCTCCAACTGGGTGAGGAAATAGGGGCGGTTGTACAGGCCGCTGACGGTATCGCGATGGCTGATCTGGCTCAGCTTGCCGTGCAGGCTGTGTGCCTGGCGCAGGCGCCGGGCGCTGGCCGCCAGCAGCAATTCCGGGTTGGGTGGACGACCAAGCAGCACTTCGCCACTCAGATCCGCCATGGCCAGATCCGGGCCAGGATCACTGCGCGCCGACAGCAGAATCAGCGGCAGCTCGCGAAAGCGCTCGTGCTGGCGCAGCGCCTGGGCCAGCGCCAGCCCATCCACTTCCTTGAGATCCAGGCTCAGCAGCACCAGACTGGGCTGAAAATTGGACAGGGCCTGCAGGATCAGCAGCGGCTGGGCCAGCACCTGGGTGACCATACCGCGGCCTTCGAGCCAGCGGGCCAGTTCGCGGGCCACCGGCAGACTGTCATCGATAATCAGCACCCGCTGTTCCAGAGGCCGGATCACCCGTTCATCCAGCGCATCGAGCAGCAGTGGCAGGTCCACCGGTTTGAGGAAATAGCCTGCGCCACCGGCCTTGACTGCATCCAGCCGGGCGGTAATGTCGCCGCGATCGCCGAGGAACAGCAGTGGAACCTGCGGCGTCAGATGCTGGCGCGCGGCATCAAGCTGGGCCAGCGTTGCCGGGCTGGAGGCGATATCGTCCAGATCGATGATCAGAGCCACGGGCGCCGGATCACGGCGGCCCAGTGCATCCTGCACCGCATTGAGGCTGGCCAACTGCCGCACCTGAAAGCTGCCACGCTGCTCGATCTTGCGCGCCAGATCGCGCTGCGTGTCGGGCGCAACCAGCCAGATGGTCTGTGTGACCGGTTCGGCCACCGGGTTTGCAGGCAGGCGGGCGCCGGTCTCCCAGCGCGAGAACAGCGGCCGGGTGAGGGCCTCGGTCGGACGGATCGTGCCGGCTTCGGGCGCGGGCGCGGCTTCATCCAGGGTTGCTGCGGCCCGGCACAGGGCATCGACCACGGCAATCAGGCGTTCCCGGTCGGGACCTGCAGGCAGCGTGCCCTGTTCCAGGCAGGTGCTGACCTGCTGTTCGAGGCGCTCGGCCAGCACCGTGATGCGGCGGCAGGCGGCATGCGGCCGCGCCAGGGTCAGAATGTCCTGAGTGGCGCGCAGCAGTAGCACAAAGAATTCACGGCTCCACTTCAGGTAAACCAGCTTTTCGGCAAGATCCTCGATGCGCTGCAACTTGCCGGCGAGCGAGTCGGGCAGGGTCGGTTTCGATTCCATGGTGCATCTTTCCCGGTGGCGTGCTGACCGTGGTGGCGTGCGGCTTTTGAGTTGGTTCGGGTGGTCGGCAAATGTAATATTTTTTAATAGTCGGGGCTTTCGTGGCTGTCACCTGAAACCGATCGGTGGCGGTCCAGCATGCACCACACCGGACCTTTGCCGCAGAATCCGGACACTGCAGGAATCATCTCCCGCGCATCCCGACCGGGGTGCACGGGGCCAGGCGTTGCGGGATTTACTGGGCGTCGAGATGATAGGAAATGATGCGCTCGACTTCGTTCTTCGAGCCCATGATGACCGGGCAGCGCTGATGCAGGCCACTCGGCTGCAGTTCCATAATGCGCTGCGTGCCGGTGGTGGCCAGGCCGCCGGCCTGTTCGACGATGAAGCTCATCGGATTGGCTTCATACAGCAGGCGCAGCTTGCCTTCCTGGTTTTTGGAGCGAATCTTGCGGTCGATCGGATACAGGAACACGCCACCCCGACACAGTACCCGATGCACGTCGGCGATCATTGCCCCGGCCCAGCGCATGTTGAAGTCCTTCTTGCGCGGACCTTCCTTGCCGGCCAGGCATTCGTCGATGTAGCGGCGCACCGGCGGATCCCAGAAGCGCATGTACGAGGAATTGATCGAGAATTCCTGAGTGTCCTCGGGAATCTGCATGTTGGGATTGGTGAGAATGAATTCGCCAATGCGCTGGTCGAGGGTGAAGCCGTTCACCCCGTGGCCGGTGGTCAGAACCATCATCGAGGACGGCCCATACAGGGCATAGCCGGCGCAGACCTGGCGCGCGCCCGGTTGCAGGAAATCATCCTCGGTCGGTTCGCCGGTCGCGCCATCGGGCCGGCGCAGGATCGAGAAGATGGTGCCGACCGCGCCGTTGACGTCGGTGTTGGTGGAGCCGTCGAGCGGATCGAACACCAGCAGGTATTTGCCGCGCGGGTATTGCATCGGCAGGTGATAAACGTCGTTCATCTCCTCGGAGGCCATGGCGGCGACGTGCCCGGCCCATTCGTTGCGCTTGATGAACAGGTTATTGGAGATGACGTCGAGCTTTTTCTGGGTTTCGCCCTGGATGTTTTCCGTGTCGGCGGTGCCGAGCACACCCACCAGGCTGCCGTAGCGCACGGCGCTGGCGATGGCCTTGCAGGCGATGACGATGTCATTGATCAACGAGGTGAAATCACCGGAAGCACCCTTGACGTGCCGCTGTTCTTCAATGATGAATTCAGTGATGGTGGTACC
>RXIX01000122.1 GCA_003989075.1 Candidatus Competibacteraceae bacterium | reverse complement strand
TGGTTCGGGTATTCAAGTCGTCCCAGCGTCCTGCTTACACCGGGTACGCCAATTACCAACCGGAAAATTCAACGCTCCTGGCCTTCAGCCCGTTCATCTCAAGCCAAACGCAACCGGCTGATTCGCCTGCTTGGTCATGTATTTCGCCTGGATATTGACGATGCCGAACAGCGCAGCCAGATTGAAGAAATGCTCATTGCCATCTGGTACGGCATCCGTCCACTGCTTTCCCAGACCGAAAACGGCTTTCAGTTGGAACTGGACAAGCAGGCCGTGCTGACCGAAGTGCGCGAAGCCTGGTTCTGCCCGATGACCCGCCGACTGTTGCCGGTGGCTTTCCGCGAGACCACGCCCTATTTGCCGGCGCTGCCCGCACCCGAGACGCTGACCCGATGCCAGCGGGTGGCGATGCCCCGTGTTCCATATCCATTCTGGCTGGGTCGTAATCCCGAAGCAGCCGATGCCTGGCTGGAATCCGATCCGCAGGTTCATACCTTGCGGAACATGGGTGCGTGGCCCGATCTCAGCGACCGCCTGGCCCGGCATCGCCGCTACCTTCGCATCATGGAACACTCGGCGCAAATCGACGGTCTGGAGCTGACCCGTCGTGAAACCGCGTTCAAGGCCGGCCAGATCAATCTGCTGAGCTGTTCCACCACCATGGAGATGGGCGTAGACATCGGCGGCCTGACCGCTGTCGCCATGAACAATGTGCCACCGCATCCAGCCAATTTCCTGCAACGGGCCGGGCGGGCCGGACGCCGGGGTGAAACCGTTGCCCTGAGCTTTACCCTGTGCAAAGCCACGCCCCAGGGCGAAGCGGTGTTTCAAAATCCGCTTTGGCCATTCACCACCCGGCTGAGCCTGCCACGGGTCGCCCTGCACAGCGAACCCATCGTGCAACGCCACCTGAACGCCCTGGCACTGGCTGCTTTTCTGCGCGACCGCACGCCCGATATTCGCCGCCTGCACACCGGCTGGTTCTTTGAATCGACCGATGCAGCTACTTCAGCGCCTTGCGAACGTTTCGCTGCTTGGTGCGAGGACGCGCCGTCCACTGACCCAATGGCCGAAGGGCTGATTGCCCTGACCCATCGCACCGTGCTGGAGGGCCGATCAGCCGCGTACCTGCTGGTCCGCACTGCCCAGGCTATGCGCCGGGTGGCCGAACGCTGGCGGCGCGAACTGGACGCGCTGCTGGATCAGCAAACAGTCGTTGCAACCCGCGAGGGCAATAGCAAACCGGAACAGGCTGTCGCGATGCAGTTAGAGCGCCTGCGCGAGGAATATCTACTGAACGTGTTGGCCAATCTGGGATTCCTGCCCAGCTACGGTTTTCCCACCGATGTCGTGCCATTCGTCACCACGACAGTAGAAAATTTGAAGCAGAAGAGCGGTAACAGCGAGCGCGAAGACAACCGCTCGCGCCGGGCGGGTTACCCCAGTCGCCACCTTACCATCGCCATCCGCGACTATGCGCCAGGCACCGATACCGTGCTGGATGGGCGGGTTTATCGCAGCGGCGGCGTGACCCTGAACTGGCAGATTCCGGCTGCAGCCGAAGCTGAGCCGGAAATTCAGAATCTGCGCTGGGCCTGGCGCTGCCGGAAATGCGGCCACAACGGAACGCGACTTGCCAAGCCGGAGCGCTGCCCGCATTGTGGAGCGACGCTTGACAAGCGCACCCGCTATCGTTACATCCAGCCGGCCGGTTTCGCCGTAGACCTCCGCGACAAGCCCCACAACGACATCACGCTCCCGCAATACATCCCGGTGCGCGATCCGCTGATTTCACTGGAAGGCGCGGACTGGATGCCCTTGCCCAATTCAGCCCTGGGCTGCTACCGAACGACCGCACAGGGTTCGCTGTTCCATTACAGCGATGGCTTGCATGGCAAAGGCTACGCGCTGTGTCTGCGTTGTGGGCGGGCCGATTCGGAACACGAACAGGGTTTCTTACCGCCGGCGCTCAAGGATCACAAACGTCTGCGCGGCGGGCGTCTCAATGATCGGGAACAACTTTGCCCGGGCAACCATGAAGCCAGTTGGGCGATTCAGCCCAACGTGCGACTGGGCATCGCCACGCATACCGAAGTATTTGAATTGCAACCGCGCGACCTCGCCGGCAAGCCGATTGACCAGACCACCGCTTACACGCTGGCGGTGGCCCTGCGCCGCGCCTTGTGCATGACGCTGGGGATTGAGGAAGCCGAGGTCGGTGTAGTGGCGGCGCCCAGCCGCACCGTGGAGCACCAGGAAGCGACGTACTCCCTGTATCTCTACGACACAGCCACCGGCGGCGCGGGCTATGTCAGTCAAACCGCCCCGCACCTGCCCGAACTGCTGCGCCAAACCCGCGCGCTGCTGGAATGCCCGCGCGACTGCGATACCGCCTGTCAAAGTTGCCTGCTGACCCATGACACGCAACACCACCGGGATCATCTCAACCGCCATGCTGCCATCGCTTTGCTGGCGACGGACTTCCTGGCCGCGCTGGAATTGCCGGAGGAACTGCGGGCCTTCGGAACCAGCAGCCAACTGGAAATGGAACCGCTCACCCTGGCACTGAACCGCGAAGGACAACGACTGGAAGTCAGTGAACTGCGGATTTATCTGGGCGGCGCGACGCCGGACTGGGAACCGCTGGCCTGGCGATTGCGCGACGCCTTGGGGCGCTGGCGACAGGCCGGCATCAAGGTGCGCCTGCTCGCTTCGGCGGCGGACCTGGATGCCTTGAACACCAGCCAGCGCAACGAACTGGCCGCACTGACCGCCTACAGCGGTGCCGAACTGTACCGCATCCCTGCTGCGAGTCCGGCGACAAGTGCACATTTGCCGCTGATTCTGGAGCTCGGCAGTCTGGATCAGCGTGTGCGCTGGGCAGCGCGCGAGTTCAGTGCGTTGCTGCCCGGCCCGCTTTGGGGAGGTGGTCAGACCGGTGGTCCGTTCATCAGAGCCGCCGAAACGCAACCGCTGTCACCGTTACCGGCATCGTGGCGGCGTTTGACACTGGAAGAACTGCGCCCCGTCATGTCAGGTTTGAGCACTTTGACCATCACCACCGAACTCAATGGGCCTTCCGATACCTTTGGCGAACGCGCCTGGACTCTGCTGGAAACACAGGTGCCCTGGCTGGCCGAGCGCCTGCACCGCGCCACGCCCCTGCAAGCCGTGCGCTACACCGACCGCTATTTGCGTTCGCCGCTCAACCTGCTGCTGCTTCATGGCCTGTTGCAAGGCCTGGCCCGCTATCCGGGCGGCCTGACACCGGCCACGACCATTCAGGTCAACACCGCCGAGTTGCAGCGCTCCAGCATGGATTCGCCCCGGCTGTTTTTCCACGATTGGCGGGATGGCGAGGATCGCCGGCAGACGGTCGAACACTGGTTCCAGGAAAACTGGCCGGGATTCGCATGGCATGAGGCGACTCTCCGCACCGTGCCCCATGCCCGGGAACTCACATTGGCTTGGAGCGACAGCGCAAGCGGGCTGATCCGTCTGGATCAGGGTTTTGGCTACTGGGGAACGGTGTCTGGAACGCGCCCCGAGTTCCCCTTCGACAATCACGTCATGCGCCAGGTCGGAAAACTGCGGGGCGCCAATCTCACCATCGAACCGCTGCACCCGACATATCCAACATACTGGTACTGCAACCGGGACTGATCAACTCTCACAGCGATCGCATCCACCCCACGCGGGCACTCGGGTCCGCTTGGCACACTCCAGAAACCAGCAGGCCCACTGGCGGAAACCAGCGGGCCTGTGTGCCGATATCAGACGGCCAGCGCCGCCCTCATCAGATTCACTTCATTGCATTACAGCGCTTCGAACACGCCCGCCGCGCCCATGCCGGTACCGATGCACATGGTCACCATACCGTACTTCTTGCCGTGGCGGCGCATGCCATGCACCAGGGTTGCGGTACGGATCGCCCCGGTTGCGCCCAGCGGATGGCCAAGCGCGATCGCCCCGCCCAGCGGATTGACCTTGACCGGATCCAGCTCCAGATCACGCATCACCGCCAGACTCTGCGCCGCGAACGCCTCGTTCAGCTCGAACCAGTCGATGTCATCCTTCTTCAGACCGGCCAGATCCAGCGCCTTGGGAATCGCCGCGATCGGACCAATACCCATGATCCGCGCCGGTACCCCGGCTACCGCATAACTGACAAAGCGCGCCAGCGGCGTCAGATTCAACTGCTTGACCATGCGCTCGCTCATCAGCACCACCGCGCCGGCGCCATCGCTCATCTGCGAACTGTTGCCTGCGGTCACACTGCCACGCGCGGCGAATACCGGCTTGAGCTTGGCCAGGCCGGCCATGCTGCTGTCCGGTCGCGGCCCTTCATCATTCTCTACCAGCCGCTCACGAACCCGTACCTGCAAAGTCCGGCTGTCCGCGCTGCGCTCGACCACCGTATAGGGCAGGATTTCCTGACGGAATTCACCACCCGCGATCGCCGCCACCGCGCGGCGATGGCTTTCCACCGCAAAGGTATCCTGATCCTCGCGGGAGATTTTCCATTCCTGCGCCACCTTCTCGGCGGTCAGACCCATGCCATAGGCAATCGCCACGTTCTCATCGGTGGCGAATACCGCCGGATTGAGGGCAATCTTATTGCCGCCCATCGGGATCATGGTCATGGTCTCGGTGCCGGCGGCGATCATCACATCCGCCTCGCCCAGGCGAATGCGGTCAGCGGCTTGCGCTACCGCCTGCACGCCCGAGGCACAGAAACGGTTGATGGTCAGACCCGGCACACTGTCCGGCAGACCAGCCAGCAATAGGCCGATACGTGCCACGTTCATGCCCTGCTCGCCTTCCGGCATCGCGCAGCCGACGATCACATCGCCGATCATGTGCGGATCCAGCCCCGGACACTGCGCCACTACCCCACGCAGTACGTGGGCCAGCAGATCGTCCGGGCGGGTGTTGCGAAACATGCCGCGCGCCTTGCCCACCGGTGTGCGCGCGGTGGCGACAATGTAGGCGTCCTGGATGTGCTTGCTCATCAAATCTTCTCCCGTCAATCAGTTACGCAGCGGCTTGCCGGTCTTGAGCATCTGCTCGATGCGCGCCTGGGTCAGCGGCGTCTTGGCCAGTTCGACAAAGGCCTTGCGCTCCAGACCGAGCAGCCACGCCTCATCAACCATCGAATTGGGATCGACATCGCCACCGCACAGCGCCTCGGCGATGTTCAGGCCCAGCCGGTAGTCATGGGCGGAGATGAAACCGCCATCGCGCATGTTGACCAGCGCCATCTGGCAGGCGGCGATGCCGGTGCGCCCGGCGACACGAATCCGGCGCGGCTGCGGCGGCCGGTAGCCGGTCTCGGCCAGCGCCCGCACCTGGGCCTTAGCTACGTACAGCAGTTCGTTGACGTTGAATACGATGATATCGGAGGCTTTCAGATGGCCCAGTTGCTTGGCCTCCTCGGCGCTGCGCGACACCTTGGCCATCGCCATCGCTTCGAAATACGGGCGCAGGAACGGCAGCAGATCGCCGCCCTTGGCTTCGTTGGCCGCGCGCAGGGCGAATTCCTTGCAACCGCCGCCCGCCGGCATCAGACCGACGCCGACCTCGACCAGGCCGATATAGCTTTCCAGCGCCGCAACCACCCGGTCGCAGTGCATCAGGAACTCGCAGCCACCCCCCAGCGCCAAGCCCTGCGCCGCTGCCACCACTGGAATCGCCGAATAGCGCAGCGCGGCAGTGGTCTGCTGGAACTTGGCGACGGTGTTCTCGAAGGTAACCCAATCGCCAGCCAGCACCACCGGCACCGCCTGGGCCAGATTGGCGCCGGCGCTGAACGGAGCTTCGGTCTGCCACAGCACCAGACCGTCGAACGTCTGCTCGGCGATCTGCAGCGCTTCCAGCACCCCGTCGAGCACGTCGTCACCGATCACATGCATCTTGCTCTTGAAGCTGAGCACGCCGATGCCATCGCCCGTGGTCCACAGCCGCACGCCGGTATTCTCAAACACCGTCTCACCATAGCGGTGCGGCGCTTCGCCCAGCACCTGCTCGGGATAGAACTGGCGCTGGTAAACCGGCAGCGCGGACCGCGGCTTGTAGGCATCTTCCACCGCCGAATAGGAGCCTTCGGGCCGATGCACGCCATCAACCTGCTTGACCCAGGCCGGCAGCGCCACCGCCGCCATGGTCTTGCCCGCAGCAATGTCTTCCTCGATCCAGGCCGTGACCTGCCGCCAGCCGGCTGCCTGCCAGATCTCGAACGGACCCATGCTCCAGCCAAAGCCCCAGCGAATGGCGAAGTCGATATCGCGGGCGGTATCAGCGATCTCCGCCAGCAGCACCGCCGCGTAATGGAACACGTCGCGCTGAATCGCCCATAGGAACTGTGCCTGCGGGTGACTGCTAGCGCGCAGTGCAGCGAATTTTTCGGCGGGATTGCGAATCTTGAGGATCGCCTGCACGGCCTCGTCAGGCTTGGCGCCGGCATCAACGTAGGCACCAGCAGCCGGATCGAGCACCTGCTTGCCCTTGTTGGCGTAGATGCCCATCTTGGTCTTCTGGCCCAAAGCGCCCTTTTCGATCAGCGTGCTCAGCCAGACCGGCGCCTTGAAATACGACCGCCACGGATCCTGTTGCAGCGCCAGCGCCGAGCCCTTGATCACATGACCGAGGGTATCCAGGCCAACCACATCGGCGGTGCGATAGGTGGCGCTCTTGGGCCGGCCAATAGCCGGACCGGTCAGCGCGTCCACCAGATCCAGGCCCAGACCGAAGGCCGCGGTGTGGTGCATGGTCGCCGCCATCGAAAACACGCCGATGCGGTTGGCGATGAAGTTCGGGGTGTCCTTGGCGCGGATCACGCCCTTGCCGAGGCTGCTGACCAGGAAGGTTTCCAGCAGATCAAGAATCGCCGGATCAGTGGCCTGGCAGGGAATCAGCTCCACCAGCGCCATGTAGCGCGGCGGGTTGAAAAAATGGATGCCACAGAAGCGCGACCGCACCGCTTCCGGGACCGATTCCGCCAGCAGGCTCAGCGGCAGGCCGGAGGTATTGGTGGCCAGAATCGCCCGCTCATTCAGATAGGGCGTGATCTTCCTGTACAGATCAGCCTTCCAGTCCGGGCGCTCGGCGATGGCTTCGATCAGCAGATCACAGCTGCGCAGTTCTTCCAGATGCTGGTCGTAGTTGGCGGGCTTGATCAGTTCGGCGCGCTCCTTGACCGCGAACGGCGCCGGACTGAGCTTGACCATGCTGGCAATGGCCTTGGTCACGATCCCGTTGGGATCACCGTCCTTGGCCGGCAGGTCGAACAACACCACCGGCACTTCGGCGTTGGCAAGATGAGCGGCAATCTGCGCGCCCATCACACCCGCGCCCAGAACCGCCACCCGGCGGATCGATGCTGCGTTACTCATGCGTGAATGTCCTCTCGTCGGTCTGTCGAAACACGCGGCGAAACCGCCGGTTTTTCCGGTTTTCACATTGCGCAGGACAAAAATAAAGCCGGAGCTTGCGCCCCGGCTTTGCCGATTTGGCTAAGCGTCGATTTTTAAAATACTTTAAAACCGATAGCTCGCCTGCAGACCGACCAGGTTACCCGAACCGCTGTAATCCACCCGCAGCGTGTCGGTGATCAGGCCGGCCGGCGATGGAATCAGGTTGATGGTGTTGTCGGAACTGGCATCCTCGAAATCGATGTACATGTAGCCAAAATCGACCGACAACTGCTTGTCCGGGTGATAGCTGAAGCCCAGACCAAACGCATTGCGATTGGCGTCGGGAATGCGCGGCGTGGTGAACTCGGCTGAGGAAATCGGCGTCTGGTCATAGACGTAGCCGGCGCGGAAGGTCCAGTCGCTGGTGTAGTCGTAGCTGACACCGATGTTGAAGGACCAGCTGTCCTCCCAGTTTTCCTCGATCAGGGTCGAACTGCCATCGGCGTATTTGAGATCCAGATTCTGGAATGTACTCCAGTTGGTCCAGCGCACGCTGGCCATCACCGCCCATTGTGGATTAAGGCGCTTGTAGGCGGCCAGGGCCGCCCAGTCCGGCGCGGTCCAGTCAACCTCGGCACTCACCGTGCCGTTGCGACCGGGGATGTAGTTGCTGATGCTGCGATCGCCTTCCAGGGTGTGCTTGACCTGTGAGCGGTAGCTCAGGCCAACCCGGGTGTCGGGATCGAACTCATAGGTAGCGCCCAAGTTAAAGCCAAAACTCCAGTCGTTACCCTTGACTTCGGCATAGCCGTCCTTGGTGAACGGCGTGAAGGGATTGAACAGCGCCTGCGTCAGCTTGGCATCCGCATACTGGGCACTGACACCAAAACCCAGCGACAGGTTGTCATTGACCCGGTAGGCGATCGAGGGATTGACGTCAATCACCGTCACCTCGGAATCCAGGGCGTGGTAGCGACCCACCCAGTTATTACTGTAACTG
>RXIX01000121.1 GCA_003989075.1 Candidatus Competibacteraceae bacterium | reverse complement strand
CCAGCCAGCAGCACCCGCAGATCCAGCAGATCACAATGCAGGGCGCGCCGCTCCATGCGCGAATAGGCCAGCAGGTCATTGATCAGGGCGTGCATCTGCAATACACCAGACCGGATGTTGCGCAAAAACTGCTGGCGTTCGGCATCCAGCGGCTCCTCGTGATCCTCTAACAGCAGGCGGCTGTAGCCGTCAATGCCGCGCAGCGGCGCCTTCAGATCATGCGAAACCGAATAGGCAAAGGTTTCCAGTTCCTGATTGGCCGCTTCCAGTTGCGCAGTGCGCTCGTGGATTCGCGCTTCCAGATCAACATTCAAAAGGCGATATTGATTTTCACTCTGCCTCAGCAAGGTTTCCATCTTGCGCAGAGCCACATTATCCTGATCCAGCCTTTGATTGACTTCACGTAACTGATTAGCTTTTTTCTTGACCATGCGACGCAGCATGAAACTCCACATCAGAATGAGCAGGGTCACTCCAACAAAGCCATAGAAAAGATTCCCCAGGATTGCAAACATCCGGGCTTCTTTTTCACGCCGCATCTTTTCCGGATCAAAAACCAGATCATCCATATTGAGCGGATTTTTCAAAATGCCGATCCCACGCATCAACTGGTACATGTGAAACCAGCGATTTGCATTGACATGGCCAGTTTCAACCACCCCAAACAAGGCCAAACTGATCACGCCATCAATCTGGAAGCGATTATATTCACGCAGATTTCCGCTCACTGACTTATCGTTGCGCGGCAGTTCATCGGCAATACGGTCCGCGATCTGATACGCATGCGACAAGGCATACACCCAGCCTTTCAGCGTCGCCTGCACAAAGCGCTGCACCCCTTCCGGATCACGATCAATCCTGCTACGCAGAGTAAACAGGGAATCTCCGTAAAAATCGATTCCATAGTTAATCGGACGCAGAACCTTAAACCGGATATCTCTTTTCGCCAACGCATAAGGCAGGTTAATTCGATATCCAGGTATGACATCAACGCGACCTGATACAAAATGTTCCACGCCAGACTCATGCGGATAGGGTATTACTTTCTGCGGATCAATGCCCTCGGAAAGCAGCATCGCCTGCAGCTCGACATCGATAAGATCATTAACCCGGCGCGCTACCCGCAGATTGAGCAGGTCTGCGGGCGATTGAAGCTGGGTCTCTTCATTCGCATAAAAGCCCGCCGCGCTTTGCTGAAAAATCGACGCCAGAACCACCAGCGGAATACCCTGATCCCGGGCAATCAGAATATCCGCGGCACCCACGCCGAAATCCGCCCGGCCTTGGGCAACTTCCTGCGTCGCACTGATGATCCTGCCTTCGGGCGTAACGGCGGAGCGGATTTCAACTGCGAATCCAGCCTCCTGGTAATAGCCCTGCCACTGCGCCGCATAGTAACCAGCAAACTGGAATTGATGATCCCAGCGCAATTGCAGCACGACGTTTTCCAGCGCTTGGGCATCGGTCACCATTAAGAGCAGCAGGATACCAGGCAAAATATGACCTTTCATGCCGGCAGCTCCAGGAAAAAGGTGGTGCCCTGACCGGCCGCGCTCTCGATCCACACCCGTCCGCCCATGCGCTGCAGCGCCTTGCGCACAATCGCCAGACCAATCCCGGTACCCGGATAATCCTCAGCACGCTGCAGACGCTGGAAGATCTCAAAGATACGCTCGTGAAAACGCGGATCAATGCCAATGCCGTTGTCCTTCACCCACAGCGTCACTACGCCTTCACCCGCCCGGCCCCCCATCTCCACTTCAACCGGCACACCGGCGCGACCAAACTTGAGCGCGTTATCCAGCAGATTACGCAGCGCCTGACGCAGTCCGTCCAGATCAGCGCGCACCTGCAGTTTCGGCGGCAGCGCCAGCCGCACCGTGGCCCCCTGCCGCTCAATCTCCGCCGCGTAATCGGCTACGATCCCGGCCAGCAGCGCCCGCAGATCCAGCAGATCACAATGCAGGGTGCGCCGCTCCATGCGCGAATAGGCCAGCAGGTCATTGATCAGGGCGTGCATCTGCAACACACCAGCCCGGATGTTGCGCAAAAACTGCTGGCGTTCAGCATCCAGCGGCTCCTCATGATCTTCCAACAGCAGGCGGCTGTAGCCATCAATGCCGCGCAACGGGGCCTTCAGATCATGCGAAACTGAATAGGCAAAGGATTCCAGTTCCTGATTGGCCGCTTCCAGTTGCGCAGTGCGCTCACGAACCCGATCCTCCAGTTCGGCATTCAGGCGGCGAATCTCGTCCTCGGCGCGCTTGCGGTCACTGACATCGTGATAGGCGATCACTGCACCATAGCCGGCCAGCGGCAGCGGTGCAGCGGTGACATGGAGCCAGATGATTTCAGCATTCGGTTTAATCAGGCCCATGACCACATTTTCCACCAGGCGTCTTTGCCGCAGCGCCTGGACACTTGCCCATTCCGCGGCCGGCATCGGCGAGCCATCCTGGCGAATGATGCGCCAGTGCTCGCTATCAATTGTGTATTGCTGATGGTCACGGGCTGAAAGGCCAAGCAGGATTTCGGATTTTGGATTGGTTTCGAGCACCTTGCCATTTGGGTCGCATACGGTGATGCCCAGCGGAAAGGAATTAAACAGGACCTCGTATTTTTTCAGGTTATTTTGTAAAAGAGTCTCGACATCCTTGCGATGTTCTATCTCGGATGACAATTCATGGGTCTTCATGCTCACTGCTTTGCGTAGCGACCGACTCCAGACAAAAAACAGAAATAGTGTAAAAAAAAACAACATCAATCCTAACACCAGATAATCGCGCAGCTTTTCATGTTCCCTGAGCAGGTATTTTTCCGGATTGTAGACAAATCCGTCCATATTGCTGATCCGATCAATCAGGTTCAGTGCAGCATAAACTTTAGCGATCGAATACCAGCGCCCCGGATTCATCTGACCGATGGGAATATGTTCCGGATAAATCAGTTCCTTCAGGGTGCTGTATTCATACAGCAGATGATCGTGGCTGCGCTGGCCGCCATTGTATTTCTGCTCGACCAGCACGATCGTTTCCTCGGGATGGTCGAATACATAGCGCCAGCCCTCAAGACTGGCGCGAATGAATGCCTTCACCTGTTCCGGCTGCCGGGCGATGCGCGATTCGGTGGTAAACAGGCTATCGCCATAAAAATCAATGCCGTAGTCAATCGGCTTGAGCAGGTGATAGCGGACACCCAATTGCCGCCATTGAAAAGGCTCATTGCTAATGTAACCACTGATGGCACTGATTGCCGGATCGCGCAGCTTTTCCGGTGTTAACGGTGGTGGCACTATTCTGATCTGTTTTAGATCGACGCCTTCATTGACCAGCATGGCACGCAGTTCGACGGCACGGTTTTCCGGACCAAGCAGAACCTGCTGATTAATCAGATCATGTGGCGAGCGAATGCCTGATTCATCGCGGACCATCAGCATATAGGGAGAATGCTGAAAAATGCTGGCCAGAACCACTACCGGCTTGCCGGCCTCGCGCACCAGAACCAGCTCGCTGCTGGCCACACCAAAATCAGCCCTGCCCTGCAGCACATTACCAATACCATCAACAGCAGGACCGCCTTCCAGGAACTGGACCGCCAGTCCCGCATCCCGGTAATAGCCCTTTTCCCTGGCCATGTAATAACCGGCAAATTGAAAGGAATGCATCCAGCGTAATTGCAGCGTCACCTGTTCCACCGCCAGGCCGGGATTGATGCCGCTCAGGAGGAGTAAAAACCCACAACAGATGTGCCGCCCACGCTTGAACATATCTATATCTCCGCGCATACGACCCGGTTGCGGCCCTGCTGTTTAGCCTGATACAGCGCGGCATCGGCGCGCGCCAGCAGAATGGCAGCGGTATCAATATCCGCTGTTGCCTCGGCCAGACCAATGGAAACGGTGATCGCAGGCAGTGCACCGGAACGGTCGCGCAACTGCAAATCCGCCACCGCATGGCGCAGCGCTTCCATCCGTGGCCAGGCATCGATCAATGGCGCGCCGGGCAGAATCAGGGTCAATTCCTCGCCACCGTAGCGGCAGGCGATATCGCTAGCGCGCAGGGACTGTTGCAGCAGGTCGCCGATAGCACGCAGGGCGGCATCGCCGGCTTCATGACCGTAGCTGTCGTTAAAGTCCTTGAAATGATCAAGATCGAGCATGGCCACAGTCAGCGGCTCGGTGCTGCGCTGGCAGCGGACCAGTTCGCGCGGCAGCGTTTCATCCAGATAGCGGCGATTAAACAGGCCCGTTAGCGGATCACGCATCACCTGCTCGCGCAGGATCGCCTCAATCCGCAGCCGCTCGCTGATGTCATGGACCAGTGCGCAGGCGTATTCCTCGCCCTCGAACCCCATGTAGTCGAGATGGATTTCGACCGGAATCATCGTGCCATCCTTGCAGCGATGCTGGCTTTCAATGCGCAGCGTCCGCACCTGGCGCAATTCGTGCCAGCGCGCCGGCAAACCGCCCGCATCGTAGTCGGGAATGATGTCCTGGATCGACAGTGCCAGCAGCTCATCGAGCGTATAGCCGAGCATCTGGCAGGCGGCGGCATTAGCGTACACCAGCCGGCCATTGGGCAGCGCCCGGAAGGCAGCGTCACTCATCCGGTCGACCACTGCCTGCGTGAAATGCAGCGCAGCCTCGGCACGCTTGCGCTCGCTGATGTCATGGTTGACCACGATGGCAGCCTGGAGAGCGCCCTGCTCGTCAAACACCGGTGCGGTGTAGTTGAGAATGATGCGTTTTTGCCCGTCGAAGGTCTCGATTTCCAGCATCTCATCGACCACCGTGACCCCTTCGCGCACAGTGTGCAGCAGCGCCCAGTCATCGGCGCCGATCGGCTCGCCGGAGGGCAGGCGCCGCGCCTTGAACACGCCATAACTGGCCGGCCCGACCTGTGGTTGCGCGCCCCAGATATGCCGGCCAACCGGATTGGCGCTGATCAGCTTGCCATCCTTATCGGCGATCCACAGACCGACCGGGAGAATTTCAATGATCTTGCGCAGCAGATTCTCGCGCCGGGCGGATTCCTGCTCGGCCTGCTCGCGGGCGGTCAGCAGTTCGGCAGTTCTGCGCAGGCTGGCGATGGTGCGCCGGTGATTCAGGATCAGCAGGCCACTGAGCACGGCCAGCAGCAGGCTGACCAGACCGCCCCCCACGGCAATCAGCAGTGCCTCTGTATCCTGCGCCCGGGCCTCGAAAGCGGCGGTGGAACTGACGACCATGGTCCAGGGATGACCGCCAAACCGCAACTGCTGCATCATCTGGAACCGGGCCTGGGCGGTGGCTGCCACCGGCTGCAGGGTGAACAGCAGAGTCTCGGGCAAGCGCTGCTCACCATCGTAGAGGGTTACGTTCAGCACCGTGCGCAATTCATCGAATTCGACGGTACGCAGCACGCTGGACATCAGGTCATGCATGCGCAGCGGTGAGTAAACCCAGCCGAGCAGACTGGCGCGGCGCTGCTCGCGATCCTCATGGGCCATGCCAGAACGATAGACCGGCATGAACAGCACACAGCCTGCCTGGACATCGACGCCGGTTTCCTGCTGCAGGATGACCTTGCCCGATAGCGCCGCCTCGCCGTTATCACGGGCCCGCGCAGCTGCCGCCCAGCGCACCGGTTCAGGCGACATGTCGAAACCAAAGGCGCGCAGGTTACGCCCGCTGAACGGCTCCAGATACAGCACAGCGGTATAAAACGACCGCTCGCCGTCCGGGCGAATGCTGTAATCGGCAAAGCCTTCCGCACGCACGGCAGCGATGTGTGCAGCCTTCTGCTCGGCAGGCACAAAGACGGAAAAACCAATACCCTGAATACCCGGATAATGCTCAGCCAGGTTCAGGGCACTGAAATAGAGACGGAATTCCTCGCGGCTGACGGTTTCCGAGGCATCGAACAGGCCAATAACACCGCGCAGGATCTGCACATGGCTGTTCAGGCGATAGGCAATGCTGTAGGCGACCTTATCCGCCCAGCCCTGAAATTCCGTCGCCAGCTTCTGCGCGACCTGCCGCTGGGCGTTGTGCCACAACGCGACCGTCACCCCCAAACCCAGTGCCAGCACCACGACCGCAGCCAGCACGGCGGCCAGCCACGGTCGGGAGCGCAACCACTGTGCGGGTTCTTTAGGGCATGCCTGAGGATGATCGGCCATGGATGACCCGGAAAACCTTAAAGTCGGCAGAGAGAACCGCGCCATCCGCGTCAACGCTTACCGGTCGCGTATCCGGCCTGTGAACCAGCATGGTGCTTTGCAGAAAAGCATAGCTGAGGGTAGCGGCCCTGCCGGTTCCTTCAGGCCAGGAATACAAGGCAGTTACGGCCCTGCTGCTTAGCCCGGTACAGCGCGGCATCGGCGCGCAGCAGCAGGGTTGCAGCATCGGTATCGGTATCGGCCGCCTCGGTCAAGCCAATGGAAACCGTGATCGTGGGCAAGGCGCCGGCGCGGCTATGCAGGTGCAAATCCGCTACTGCCTGGCGCAGATCTTCCATGCGCGGCTGGACATCGGCCCGCGTTGCTCCGGGCAGGATCAGGGTCAGCTCCTCGCCGCCATAGCGGCAGGCGATATCGCCGGCGCGCAGCGACTTTTGCAACAGGTCGCCGATGGCGCGCAGCACGATGTCGCCCGCCTCATGGCCGTAGCTGTCGTTGAAATCCTTGAAGTGGTCCAGATCGAGCATGGCTACACTCAGCGGCTGGCCGCCACGCTGGCAGCGGCTCAGTTCGCGCGGCAGGGTCTCATCCAGATAGCGGCGATTGAACAGGCCGGTCAGTGGATCGCGGATCGCCTGCTCGCGCAATTCCGCCTCCAGGCGCTTGCGCTCGCTGATATCCAGCACCTGGGAAATGAAGTACAGCGGTTGCCCTTGCGCATCACGCACCAGCGAGGAAGACACCAGTCCGTAGATCAGATGCCCCTGCCGGTGCCGATAGCGTTTTTCAAAGGTGGTGCTATCGAAATCGCCATGGACCGCTGCCTCAATGAAATGCGGACTGACGGCAGTGTCCTCGGGTATCACCAGATCATTGACCGTCATGGCCTCCAGCTCAGCCTTACCATAGCCGAAGATGGCGCACATCTTGGCATTGACCTGCAGCAGCCGGCCCTGCAGATCCACCAGACACATGCCGGTATTGGCATTGTCGAAGGCCAGGCGGAATCTCTCCTCGCTCTCGCGCAGCGCCGCTTCGGCCTGGCGGCGCTCGCTGATGTCGCGGGTCACGCCATGCACCTCGACCCGGCCGGCGTCGGGGTTGATCAGATAGCGGGTAATGACTTCGGTCCAGACCGTGGAACCATCCTTGCACGGCTGCGGCACCAGGTTGGTGTAAAACTGATCCCATGACGCGCGGCCGCTGCGCAGTTCGGCAACCCGCTCCTGGATCATCGCCCTGAGCAGCTCGCTGGCCTCCGGCGTCAGGGCCTCATCCATCGGCGAGGCCATGACCTCCTCGGCGCTGAAGCCGCGCAGACGCTGCACAGAGGGGCTGACATAGCGGAAATACAGCGTTTCGGCATCGAGAATCCAGACCACATCCTTCATGTTCTCGGTGAGGAAGCGGTATTTCTGCTCGCTCTCGCGCAAGGCTGTTTCGGCCCGCTGTTGCTCGACCATGCTGCGCGCCAACTGGATATTTCGGTAGCTCAGATTGGAGAACAGATCGACAAGATGGGCATAGAACGTCATGGCGATCTGGATGGTGTCGCGGTTCCAGCGCGGGGTACGTTCCAGTGCGGCCAGATACGCCGCTTCATCAAAACCGTAACGCTGGGCCTGGGCGCGGAAGATCTCGCGATCCGGCGGTTCATCGTTGAAAAAGAACTGCCCGAGGAACAGATTGCCCAGATGCCGCCCACCGACCACGATCGGCGTGGCCATGTCGTACATCTGGTTCTTGCAGCGGTAGAACTTGAAAGCGCCCGGCGCGATGCCCTGGGAAAGCTGGGTATCGCTTTCCAGACAGTTGCGGGCGGTGAGGGGGTTAACCCGGTGAAACTGCGTACAGATATCCTGCCAGCCGGTCGAGACCAGCACCCGGCCGCGCAGATCGAGAATCGCCATGCTGATCGGGGTCAGCCGGTAGATATCGTCCAGCAGCGCCTGCAGCGCCGGAATATCCATCACATCGGTCAGTTCCAGCGCACCAATATCACCCTCGGGACTGAGCAGGCTGTCGAGCTTGGCCCGCACCCGGTTTTCACTGTCGCGCAATGCCGTCTCGGCCTGCTCACGCTGGGTGATATCCTGTTGCAGACGCTGTTGCGCCATGACGTAATCATGCTCGATGCGCTGCATGTTCATGATGATCTGGCTCAGAGCCAGCAGCAGCATGGCCATCAGCGAGGCCAGAATGATCAGGCCCTGGCTGCTCGGCGCGGCCATGAAGTCGCCCAGGCGCATCTCGAAAAACC
>RXIX01000120.1 GCA_003989075.1 Candidatus Competibacteraceae bacterium | reverse complement strand
GAATGCAGCCCTAAGCATTGACCGTGCCGGGCGATGTCGCAAGCCCGGCTGCGCATTGCCGCCGAACCTCAGTGAACCGGCCACGGTCCAAAAGGCCATTTGCCATCCCGTCAGGAGAATGCCCATGTCATGGCTGCATCGTACGCTGCAGATTCCGCATCCAGAAGAAGCATTACCGGGCCGTGCGACGCCCATGCCGGTTCCGGTGCGGCATGCTGTTAACGGTCATCCACTGCAGGCACCGTTTCCGGCCGGTCTGGAGCAGGCCGTATTCGCGCTGGGCTGTTTCTGGGGCGCGGAACGCCGGTTCTGGAGTCAGACTGGTGTTTACAACACCGCAGTCGGTTACAGCGGTGGTTTCACGCCCAACCCGACTTATGAAGAAGTGTGCAGCGGTCGCACCGGCCATGCTGAAGCGGTACTGGTGATCTTCGATCCTGACCGGATCGGCTATGAGCAACTGCTGCGCCTGTTCTGGGAGTCACACGATCCTACCCAGGGCATGCGCCAGGGTCACGATGTCGGCACGCAATACCGCTCGGCGATTTACACCCATGGCGACGCCCAGCACGCCGCCGCGCTGGCCAGTCGCGCCGCCTATCAGCAGGCCCTGAACGCTGCCGGGCACGGGCCGATCAGCACCGAAATCGCCGCCCTGTCCGTGTTCTATTACGCCGAGGACTATCACCAGCAGTATCTGGCCAAGAATCCCGGTGGCTATTGCGGGCTGGGCGGCACGGGTGTGTCCTGTCCAGCCGGGCGCCTGGACGCCACCGCTCAAGGCTAGTCCACAGCAGGCAGCACAGAGCCGGCGCGCGCGACATTGCCATTCCCAACCCCCAACCCTGCTCTCAGGGCCCCGGACAATCCGCCCTTCCGGCATGCGTTATCCTGCGGGCCACCAGCATCGTGCCATGCTGCCGCTGTCGATGGTTTCTGATGCCAATGACCTCCAGGATGGCAAAGCCGTGATATTCCAGTAGCAGCTTCAGGCTGTCGAGTGACCAGCACTGTATGTGCTCATCGTCCCAGACTGGATAGCGATGCCTGTGCAGAGACTGCATCGCGGCGAAAAAGAGCTGTTTCAGACTCCAGTGCTCATCCGGCACCCGGATCAGCAGGATTCCCTCATGGCAGAGCATCCGCGCCGCCCATTTGACCAGGGTGACGGGCTTGAAAAAGGCCTGCTCCACTTCGGTGCTCACCACGACATCGCAATCGGCACTCACCCTGTCCACAACACCAGCGCCACGCTTCTCTGTAGCAGGATAGCCGCACTCCGCACGCTGCATCGAATTGGCCATGCCAGCGCCACCGGATTCCCTCCTGGCAGCATGGCCGGCTTCCTGCAAATCGCAGTACACCTCCTCGCTACCATGACCCAGGCAAACAATCCGCCGCGCCCCATACCGCGCGCAGATATCCAGTATCACGGGTCGCAGCTGGGACTTGGCACAAAACAGATCGAGGGTATGCGTACAGGTGGAATCCGCTGCATCTTTTGCATCCATGATCGCAACCATCGCTTTTCTCCCATGCTGCAAATTGAAAACTCTGCCATCCAATTTTTCTTGTGATTGAGACTATTAAGTCCAATCCATCCACACAATCCCCTGTCAATGGGACATTGAGCATTTCGGGGCAATTATTTTGCACTGCAGCACTTGACCAGACCCATAAGGCGGACATACTCAAGCAAAGGGTTGTACAAAAAAACGGCTCCAGACTTGGAGCGCGTACCGCTTGGTTAAAATCGTGCAGCCCCGCATGACCCTGCAATCCACAACCAATCCGATACACTCATACCTAATATGATGCGCATCATGATCTGCGGGCATATGGAAGGACGACCATGGATTACGTGCCGAGCGGTAAAATGGGCCTGCTTATCCTGACGCATGCCGGCCAGCTCGCCTATATCAGCAGGCAAGCGCATTACCTGTTATGGCAGGCCAATCACGATAGCGCGCTGCCAGACAAGCCAGAGCCATGTAGCGACCGGATCAACCTGCCGCCTGCCTTGCTGCAGCTATGCCGGAGCCTTGATCGAAACCACCAAACCCTGGACACACCGCTGCTGTGCTCCCACACCAACACCGGCGGCCGGTTTGTCTTTCGCGCCTGCCCACTGCAAGCGCCTACTGCCAGTCCCGGCCTGGACCGCATTGATCAGGCGCCAGATGACCGGGCACTGATCGGCCTGATCATTGAGTATCAGGAACTGCGGCGTTCGAAAATCGAGCGCCGCATACAGGGCAGCAGCTTGTCGCAGCAGGAACAGAAGATCTGCCTGGCGCTGGCGGATGATCTGACACACACCGCCATCGCCGCGCAACTTGCTATCAGCCCCCATACCGTCGTGACCCATATCCGCCGCATCTACACCAAGCTCGGTGTACACAACCGTAGAGAACTGTTCAAAACCCTCCTCGCTGAACCCGCCCAACCGCAAAAGCCATGACCGGTTCCGCTCCATACCACGACCAATCCACCAACATCAGCAGTGCTCAGGCGGACCGGCTGCGGGGTCTGCTTCTGGGCACGGCGGTCGGCGATGCGCTTGGCCTGCCCGCCGAAGGTCTGTCACGGCAACGCATTCAACGCCTGTACCGGGGGCAATGGCGACACCGGCTGATCTTCGGGCGCGGCATGCTCAGCGATGACAGCGAGCACACCGTGTTCGTCGCGCAATGTCTGCTGCGCCATCCCGATGCACCCGCACGCTTCGCCGCCCGTCTTGGCTGGTGCCTGCGCGGCTGGCTACTGACACTACCGGCCGGGATCGGTCTGGCTACCCTGCGGGCAATCGTGAAACTGTGGCTGGGCTTCCCGCCGGATCGCAGCGGCGTCTGGTCGGCCGGCAATGGTCCAGCGATGCGCGTGGCGCTGATCGGTGCCTTCTTCGCCCACGATCCGCACCGCCGCACCGCCTATGTCGCCGCCTCGACCCGGCTCACGCATAGCGATCCCAAAGCGCTGACGGGCGCGCGGGCTATCGCCGAACTGGCCGCCTGGATCACCCGTGAGCGGCTGAGCGGCAGGCCGGCGCTGGAACCCTTCCTCACCCTGCTGCGCGGCTGTGGCGTGGACGATCGCGACTGGCAGGCGCGCATCGACACGCTCGCCGGGGCGGCGCGTGATAACGCCACGGTTGCCGAACTGGCCGCGCGGCTGGGTTTGGGCATGGGCGTCAGTGGCTATATCTACGACACGGTGCCGGTCGCTGCCTATGCCTGGCTGCGGCACAGCGGCGATTTCCAGGCCACGCTGAGCGCAGTTCTCGATTGCGGCGGCGATACCGACACGGTCGGGGCAATCACCGGGGCATTGGCCGGCGCGACCGTGGGCGAAGCAGGCATTCCAGCAGCGTGGCAAACCGGAATTGTGGACTGGCCACGCTCGCTCCATCTGCTGCGCGCCCTCGGCGAACGGCTGACGCAGGTCATGGACAGTGGCCAACCTGCCGCGCCGCTGCCTTACTGCTGGCCGGCGCTGCCGTTGCGCAATCTGCTGTTCCTGCTGATCGTGCTGGCGCACGGACTGCGGCGCCTGCTGCCGCCCTATTGAAGGATTGACGGTGCAGGTGAATTCCGGCAGCAGCAGACAATGCCGCCGGACGCCTGCTGAAATGTCCAATTGAAGAGGGAAACAGTGGATTTCGGCGACAGTATTGACGCCTGCCTATACTTCAAAAGGTTGAACCTTCAAGGAGGCGTTCCCCATGTCCAAATCCACCACGCCATCCGCCCCCGATCTCAACCTGCTCACGCAGAACCTGTCCAAGGTCATTGAACAAAGCCAGCGTGTGTTGCAGGCCTATCTCAAGCGCCAGCAGAACGGCGATCCGCTGCCCCTGATCGATCCTGGTCTGATCAGCAAATCATTCCAGCAACTGCTCGAACAGTTGCTGAAAAACCCCGATCCACTGCTCGAAACCCAGATCAAGCTGTGGAAAAACCATCTGGATCTGTGGCAACACAGCGTCAATCGCCTGCTCGGTCAGGACAGCACACCGCTGATCGAGGCGCCCGCCGGCGACAAACGCTTCCAGGACCAGGAATGGGCGGAGAATGTGGTCTTCGACTTCATCAAACAATCCTATCTACTCGCCGCCAGCAGCCTGCAGGGACTGGTGCGCCAGGTGGAAGGGCTGGACGAGAAAACCGCGCGCAAGGTGCAGTTCTATACCCGTCAGTTCATCGACGCCGTCGCACCCACCAATTTCGCCCTGACCAATCCCACCGTGCTGCGCACCACCTTCGATTCCAGCGGCCATAACCTGCTCAAGGGCTTGCAAAATCTGCTCACCGACCTGGAGCGTGGCCGCGGCCAGCTGCAAATCCGCATGACCGATCTGGACGCCTTCCAGCCCGGCGTAAATATCGCCGTCACACCCGGCAAGGTGGTGTTTGAAAATGAATTGCTGCAACTGATCCAGTACGACCCCAGCACAGCGACCGTGCACCAGCGGCCATTTCTGTTCATATCGCCCTGGATCAACAAGTTCTACATCATGGACATGCGGCCCAGAAACTCGATGGTCAAATGGATGGTCGATCAGGGCTTCACCGTGTTCATGACCTCCTGGATCAACCCGGACGAGCGGCTGGCGCACAAGACCTTTGATGATTATCTGCTAGCGGTCGTAGCGGCTCTGGATGCCATCGAGCAGGCCACCGGCGAGCGCGAAGTCAACACCGCCGGCTATTGCCTGGGCGGCACGCTGCTACTGTCAACCCTGGCCTGGCTGGCCGCACATCAGGATCAGCGGGTGCAAAGCGCCATCTGCTTTGCCTGCATGACCGATTTCAGCGCGCCGGGCGAACTGGAAGTCTTCATCGACGAGGAACTGATTACCCTGCTGGAAAAGCAGATGGGCGAGCGTGGCTATCTCGACGGCAGCCAGATGGCCGGGGTATTCAGCATGCTGCGCGCCAATGATCTGATCTGGTATTTCGTGGTCAACAACTACCTGCTGGGCAAGGATCCCTATCCCTTCGATCTGCTGTACTGGAACTCCGATTCCACACGCATGCCGCGCGACATGCACAGCTTCTACGTGCGCAATATGTACCAGAAAAACCTGCTGCGTGAACCGGGTGGCATCACCCTGGCCGGCGTGCCCATCGACCTGCGCAGGATCCAGACCCCAGTTTATTTCCTCTCGGCCTACGAGGATCACATCGCACCGTGGGCTTCGACCTATGCCGGCACCCAACTGGTCGGTGGGCCGGTGCGTTTCGTGCTCAGTGGCTCCGGGCACATCGCCGGCGTCATCAATCCGGCCACCTCCGACAAGTACGGCTATTGGACCCATCCCGACACACCACTGCATCCCGAGGACTGGTTTCGCAAGGCGGTTAAACAGGACGGTTCCTGGTGGCCGGACTGGCTGGCCTGGCTCAAGCCGTATGCCGGGCCACAGGTTCCGGCACGCACGCCGGGCGACGGCAAGCTGAAACCCATTGAGGACGCACCCGGTTCCTACGTCAGGATGCGGTACGATCCTGGAACCGCCGCGCCCAATTGAAATGTCTGATAGCAGGGCAGGCACAGGGGTTCGCCGTATGCGGCATTGTCGCTGAAAGGGCAGGCACAGGGGCCTGCCCCTACGGCAAAAACACGTTCACCGCTCAACCCAGGCTATTGCGGTCCACACTCGCCTGCTGTTCGTAGCGCAATTGCACGGCATCCACGCCCAGCAGCTCGCGCAGCTGCTTGAGCAGAGCCTCGCCAGGCCGCACCTGCCAGCCTGGACCCAACAGCAATTCCACCCGTGCCCCGGAACCGCAGTATTCAACCTCGACCGCACAGCGACCGCCAGCCCGATGCGCGGCTAACAACTCCGCCAGTGACCGCAATGCCCCGGCAGCGCATTGCCTTGCATTCAGCCGCAGCACCAGACGCCGAGCCTGCTCAGCGCGCGCCCCATCCAGATCCAGCACCCGCTCGACATTGACGCGCGTGGTCTGATTGAACTCATCCCAGACCAGCACACCCCGCATCAACACAATCGTATCCTCAACCACCAGAGCCCGGTCACGCTCGTACACTTCCGGGAACAGGCGGACTTCGATACGGCCACCGTCATCGTCCAGGGTCACGAAGGCCATCCGTCCACCACGATTAGCGTTGCGGGTACGCACGCTCACCACCAGCCCGGCAATCAGCAACGCGCGCTCCTGACCACGCCGCACGCCGCCGCTCTCGGCTAATGCCTTGAGCGGGGTCACACGCAGCGCCTCCAGCTCAACCGCTACCCGCTGCACCGGATGACCGCTCAGGTACACACCCAGCGTATCCTTCTCGCCGCGCAGGCGCTCATCCTCATCCCACTCAGGCAGCTTGGCAATGTGCAGCGGCCGCGCCGGCGTCCTGTCCAGACTCGCCGCCAAACCAAACAGATCATTCTGACCGGCGGCGTCATTGCGCGAATGCTGTTCGGCCAGTTGCAGCGCCTCGGGCAACTGCGCCGCCAGAGTTGCCCGGTTCGCACCCAGCTCATCAAAGGCGCCCGCGCGGATCAACGCTTCCAGCACACGGCGGTTGAGCTTGCGCAGTTCCACGCGCTGACATAGATCGAACAGGTCACGATACGGTCCGCCACGCTGGCGCTCCTGCACCAGGGCATTAATCGCACCCTCGCCGACGCCCTTGATCGCGCCCAGCCCGTAGCGAATCTCGCCCTGCACACCCACGGTGAAATGGTATTCAGAGTCGTTGATCGCCGGCGGCGCAATGCGCAACCGCATGTGCCGGCATTCCTCAATGAACACCACCACCTTTTCGGTCTTATCCATGTCCGAGGACAGCACCGCCGCCATGAAGGCCGCCGGGTAATGCGCCTTCAGCCAGGCGGTTTGATAGGACAGCAGCGCGTAGGCGGCACTGTGACTGCGATTGAACCCGTAGCCGGCGAATTTCTCCATCAGGTCGAAGATATGCGCGGCGACTTCGGCCTCAACCTGACGCTCAGTGGCGCCCTTGACGAAGGTATCGCGCTGCTTGGCCATCTCCTCGGGCTTCTTCTTGCCCATCGCCCGGCGCAGCAGATCGGCGCCGCCCAGACTGTAGCCGGCCAGCACCTGGGCAATCTGCATCACCTGTTCCTGATAGAGGATCACGCCATAGGTCGGGCGGAGAATGGTTTCCAGCGCCGGATGCGGATATTCGATGCGGGCGCGGCCATGCTTGCGGTCAATGAAGTCATCGACCATGCCCGACTGCAGCGGGCCGGGGCGAAACAGCGCCACCAGCGCCACCATATCCTCGAAGCAGTCCGGCTGCAGGCGGCGGATCAGGTCCTTCATGCCACTGGATTCAAGCTGGAACACCGCCGTGGTCTGGTAACGCTTGAGCAGGTCGAAGGTGGGCGCATCGTCCAGGGCGATGGCGGCAATATCCAGCGGCGGCGCACCCGCGCTGGCCCGCTGCCGGTTCACAGTGCGTAGCGCCCAGTCGATGATGGTCAGGGTGCGCAGGCCGAGAAAGTCGAACTTGACCAGCCCGGCGGCCTCGACATCGTCCTTGTCAAACTGGGTGACCACCGATGGATCGCCCGGCTCGCAATACAGCGGCGAATAGTCGGTCAGGCTGCTGGGCGCGATCACCACGCCGCCGGCGTGCTTGCCAACATTGCGCGCCAGACCCTCCAGGGCGCGGGCCAGATCGATCAGGGTACGGATATCCTCATCATCCTGATACAGCCGGCGCAGCTCCGCCTCCTGCTCCAGGGCCTTGTCGAGGGTAATGCCCAGTTCGAAGGGAATCAGCTTGGCGATGCGATCGACAAAGCCATAGGGATGCCCCAGCACCCGGCCGACATCGCGCACCACGGCCTTGGCGGCCATGCTGCCGTGGGTGGCAATCTGCGACACCCGCTCGCGACCATAGCGCTGGGCGACGTATTCGATCACCCGGTCACGCCCTTCCATACAGAAGTCGATGTCGAAATCCGGCATCGACACCCGCTCGGGATTCAGGAAGCGCTCGAACAGCAGTTCATAGGCCAGCGGATCGAGATCGGTGATACCCAAGGCATAGGCGACCAGCGAGCCAGCGCCGGAGCCGCGTCCCGGCCCTACCGGCACCTCGTGGGCGCGCGCCCACTGAATGAAATCGGCAACGATCAGGAAATAGCCGGGAAAGCCCATCTGGATGATGACGCCCAGTTCCAGTTCCAGCCGCTCATCGTAGGGCTGGCGGCGCGTGGCGAAATCGGCCATCTGCGGATCGAACAACCGGTGCAGGCGCTGCTCCAGACCCGCGCGGGCCTGAGCGGTGAAATAGGCCTCGGTGCTCATCCCGGCCGGTACTGGAAAATCGGGCAGCACGTTCTGCCCCAGTTCCAGGCGCAGGTTGCAGCGGCGGGCAATTTCGACGCTGTTTTCCAGTGCCTCGGGCAGATCGGCGAACAGTGCCGCCATCTCCTGCGGATCGCGCAGATACTGCTGATCGCTGTAGCGGCGCAGCCGGCGCGGGTCGTCGAGCACCACGCCGTCATGAATGCACACCCGCGCCTCATGCGCTTCGAAATCCTCGCGGCGCAGGAAACAGACTTCGTTAGTGGCCAC
>RXIX01000119.1 GCA_003989075.1 Candidatus Competibacteraceae bacterium | reverse complement strand
ACAACATTGATGTTATTGGGAAAAGGTTAGTGGATTCTATTGACTCGCTAGGTACACTTAAAAATATAGATATGGCTACGAAACTCTTTTTCTGGCTGTACTACGGTGCTGTTTTAGTTCGGCAGGTGTTTATCGTGAATAATCATTTCGCGATTAAAATTGCAAAAAAAATATTACCAGCAAAAATTACGTCTTTCTTAAGACGATGGAACAGAAAGAGGTTATGCAAATCAAGTATGGCCTCCCAGGAACTATAGCCTTATTTAATAGTAAAGGAACGCCAGACTATGTGCGGCATTGCCGGTTTAATCACCTCATCACCCGCCGGGTCGGCGGCCGTCGCGGCTATGTTGGCCGTGCAGGCTCATCGCGGTCCGGATGGTTCCGGCCAGTGGTCAAGTTCCGATGGTCGGGTTCACCTTGGGCATCGGCGCCTGGCCATCCTCGACCGGTCCGCGCGCGGCGTGGGTTGCGAGCGTCGGTTAAAGCGGCCTGAAGATCGGCCACAACGGCGAGAGGCGCTCCTTTGCAGTTGATTTATTTGGATATGTGCTGCTTCAATCGCCCCTTCGACGATCAAAGCCAACTGCTTATCCGATTGCAAACCGAAGCCAAGTTGTATGTCCAAGATGCTATTCGCCAGGGAACCTTCGCTTTGGCGTGGTCGGCGATCATGGATCTCGAAAACGCGGCGAATCCGGATATCGAGCGGCGCGAAGCCATCGCGGAGTGGAAAACGCTGGCCGTGGTCGATGTCGATACGAACCCCGCTGTGGAAACCGTAGCTCAGCAATTGACGGGATCGGGTATCAAGCCAATGGATGCCCTTCATGTCGCCAGCGCCGTAATGGCTAACGCGACGTGGCTGTTGACGACCGACAAGGCGCTACTGAGAAAAATGCAGAATGATCCACGCCTGCACGTCATCGATCCTATCGAGTTTATTCGCACTCTCCGGGAGAACAATCATGAGGACTGACACGGAAATTCGTCTTAACGGGGTCCGGGCGCTGGTTCAAGCACTGGGCGCGGTGGATGCCGAACGGTTCGTGGCCCTGATCAACCGTGAACGATTCGATTACACCGAGTGGCGCAAAACGCAGTGGCTCGATGAAACCGTCGCGTCGCTGGCGGCCAAGGCGCGAGGACTCCGCGCCGCCGGCCTGGAACAGCCTGAAGACGGTAAGGAGTGAAGGCGTTGAAATGCTGGAGACGGTGTTCGCCGATGACTGACGGCGGGATGGCCTGAGCCATGTGCGGCATTGCCGGTTTAATCACCTCATCACCCGCCGGATCGGTGGCCGTCGCGGCCATGTTGGCCGTGCAGGCTCATCGCGGTCCGGATGGTTCCGGCCAATGGTCAAGTTCCGATGGTCGGGTTCACCTGGGGCATCGGCGCCTAGCCATCCTCGACCTGTCCGAGCGCGGTGCGCAACCGATGCGCGACGCCAGCGGGCGGTACGTCATCACCTTCAACGGCGAGATTTACAACTACCTGGAGCTGCGCACCGAACTCGAACGCCTCGGCCATACTTTTCACACCGGGACCGATACCGAAGTCATCCTGGAAGCCTACCGGTCTTGGGGCGAAGCCTGCCTGCAACGCTTCAACGGCATGTTCGCCTTCGCTCTCTACGATACCGTGGAGCAGCGCCTGTTTTGCGCCCGCGACCGCTACGGCGAAAAGCCCTTCCTGTTCGCCATCCAGCCCGAGCGTTTTGCGTTCGCCTCGGAATATAAAGCTCTGCTGAAACTGCCTGGAGTAGCGGCGGATTACGACGAACTCCGCCTGCTGCGCGGTTTGCATAACCCCAGCACCGGGCTGGATGCCGACCGGCAGACCGTTTTCCAGGCCATTCAGCAATTGCTGCCTGCCGAGGCCATGACGGTCGATGCGCGTTCGCTGCAAACCCGGATCTGGCGCTATTGGGATGTGCAGCCGAATGCCGACCATGCGCGGCTGTCGGAAACAGAGGCGATCGCCCGCTTCCGCGAGCTGCTGACCGATGCGGTGCGTATCCGTATGCGCAGCGATGTCCCAGTGGGTTCCTGTCTCTCCGGCGGACTAGATTCCAGCGCCATCGTCAGCCTGGTGCGCAAGGTCATCCACCCGGTGGGCGACTATCACACCTTCACCGGCCGCTTTCCCGGCACGGCAGCCGATGAGTGGCGCTATGCCGAACCGGTGATTGAAGAAACCGGGGTCATCAGTCATGTGGTGGAGCCGACGGCGGATGGTTTCGCCGCCGAACTGGGCCCGTTTCTCTGGTACAACGAGTTGCCGGTCGGTTCCTCCAGCCAATATGCCCAATACTGCGTATTCCGTCTGGCAAAAACACACGGCATCACCGTGTTGCTCGATGGCCAGGGCGCGGATGAGTTGCTGGGCGGCTATGAGCAGTATTTTCAGTTCTACGTTGCGGCGCTGCGGGAGCGCGGGGAGTTGGATCGGCTGGCTCGCGAAGAACCCCTGATCCGCGAACGCTATCCGCTGGCGCTGACGCCCCCGGCCCGCGCCTGGCGCGACCGGCTGCCCTTCGGCCTGCGGCGCTGGCTGTCGCATCGGCTGGGCATCGGCACCAGTCTGCTGTATGGCTTGCAGCCGGCGGTCGCCCGCGAACTCGCCATCGTCAATGCGCGGGGCCGGGTTGAACGCTTCGACGCCCTGACCAGTGCCCTGTATCAGGATTCGTTCGGCATGTACTTGACCACCCTGCTGCGCTATGGCGATCGCAATTCCATGGCCCATTCCCGCGAAGTACGCTTGCCGTTCTGCGATTACCGGCTGGCGGAACTGGCCCTGTCCCTGCCGCCGGGGCACCTGATGGGCGCCGTCCAGACCAAACGGCTGTTGCGCGAGTCCACGCAAGGCATCCTGCACGAGTCCGTGCGCACCCGCTGGAACAAGCAGGGTTTCCGCCCGCCGCAGGAAACCTGGTTCCAGGGGCCATTGCTGGCCATGGCGGAAGACCTGCTGCATTCCCGGTCATTTTTGGAGAGCGCCTATTGGGATGCACCCTGGTGGCACCGGGTATTGGAACGGATGAAAAAGGGTGAAACGCAACTGGGCTGGGGGCTGTGGGGGCCGTTTATTGGCGAGGCGTGGAAGCGGGAGTTTGTGGGGCGCTGTGTCACGGATCAGGCCCTATAGTGCGCATACGACCATGGCTCTCAAAGCGGTCACCTCCAAGAAAAGCTATGGCATGAAACTACTCCTGATCAATCCCACCCATCCCTCGACCCCCCACATCTCCGCCGTGCGGGCGTGGCGGTTTGCCGAAGAATTGGCGACACGGGGTCATCAGGTCATCTTGCTTTGTGCGGCCTCGTCGCCTGAGCAATTGACCGATCCGGATGCAATCGCCGTGCATGACTGGCAAACGCCTTTCGTTCTGGCCTGCCCCATGGAAGGATCTGGGTGGCGCCTGCAACGCAACCGTTTACCGTCCCCCATTCGCAAAGTCGTGACCGCCTGGCGATTGGTCCACCATGGCGGCGATCTGGGCGGTTGGATCGTCAACGCCCGCCGTACACTTCAGCAATTGCGAGGGCATTTCGCTCCCGATCTGATCTGGGCCACCTTCGGCATGATGGAAGCGCCGATGGCGGCGCGGCGCATCGCGTGCGACAGCGGCTGCCCGTGGATATTGGATATCAAGGATAACTGGGAGCTCTATGTGCCCAGGAGCTTGCGCCGGTTCATGGTTTGGCGCACCCAGGGTTGGGCCGCGCTCACCGCCAATGCGCGGTTCACGCAGGCCAAGGCGCGCAAATGGCAGCAGGGAGCGGCGACTGTGGTCTACAGCGGCGTGGATGCCGCCTTTTTTAGCCGTGATCTGGTAGCCGCGCCGTCCCCCGGCCAGTTCCGTATCAATCTGATTGGCTCTTTGTACTCCCGCGACCGCCTCGAAATATGGTTAAACGGCGTGAAGACTTGGGCGGAGGGATTAACGCCAGCGCAACGCGTGCCGGTCACGCTGGCTTACCTGGGTGGCGATACTCGGCTGTTTACCGAAGCCGTGGGGGATTTGGCGCATTTCATAAGCATCGAGCACCTGGGTTACCTACCAGTGGCGGCCATGGCCCAGCATTGCCGCAACGCCGCGGTGAATGCCTACATCGCGCATCCCGGAAACTTTCACCACAAACTGCTGGAACTGCTTGCCTGCCAGCGTCCGGTACTCGCGTTTCCAGAGGAGGACGAGGAATCGTGGGCGCTGGCCCAGCAGGTGGCCGGCGACTTACAGACACCTGCCGATGCCAGCGCGGTATCTCAGCTTCTGCAGCGGCTTCATACCCGCTGGCTCCAGGGCGATGACGAACCGCAGGCAGCGTCTGCGGATTACTCCTGGCCCCGGCAGGCGGCAATTCTGGAGCAGCTTATGCGACAAATTGCCGAGCATTCAGGGGGGGTGGAAACATCCCGAATGAAAAGCAGACGATATGGCCTTTAGGAGCCCTTCTCCAAGGTTAGCCCACGTCCCGCTGATTGGCTTGGAGCCGGCTCTACCGACGCAGCGGCGACCGCCTTAGTTCACCGCAGGAGATTCTGCCATGAAGTTAAAGACTGGTGCTGAAATCATACATGGCATGTCGGCCCTGCTGATCTACATTGGGTTACTGGTGCCGCTCTGGAGTTTTGCGGAACAGTTCGATGCCGAAGCTGTCGTCATCTATCTGGAGTTGGCTTCGGCTTTATCTTTTTATTATTACTGGCGGATTGCGCCGTGGGGGACGGCCCGCTATACCTGTTTTGGCGCAGCCTTGCTGATCTTTGCCATCATTTTTAGATGCCTGATTATAATCGACGTCCTGGCAAATGGCATTGACGATCGGGAATGGCCGCCCAGCTTGCCGATCTATGGCTCGCTTGCATGGCTATTTATTCGGGGAGAGATGATTACGCAATTGGGCTTTGTGCTGACGATCGCTGCCTGGCGGATAGCGGTAGCGGGTTCGATTGAGCGGTTAAGCCTGCCGCGCCTCGCATTCACAGGCGTGGCCAGGTCCAAACTTATAACGCTCTATGGAGCAGCTCTGGTCATTACTGGTTTACTCGGCTCTGACGCGGTGGACTTCGGTGGGCTTCAGCAAATAGCGGGCGGAGTGACATTCCTCGGCGTGGCGGCCATCTACCTGTACGCTTCTGCTTGTGTCGGTCGCTGGCGACGTTTCAGCATGGCGGTGGTGCTAGCCTTACCGCTCTGCCTGGCAGCCATGAACAGTGGCATGAAGGAGGGGATCTTCCTGCCCCTGGTCCCCAGTTTTATGATTCTCTGGCGTGATTTTAGCCGCATTGAAGCAAGAGCGGCCATGGTGGTCGCCGCCCTTGGCGTTTTCGCAATCGGCGGATTATATGCCAACTACGTTCGCACTCACATATGGACATCCGGCCAGCACGAATCTCCCGCCCAAATCGCCCAGGCTGTCTATAACAGCATCACCCAAGAGAGCTTTTCCGAAGCGATGGAGGGTGTGATGGGGCGAGTGAATTATGCGATAGCCCACGCCATTACCATGGCGGTTGTGGATCGTAATGGCTTTTACTTCGAGGAAGTCTATGCGCCCTTGCCGGTCGTATTTATTCCGAGACTTCTCTGGCCAGATAAGCCTGTCATTCAGCCCGGTGCGGCGCATACCCGGCGTATTCTCGGTAGCAGTAAAGATCTGTCCGAAATGACATCAGCTACTGCGGCTGGTCTGTATGCTGAAATGTATCTGGGCGGCGGCTATCTGGTCATGATGCTTTCTGCCATCGTTTATGGCACTCTAGTCGGTAAGTTGCAACTATGGGTTTTGCGCCGGTTGCCTCCGCTGGCCACCGCGCTGATGGCCTATAATCTGTTTTATAAGTCGATTCGCTTCGATGAGGTGGCTGTTTTATATGCCTATAATGGGATCATTCTATTTGTGGTCACTTTGTGGCTGGTCATGCGGCTGCTGTACCCTGGATACCGGCCGGGACGGCCAGAACAGAGTCCCGGCCTGCGTGTGCCCCGGGCCAGCTTCTGAACCGTAATGCGGTAGTAACTCCGCCACCCTGTCTAACCCTCGAAGATGCAGGAATGCGCCTGACTCATGACTCCCCAGCTTATTTGCCCCCACGATAAAGCTACGCTCCAGGCGCATGCCGGCTATTACCACTGCCCAGATTGCCAGCGGCGCTATCCGCTGATCGATGGCGTAGTCTGTACGCTGGACAAACCCGATGCCTTTTACGAAGGCGCCTATGGCAATCAGACGCACTTTCTGCCGCGCAGCGAAAAGCCCTGGCATGTCTGGCCGCTGTGGCTGATCAACAGCGGCTATGTCTGGGCGGTACGCAAGGCTGTTCCCGCTGGGGCGACTGTGGTGGAGTTAGGTTGTGCGGGCGGAGTACGCTATTTCGGGCAATGCTACCGGATGATCGGCTGCGATCTCTCCTGGGCCGCGCTCAAAAGTCTGGATTTTTATCCGACCCGGATTCAGGCGGATGCTGCGGCCTGTATTGCCCTGCCCGATGCCTCGGTCGATGCGGTCGTCAGCTCCTATTTCTGGGAACATATCCCGCCAGACATCAAGCCGAATATCCTCAAGGAATGTCGGCGCATCCTCAAGCCAGGGGGCAAACTGGTTTTTCTCTATGACGTCGAAACCGCCAATCCGCTGATCGGCAAATATAAAGCGCAAAATCCGGCGCTCTACCGCAAGCTCTTTATTGAGGGCGATGGCCACTTCGGCTATCAGTGGCCTGCTGAAAACATTGCCTTGTTCAAGACTGCCGGTTTTCAGATCCTGGAGCATCGCGGGCTGGATAAGACCTGGATACAGGCGCCGTCCACCTATAGCAAGCTGGCTCAATTTGCGGGGGGAGGGTATCTCAAACCGTTAGCCGCACTCGGCAGCACCCGCGGGTTTTACGTTTGGACGGGCTTCATGCGCCTCGTCGATACGCTGATCTGCCCGTGGTTACCGGAGCGCTGGGCGCGGATTGATCGCATAATAGCACAACAGCCCCTAACGCCATGAATATCCTCATCATCGGCAAGTTCTACACTGAAGGTTTCGCGCTGCATATTGCCGAAACCCTGACGGATATGGGCCATAACGTGCGGCGGTTCGAGCCGGGCTATAAAGCCAATCGCTTGCCTGGCCGGCTGGGCAAACGGCTGGATCAAGTCATCGGCACACTACATACGACCAGCGATAATCTACCGGCGATTCGTGCGCGGCGCATGCGCGCGCTCTGGCAGGTTGTAGAACAAGGGCCGCTGGATGTAGCCATTGTGTGCCATGATTTTCTGTGGCCAAACGAGGTTGCGGAGCTCAAGCGTCGCAGTGGGGCGCAGGTAGCCATGTGGTTCCCGGATGCGGTCGTTAATTTTCACCGTGGGCTGTTCATGAACGCGGCGTATGACGCCCTGTTCTTCAAGGACCCTTTCATCGTCCATCGCCTGGGCGATGTCTTGATGAGTCCGGTGTATTACCTGCCGGAATGTTTCAATCCCGCCCGGCATCGCTGGCCGGAGGGCGCACGCGCGGATGATCCGGCCTATGTCTGCGACATCGCCACTGCCGGCAACCTGCATTCTTGGCGGATCGCGGTCTACCGGCATTTATCAGGCTATGATGTCAAGCTGTGGGGCAACCCACCGCCGCTATGGATGCCGGCTAATCCGGTGCTCGGGATGTATCAGGGCCGCGGCGTCTATGATGAGGAAAAGGCACGAGCCTTCCGTGGCGCCCGCATCGTTGTCAACACCCTTCATTATGGAGAAATTTGGGGCGTCAGTGTGCGCTGCTTCGAGGCGGCAGGTGTGGGCGCCTTTCAGATGGTCGATTGGCGGCCGGGACTTGGGCACCTGTTTGAAGACGGTAAGGAGTTGATCACCTTTACCAGCATGGCGGATCTGAAGGCCAAGATCGATTACTGGCTGCCACGCGAGGCTGAGCGCCGTGCTATTGCCGAGGCTGGCCAGCGCCGTGCGCAGGCGGAACACAGTTACCGGCACCGGCTTGAGTTGCTGTTGGCCACGTTAGGCGGCAGTGTCCAGGGCTTTCCCGCGCCTGTCATCGGCTATCGGATCGGCCTTGATCAATAAGACGACTTCTTCCGCATTGACTAATGCAGCTTTCTTTGGCTGCAGCGGCTTGTGCGTATATTTGTTGGCAGACGCGGATGTCCTCAATATCCGGCTAACTTATGCGGTGCTGACGGTACTGCTCTTGATCTACCTGTGGTTGGAGGTGACGCGCATCCGCCGGGTCCAGCCGGAGCGCTGGCTGCTGAATCCGGCAGTCGTTTGTGCGCTGATGACCTTTGTCATGGGCTACGGCATGACCAATGTGCTGTTTTTTCTGCCACCCGAATCGATCGAATTCCTCGGTCTGGTGCCAGAAGTGCTACCGGCGATGGTCAAGCACCAATATCTGGTTTTGCTAGGGGCCATCGCACTGTTTTTTGGGTATTGGTCGCCAATGGCGCAGCGGCTGACGCGCCCGGTAGCCGTGGCCCGTTTTCAGCGGCGCTTTCTCCCTGGGACAGATGTACTGAAGCGTTGGGCGCTACCGTTCCTGGTGGCGGTTTCAGTAGCGGCGCGGTTGTTCGCTATGCGCCAAGGGTTATACGGCTATGGCGGCGATTACAGCGCGGGGCGGTTAGCGGAGACCAGCGCTTATTCTCAATATCTGAGTATGGCTGGCAGTCTGGGCAAACTTGCT
>RXIX01000118.1 GCA_003989075.1 Candidatus Competibacteraceae bacterium | reverse complement strand
GCGCTGGAGCAGACCCTGCGTCAGGTCATCATCGATTTCGAGCCGCGCATCCTGCGCCAGTCGCTGCGGGTGCATGCTGCGTTCACCGAGGAGCGCATGAGCCATAACGCCCTGACCTTTGAGATCAATGGCGAGCTGTGGGGGCAGCCGATGCCCCTGCAACTGTACTGGAAGACCGAGATTGATCTGGAAAGCGGTCAGGTCAAGGTTGAGGAATCCAATCGTCCCCGGGGAGCCTGATGGATCCGCGCCTGCTGGAATACTACAACCGTGAGTTGCAGCACCTGCGCGAGCTGGGCGGTGAGTTTGCCCGCGAGTTTCCCAAGATTGCCGGGCGGCTGGGTCTGGAAGGGTTTGAGTGCGCCGATCCCTATGTCGAGCGTCTGCTGGAGGGCTTCAGCTACCTGGCGGCGCGGGTGCAGTTGAAGCTGGATGCTGAATTCCCGCGTTTCACCCAGCATCTGCTGGAGATTGCCTATCCGCAGTATCTGGCCCCGACACCGTCGATGCTGGTGGCGCAACTGCAGCCCGATGCGACCCAGGGTGCGCTTGATCAGGGGTTCAAGGTGGCGCGCGGCAGCGAACTGCGCAGCCTGCTCGGCAAGGGTGAGCAGACTCCCTGCGAATATCGCACCGCCCACGAGGTCACCCTGTGGCCGCTGGAGTTGAGCGCGGTGCAGTACTTTGCCGGCAAGGAGCCGGTGGCGGCGCTGGATCTGCCCGGTCTGTCCCGGGTGCGCGCTGGCATCCGCCTGCGCCTGCGGACTACGGTGCCGGATCTGCCCTTTGCCCGGCTGGCGCTGGAGCGTTTGCCGCTGTTTCTGTGTGGCAACGATGCCCTGCCAGGACAGCTCTATGAGCAGCTCTTGAGCAATGCAGTGCTGCTGGTGGTGCGGCCCGGCGAGCGACCGGCACCCTGGTATGAAAGCGTGCCGGCGGCGCGTGCGATCCGTCACCTCGGCCTGAGTGATGACGAAGCACTGTTGCCGCACACACCAGCCTCGTTTCAAGGCTACCGCTTGCTGCATGAGTATTTCAGCTTTCCGCAGCGGGGCCTGTTTATTGAACTGGCCGGACTGGGACCGGCGGTGCGCCGCTGCACCGGGCGTGAGCTGGAGATTCTGATTCTGCTTGACCGTGCCGAGCCGGCTCTGGAACAGGGCCTGAATCCGGGGCATTTCGCTCTGTTCTGCACCCCGGCCATTAACCTGTTTCCGAAGCGCGCCGACCGCATCCATCTCAGTGATCAGGTCGCCGAGCACCATGTGGTGGTTGATCGTGCCCGGCCGATGGACTTTGAGATCTATCAGATCGGCACGGTCACTGGCATCGGCGCCGATGGTGAGGAACAGGAATTCCTGCCCTTCTACGCCAGCTATGACCGGCTGGGCCTGCAGCAGCAGCGCGCCTATTACACCCTGCACCGGCTGCCGCGCCTGCTGTCGAGCCGGCAGCAGCGCCAGGGGTCGCGCTCCAGTTATGTCGGCAGCGAGATTTATCTATCGCTGGTGGATGCCGACGAAGCGCCCTATCGCGGCACGCTGCGCCAGTTGGCCGTGACGACGCTGTGCACCAACCGTGACCTGCCCCTGCACATGCCCATTGGTCGTGGCGACACGGATTTTACCCTGGTGTCGGGGGCGCCGGTGGGCATGGTGCGCTGCCTGGCTGGACCGACCCGGCCGTATCCATCACCGGCGCATGGCGATAGCGCCTGGCGCCTGATCAGTCATCTGACGCTGAATTATCTGTCGCTGGCCGACAGTGACGCGCGCCAGGGTGCTGCAGCGCTGCGCGAGTTGTTGACGCTGTATGGGCCGCTGGCAGAGCTGTCAGTGCGGCGGCAGATCGATGGCGTGCATTCGGTACAGGCTTTACCGGTGACGCGGCGCGCGCCGATTTCCGGTCCGATTGCCTTTGCCCGTGGCCTGGAAGTGACGCTGACCCTGGACGAGGCCGCCTTTGAAGGCAGCGGCGTGCTGCTGCTCGGCGCGGTGCTGGAACAGTTCTTCGCCAAGTATGCGTCTCTCAATTCCTTCACCGAAACGGTGATTCGTTCGACTGAGCGTGGAGAACTGATGCGATGGCCAGCCCGGATCGGACGGCGACACACGCTGTAGACGCGGCGGACGACGGGTTCGCGGCCCTGAGCCGTGCGCCCTATGCCTTTCATTTTTTTCAGGCGCTGCGCCGGCTGGAATGCCGCTACCGTGACCAGCCCCGGCTGGGCAGGGCAACCCGTCTGGATGATGATCCAGTGCGCCTGGCGCAGGAACCGTCGCTGGCCTTTGCCCCGGCCACGCTGGCGGCGTTCGATCCGGGTGGTGACGGCCGGCCGCCGCGCCTGTCAGCCTATTTCCTCGGTCTGTTCGGGCCGCAGGGACCGCTGCCACTGCACCTGACCGAATATGCCCGCGACCGCTGGCGCAATCACAACGATCCGACCTTTGCCCGTTTTGCCGACCTGTTTCACCATCGCATGCTCAGCCTGTTCTACCGGGCCTGGGCGGACGCGCAGCCGACAGTCAGTTTCGACCGGCCGGAGAACGACCGCTTCAATGTCTATGTCGGCGCCTTGTGCGGACTGGGGATGCCGGCGCTATGGCAGCGCGACAGCGTGCCCGATCTGGCCAAGTTTCACTACGCCGGGCGGCTGGCCAATCAGACCCGCAATGCGGAGGGTTTGCAGGCCATTCTGGCCGACTTCTTCCGCTTGCCGGTGACCATCGAGAGCTTCGTCGGTCACTGGCTACCGCTGGATGAGCGCAGCCGCTGCCGGCTGGGTGAAACGCCAGCGACCGGTTTGCTGGGCATGACGGCGGTGATCGGCGAGCGGGTGTGGGATTGTCAGTCCAAGTTCCGCATTGTGATCGGGCCGATGCGGCTGGCCGAGTTCCAGCGCTTTTTGCCCGGCAGTCCCAGCCTGCGCCGCCTGGTTGATTGGGTGCGCAACTACATCGGTGACGAACTGCTCTGGGATGTCAACCTGGTGCTGCGTCGCGATGAAGTGCCGCCGCTGCAACTGGGCGCGGGCACACAACTGGGCTGGACCACCTGGCTGAGCAGTGGCGCGCTGCCGCGCGACGCCGATGATTTGCAGCTCGATGCGCTGACCTACTGCACCTGATTATCCATTCGCTGCTGGAGTCTGAATCATGGCCGAAATCAGTCGCGTTGCCCTGTTCGGGAAGCTGAACAGTCTTGGCTACAAAGCCATTGAAAGCGCTACCGTGTTTTGCAAGCTGCGCGGCAATCCTTATGTGGAACTGGTGCACTGGCTGCATCAGGTGTTGCAACTGCAGGATTCCGATCTGCACCGCGCCATTCAGCACTTTGGCCTGAATCCCTCACGGCTGGCCAAGGACTTCACCGAGGCGCTGGACCGGTTGCCGCGTGGCGCAAGCTCGATTTCCGACCTGTCGGCGCATGTCGATGCGGCGGTGAAGGAGGGCTGGGTATACGCGACTCTGCTGTTTAACGAGTCGCGGGTGCGCACCGGGCATTTGCTGGTGGGGATGCTGAAAACCCCGGATTTGCGTAATGCACTGCTGGCGATTTCCCGCGAGTTCGAGCGGATCAGGCTGGATGAGCTGACCGAGCGCTTTGCCGACATCGTGGCGGCATCGCCGGAAACCGGTCTGCGTGCCAGCGACGGCTCGCAGATCGGTGGCGGCGCCGCACCGGGTGAAACCAGTGAGGCACTGGCGCCGGCGCAGATGGGCAAGCAGGAGGCCCTGCAACGCTTTTCGGTCGATCTGACCGAACGGGCGCGCAGCGGGGAACTCGATCCGATCGTCGGTCGTGACGAGGAGATCCGCCAGATCGTCGATATCCTGATGCGCCGCCGCCAGAACAACCCGATCCTGACCGGTGAGGCGGGCGTGGGCAAAACCGCAGTCGTCGAGGGTTTCGCTCAACGTATCGCTTCCGGGGACGTGCCGCCGCCGCTGCAGGATGTGAGCCTGCGGGTGCTGGATGTGGGGCTGCTGCAGGCCGGGGCCAGCATGAAAGGCGAATTTGAGAATCGCCTGCGCCAGGTGATCGACGAGGTGCAGTCCTCGCCCAAGCCGATCATCCTGTTCATCGACGAGGCGCATACCCTGATAGGTGCGGGCGGTGCGGCCGGCACGGGCGATGCCGCCAATCTGCTGAAGCCGGCCCTGGCGCGCGGCAAGCTGCGCACCATCGCCGCCACCACCTGGGCCGAGTACAAAAAGCATATCGAGAAGGACCCGGCCCTGACCCGGCGGTTTCAGGTGGTGCAGGTTGGCGAGCCCAGCGAGGAGAAGAGCCTGCTGATGATGCGTGGCATGGTCACGACCATGGAAAAGCATCATCGGGTGCAGATTCTCGACGAGGCGCTGGACGCCTCGGTCAGGCTGTCGCATCGCTATATTCCGGCCCGGCAACTGCCGGATAAGGCGGTCAGCCTGCTGGATACCGCCAGTGCCCGGGTGGCGATCAGCCTGCACGCGGTGCCCGCCGAGGTTGAGGATTGCCGCCGCCGCATCGAGGGCCTGAATACCGAGCTGGCGATTATCGCCCGCGAAAGTGCAGTCGGTATCGACACTGTCCAGCGTCAGGCCGAGGCTACCGAAAAACTGCAGGCCGAACAGGCGCTGCTGGCGCAACTGGATGCCCGCTGGCAGGAGGAAAAGGGTCTGGTCGACCAGATTCTCGATCTGCGCGCCCGCCTGCGCGATGGCGGCGCTACAGTCGAAGCGGACCCCGTGACCGAACCCGATCCGCAGCGGCAGGCCTGGCTGGCGGAGCTGCAGGCACTGCAGACGGCCCTGCACGGCCTGCAGGGCGAATCCCCGCTGATTCTGCCCAGTGTCGATGCCCAGGCGGTGGCCTCGGTGGTCGCCGACTGGACCGGTATCCCGGTCGGACGCATGGTGAAAAACGAGATCGAAACCGTGCTGAAGCTGGCCGATATTCTCAACCGCCGCATCATCGGTCAGCGCCATGCCCTGGACATGATCGCCCGGCGTATTCAGACCTCGCGCGCCGCGCTGGACAATCCCAGCAAGCCGATCGGCGTGTTCATGCTCGCTGGGCCATCGGGCGTGGGCAAGACCGAAACCGCGCTGGCGCTGGCCGAGGCGCTGTATGGCGGTGAGCAGAATGTCATCACCATCAACATGAGCGAATTCCAGGAGGCGCACACGGTCTCGACGCTCAAGGGTGCGCCGCCGGGCTATGTCGGCTATGGCGAAGGCGGGGTGCTGACCGAGGCGGTCCGGCGGCGCCCCTATAGCGTGGTGCTGCTCGACGAGGTGGAAAAGGCCCATCACGACGTGCACGAAATCTTCTTCCAGGTGTTCGACAAGGGCTGGATGGAAGATGGCGAAGGGCGGCATATCGATTTCAAGAACACCCTGATCCTGCTCACGACCAACGTGGGCACCGACCTGATTATGGGCATGTGCCAGGACCCGGAATTGCTGCCCGAGCCGGACGGTCTGGCCAAGGCGCTGCGTGAGCCGCTGTTGAAAGTATTTCCGCCGGCCCTGCTCGGTCGGCTGGTGACCATTCCCTATTACCCGCTCAGCGACGCCATGATCGGCGATATCGTGCGCCTGCAACTGGGGCGGATCGAGAAGCGGATTCGCGAAAACCACAAGGTGCCATTCGGCTACGACGACGAGGTGATTAAGCTGATCATCAGCCGCTGTACCGAGCTGGAAAGCGGCGGGCGTATGATCGATGCCATCCTGACCAACACCGTGCTGCCGGCGATCAGTCAGGAATTCCTCAACCGCATGGTCGCCGGACAGCCGGTGTCGCGGGTGCAGGTGCGGGTCGTGGAGGGCGAGTTTGCCTTCGACTTCACCTGAGCGCGGCGCGGTGGGTGGAAATGGGCCGGTTCAGAATGGACGGCCGGTCCCCGTGTCGGCTCGATGTGGCCGGCGCGGGTGATGGCTACACTGTGGAATGGCAGCGCTGGATGGATGGATCCGTGATCGGCATGGAATGTGCTCTCTCATCATAAAACCAAGCGTTTTTCTTTGCCTTTACGAGTGGCATGGCCATGCCGTCAGGTGCATAGCGCATTCTGCCGGGTTTGGTTGGGGTGAACTTAATAACGGGTTTTCGAGGAGGAGGTGTCTCATGGGCATGCAGATCAATATTGGCGATCACGTCAGTCCCCAAGCCGGCTACGCGGCGATTCCTAATGAATACCTGGGCAGCATGCGCTGGGCGCGGACCAAGGCCCGGTGGATTGCCAGCAATATCCAGTCGGCCAATGCCTTTTTCCGCACGCTGCCCGATGGCCGCTCACTGACCGATCTGCTCGACGACAGCTCGATCTGGATCAATTATCACGCCACCATGCCGTACTACGGCGAGACCAACCGGGTCAGCGGCAAGGAGATCGCCATTTCACGCATGGCGTTTCGCATCGGCCGCTGGACGGTGCTGGCGACTTTGGTTCACGAACTGGCGCATGCCGATGGCGCACCCGGCGGCGCCGACAAGCAGGCCGAGCGGGCGGTGCTGGCCTGCAAACTGGGCAAGCAGTCGGAGCTGGATACCGGCATCGACGATCCCTACACACCCTTCAACCCGAACATTTCCGGGTGAGCAGCATGAGACCGCGTGGCATCGCCGGCTGGCTGTCCGGCATATTTCTGCTGCTGGCACTGACAGCTCCCGCCTGGGCCTGTCGCTGCCCGGCGGAGCCGTCTGCGGCCACCGCTTATCAGCGTGCCGATGTCGTCGTGCAGGCCACGGTACTGGCGGTGCAGGGCGATATCAACCAGGATGGCGCGACCGCGCGCCTGCGCGTGCTGCGGGCCTGGAAGCGGCCGGTCGGCGCCGAAATCGAGGTGCGTACCGCGACCACCTGCGCCTTCGACTTCCAGAGTGGCACTTCATATCTGCTCTATCTGACCGTGTCCGCCGATGGCGCGCAGTACAGCACCAAGCGCTGCATGGGCAATCAGCCGCTGGCCGGGGCGGGCAAGGCTCTGGACTGGTTGCAGCGGCATGGCGCGCCCGTGTCCGTTGAGGGACGCGCGCCTTGAAGCCCGGACGGCTTAACGGGCAGGAACGCCGCTGATGGACAGGCTGCAGAGTTGGTGCAGCACGGGCGGGCCGTGCAGCGTGGTGTTCAAATGGAGCGGCGTGTATGCCGGCTTTTTTCAGGATAACCACCTGTTCGATCGCAACGGCCGCTATCTGGGCTGGCGCGATGGACGCGGTGAGGTGTGGAAATACGACGGTTCATGGTTGGGCCGGGTAGTCGATGAACATTACCTGATCCGCGATCTGCGCGCCCTGCCGCAGCGGCGCACGCCCCAGGTGCCGCCGGTGCCGGCTCAGCCTCCACAGGCGCCGCCGCCCCGCGTGGCCCGGGTGCCGTGGCCGCAGTGCCGCGATCCGCTGGAAGATCTGCTGCGCCTGCCCGCAACCGCGGAACTGCTGGGCGTCTGGGAGGCGGTCGCGGAACGTTTGTGCCTGAACGCCGATGGGTCCTTTCAATGGTCGGCGACCGAGCCGGCCGGCAGCGCCATCGGTACCTGGGAGCTGCGCGGGTCGGAATTGCGCCTGTACTGGGAGGGCGTCGAGGAGCCGGAGCGGTGCTATGCGGTGATCGAGTTCAGCGGTGCTGCCATGCTGCTGCGCTGGCTGCGCAAGACCGGTCGCAGTCTGCCGTTCTGGCTGTATCGTCGCCCGGACCACAATGGGCCTGTTGATCATGTCGATGAATCACCCGCCACGTAGGACGCCGGGAGGCGCGGTCGCGCAGCGTATCGAGCAGGCCATTGCCCTGCATCGCCAAGGCCGGCTTGAGGATGCCGAGGCGCTTTATCGCCAAGTGCTGCGCCGTGATCCCCGTCAGGCTGATGCCCTGCATTTTCTTGGCGTGCTCAGTGCGCAGCGGCGCCGCTATGCCGAGGCCGCCGATCTGATCCGCGCTGCGCTGGAACGCCAGCCGCGCTATGCCGACGCCCATAACAACCTGGGTAATGTCCTGGCGGCGCTCGGGCGCTGGGAGGCGGCGGCCAGTGCCTACCGGCGCGCGCTGGCCCTGGCCCCGGCCAATGCCAGCGCGCACAGCAATCTCGGCGTGATGCTGCGCCGCGCCGGGCGCTACAGCGAAGCGCTGAGTGCCTTCGAGCAGGCACTGATTCTCGATCCGCGCCGCGCCGATACTTCCCTGCATCTGGGCAAGACCCTGGCCGCCCTGGAGCGCTACGAGGAGGCGCTGGCCGCGCACCACCAGGCCATTCGCCTGCAGCCCGGCTATGCCGCTGCCTATCGTAGCCTGAGCCTGCTGCTGTACCGCCTGGAGCGCAGTGCCGAAGCCGTGGCGCTGCTGCAGCGCTGGCAGGCGCAGGATCCCGCTAATCCGGTGGCCCGGCATCTGCTGGCCGCACACTCGGGCGCTGCGGTGCCGCTGCGGGCCGCCGACGATTATGTACAGGATCTGTTTGACGGCATGGCCGAGAATTTTGACGCCCATCTGCAGCGCCTGCAGTACCGGGCGCCGGCGCTGCTCAGCGAGGCGCTGGCTGGTGTGCTGGGCGCAGCCGATGCAACACGCACGGTGCTGGATGCCGGCTGCGGCACCGGGTTGTGCGGGCCGCTGCTGCGTCCCTACGCGCGCGAACTGGTCGGCGTCGATCTGTCGCCGCGCATGGTCGATCTGGCACGGCTGCGTGGCGATTACGACCAGTTGGTGGTGGCCGAGCTGACCGCCTTTCTCGCCGCCGATCCGGCTCGCTACGATCTGGTGGTGTC
>RXIX01000117.1 GCA_003989075.1 Candidatus Competibacteraceae bacterium | reverse complement strand
GAGGTCTCAGGGCGAACGGATATTTCCGTTCGTCCTGAGCTTGTCGAAGGATGAACGGAGTTAGTGAGATGCCCTTCGACAGGCTCAGGGCGAACGGATTCGGTGCGGCGCGGCTCGCTCAGCGGCAGCGACTGCTCCGGTTCGCGCTGCTCGGAGTGCTCGACCACCACCGCCAGCAGCAGAATAATCACGAACCAGACCAGATACAGGTAGAAATACAGCAGCGGAATACCCAGCGGCAGCAGCAGCCGGTCAAACAGGTCCAGAAATGGATAGTTCAGGGCCAGCGCAGCGACTACAAACAGGATGACGATGTATTCCTTGGATTGTTGGCGCATGGGACAGGGGACCGACAGTCGGAAATCGGAAGGCGGCGCGCCATGAGCTAAGCGCGCCGGGCGTCCTAGAAATTAGCCTGGGTCTTGCGAATTGCCACCATCCGCTCGGAGGCCTCCAGCGCCTGGCCAAGGGTGCAAATGCCCTGTGCCTCCAGCAGATCCAGCAGCTTGAGAAACACCTGCGCGGTCACCAGCGCATCGCCCAGCGCGGTATGGCGGCCATGCACGTCCACACCAAGACGGTCGGCAATGGCATCCAGAGTATGGTCATCGGTGTAGTCGTGCAGGTAGCCCGACAGCAGCAGGGTATCGAGCACCGGGTTGCCAAAGACGACACCGAGCTTTTGTTCCTTGAGCTTCAGGAACTTCATGTCGAAGGCAGCGTTATGGGCCACCAGCACACTGCGGTCGTCACCGACAAAGTTGCGGAACTGCGGCAGCACCACAGCGATGCCGGCCTTGTCCTTGACCATGTCATCGGTGATGCCGTGGAAGCGGATCGAGGCCTTGGGAATGGGCCGGCCCGGGTTGACCAGTTGATCGAAATTCTCACCGGCCAGCACGCGGCGGTTGACGATGCGCACCCCGGCGATCTGGATGATCTCGTCACCCTTGGACGGCGACAGGCCGGTGGTTTCGGTATCGAACACCACATAGGTCAGTGCGGCCAGCGGGTAGTTGAGCAGATCGCCCCACTCATCAAGATGCTCGGCCAGGGAGAAGTCATAGAACTCGGGCCGCTCCGGCAGGGCTTCGGCCGGCTCCTGCCACTGGCGCGCCGAGGCTGGCAGCGGCAGGCGCAGCAAGGCATGGCCAGCGCGCCGGTGTGACTGGCTCCACAGGTCACTGTTATGCCGGCGCAGCACCTCGCCGACCGTGGTCGCGCCAACCAGGTCCTGTACGTGCTCGCTGAGCCAGCCTTCCAGTTGCGAAGCCGGCAGCGGCCGCCCTTTCCAGACGATATCCAGATAGACCCGGCGGTTGCCAAGCAGACACTCGATCTCGAAGGCATCGCTAAGCTGATGGGCCTGCAACTGCAGGATCAGGTGCTCCAGCAGCAGCATGATCGAATGGTTGTCGATGTTTAGCCACAGTGGCATGCCCACCATGTTCAGGCGCAAGCCGGCGCGCCGCTCCAGATGATGGATGACACTGCCGATCAGGTCGGCAGAATAGACATCGTTCATTGGCCAGCGGCTGGCATACAGGGTGCGCAGATCACCGACCAGTTCCTGCAGGCGCTGGCTGAGGCGGCCACTTTCCTCGACGATCACCCGCTGGAACGCCTCGCGCTGCGCCGGTTCCATGCTCGCGAAATTCATGATGTTCTCGGCGGCGGCGCGCAGATTGGCCAGCGGCTGGCGCAGATCCTCGGTGCGGGTCTTGAGCAGCGAACGATCCACCTGTTCGGTGACATCGCGGAAGGTGATAACGAAGGCCGAGGAGAGCGCCGAACTGTCCGGCAGCAGACTCATCCGGCAGTGGAACATGGTCTCGTCATCGACGGTGGCGCAGACAAATTCGGCATCGGCCGGCTTGCCATCACCGCTGTTCTGCTGGCGGTAGCGCAGCAGTTGCAGGGTGCTTTCAATCGGTGCGCGGGTCCACAGATCATACAGCGAGCGGCCCAGGCCGAGTGCGTCGCGATTGGGCAGCAGCTTGACCACCGCCGGGTTGTACAGCAGGATGCGCGCCTCACCGTCACAGACCAGCACGCCTTCGGACAGCTCGCGCAGCACGGTTTCCAGCCGGGCGCGCTGCGCTTCGATCTCCTGGGTCCCGGTCGCGGTGGCGGAGGCCACCTCGCGGCGCGCCTTGTGCAGCGCCTCGCCCAGTTCCAGCAACATGCTTGGAAACTGGCCCAGCCAATGCTGCTTGGGCAGTTCCAGCACATAACCGGGGTTGCTGCGCGTGATGATGCGCGCGCCACGGGCCAGAGCCCCGAGTGGGATGAAGCAGTGCCAGTCGAGCAGCGCCCACACCGCCGTCGTAGCGCCGACGATGAAGAACGCCGCCAGCATCAGCCACAGCAGCGCCTGATCGCGCAGCTCGGCATCGGGCACCGCGTCATGAATCCACCAGCCAATGCCGATCAGCGCGATGAGCGTCGACAGGGCCGGCACCAGCCACAACAGCCAGATCTTGCGCCGATAGTCCATCGCGGCTCAGTCCGTGCTGGTCAGCAGTTCCCGTACCCGTTCCACCACTTCCTGGGTCGAAAACGGCTTGGTGATGTAGTCATCCGCACCCAGGGCCAGGCCTTTCTCACGCTCGACCTCGCGCCCCTTGGCGGTCAGCATGATGATGCGCACCGTCCGCCAGTCGGGATTGGCGCGGATCGCCTGACAGACTTCGTAGCCGTTCTTGCGCGGCATCATCACATCAAGCAGCACCAGGTCGGGAAGCTCGGCGGCGACTGCAGCCAGGGCCGCTTCGCCATCAGCGGCGGTCCGCACCTGAAAGCCCGCCTGCTTCATCAGAAATTCCAAGGACAATACGATGTTGGGCTCGTCGTCCACCACCAGGATCTTATTGGCCATATCCGCTCCCCCGGTCACCGGGTCTGGTTCATCAGTCGCACAGACCGGTTATTATGATGGTTTTTCTGCGCCGTTGCGCGTTGCAGCAGGGTCGCGGGCATCCTGCGGGTTATCCGCCTTGCGCTCGACACTGTCGCGACCAGATGCAGCACTGCCCTTGGCAACCGCTTCCCAGAACTTCTGCACCATGTCCATGGAAGTAAACGGCGCCGGCAACAGCGGCTTGAGCAGGTTCAGGGCATCGAAATTTACCGCCCCGCGCTGCATGTTGTCGCGCACTACCTGCAGCAGATCATCGTGAAGCGGCTGCACATTCGGCAGGCCCAGAAATTCACGCATTTCCTGCGCCGTGGCCTCGACGCTGACATTGACTTTCATGATGCATCCTCATGCTCGTGCTTCGGGACCGCGAACCTCGCCGCTTGGAGGCCGGGCCGTGAAATCGGACCGCGCTCTGGACCCTGATCGGTTCCGTTGTGTTTCGTTATGGTACTGGAAGCAGACGCCACGCCGCGCTACGGTCATCGTCCAGCCTTGCAAAGCTAATGGAAATCGGCACCTTCGGCAATCATCGGCACGCGCTCCTTAAATCGCTTCGCCGGCGGGTGGACGATGCCGGGCGCGCTTGAGGTGAATCAGCAGCAGCGAAACCGCCGCCGGCGTCACCCCGGGCACGCGGCCAGCCTGACCGAGCGTAGCCGGGCGATGGCGCTGCAGTTTCTCGCACACCTCGCGCGACAGGCCGCGCACCTGCGCATAGTCGAGATCCGCTGGCAGGCTCAGCGCTTCATGGCGGCGCTGGCGGGCGATTTCCTCGTGCTGGCGCTCGATATAACCGGCGTACTTGGCCTGAATTTCCACCTGCTCGGCAACCTGCGCATCAGCCACGCCGGGCCCGACACCCGGCAATTGCATCAGCTCGGCATAGCCCACATCAGGCCGGCGCAGTAGATCAATCGCCCGGCTCTCGCGCGCCAGCGGCCCCTGCAGAATGCGCCCGGCGTCGGCCTCGCTGAGCTGCGCTGGGCGAATCCACACGCTGCGCAGACGCTGGTTTTCCTGCTCGATGGCCTCGCGCTTGGCTGCAAATGCCTGCCAGCGCACATCATCCACTACGCCCAGCCGGCGGCCGATTTCGGTCAGGCGCAGATCGGCATTGTCCTCACGCAGCAGCAGGCGATGCTCGGCGCGACTCGTGAACATCCGGTACGGCTCGCTAGCGCCACGGGTGATCAGATCATCGACCAACACACCCAGATAGGCTTCGTCACGCTGTGGCCACCAGGGCGCTTCGCCACGCACCAGCAGGCCGGCATTGATCCCGGCCAGCAGGCCCTGCGCCGCTGCTTCCTCATAACCGGTCGTGCCGTTGATCTGGCCGGCGCAGAACAGCCCTGGCAAGGCGCGGCTCTGCAAGGCCGGATCGAGATCGCGCGGATCGAAAAAATCGTACTCGATGGCATAGCCGGGGCGGGTGATATGCGCCCGTTCCAGGCCGCGCATTGAGCGCACCAGCGCCAGTTGCACATCAAACGGCAGACTGGTGGAAATGCCATTGGGATAGAACTCGTGGGTGTGCAGGCCCTCGGGTTCGAGAAAAATCTGGTGGGAATCCTTGTCGGCGAAGCGGTGGATCTTGTCCTCGATCGACGGGCAGTAGCGCGGACCCACACCTTCGATCACTCCGGTGTACATCGGCGAGCGATCCAGCCCGCCGCGGATGATCTCGTGAGTGTGTGCATTGGTGTGGGTGATCCAGCAGGGTACCTGCGGTGGATGCTGGTCCGGCGCGCCAAGATAGGAAAACACCGGACGCGGCTCATCACCGGGCTGCTCGGTCAACTGGGAAAAGTCGATGCTGCGCCCATCCAGACGCGGCGGTGTGCCGGTTTTCAGCCGGCCCACGCGCAGCGGCAGTTCGCGCAACCGCGCCGCCAGGGCATTGGCCGGGGGATCGCCGGCGCGGCCACCCTCGTAATTCGTCAGACCGACATGAATCCGTCCGGCCAGGAACGTGCCGGCGGTGAGCACAACCGCACCGGCACTGAACCGGATGCCGGTCTGGGTGATGATGCCGGCGACGCGCGCGCCGTCGAGGATCAGATCTGCGGCGGCCTGCTGAAAGACCTGTAGGTGCGGCTGATTCTCGATGAAGGCGCGCACTGTGGCCCGGTACAGCGCACGATCCGCCTGACAGCGGGTAGCGCGCACCGCCGGTCCCTTGCGGCTGTTGAGAATGCGGAACTGGATGCCGGCGCGGTCGGCAGCCTGCGCCATGATGCCGCCAAGCGCGTCAACTTCCTTGACCAGATGGCCCTTGCCAATGCCACCGATGGCCGGGTTGCAGCTCATCGCGCCCACGGTTTCGATGGTATGCGTCAGCAGCAGAGTACGCAGGCCCATGCGCGCCGCCGCCAGACAGGCTTCGGTGCCGGCATGGCCGCCGCCAATCACGATGACATCAAAGGATTCGGGATAGTGCATGGTCGGGACACCACGGGCAACAGGTCACGGGCGGCGCATCACTCCGGCAACGGCAACTGCACCGCGTAATTCGACACTGGCAATGCCACGCTGATCACCCCCTGATTGACCAGGAACTGGGCAAAGCGCTTGTAGCGGACATCGTCCAGCGCGCCGGGCCGCCGAGCCAGCCGTGGCAACGTGTCGCGCCAGGCGCGGCGGTTGAGCTCATCGTCAAGATCCTTGTGCCGGGCGATAAACGCCTTCCAGGCTTCGTCAGGATGATTGAGCAGATACAGCGTCGCCTGCTCCAGCGCATCCATGAAGCGCGCCAGGCGCGGATCTTTCAGCTTATCGCGGGCCGCAACCAGCACCAGCTCATCATAGGGCGGCACCCCTTCCTCCTCGGGATAAAAGGCCCGCCCCGGTTTCTTCATCAGGTCCATCTGGTTCAGCTCGAAATTGCGAAAGGCACCAATCACCGCATCCACCTGCCCCGACAGCAGCGCCGGCGACAGGGCAAAATTGACATTGACCAGCGTCACATCCTCGCTTTTGAGATTGGCCCGGGCCAGCAGCGCCTTGAGCAGGGCCTCCTCGAAGCCACCCACTGAATAGCCGATCTTGCGCCCCTTCAGATCGGCCAGGGTTTTCACCGGCCCGTTCTTGAGCACCATCAGCGAGTTCAGCGGCGTCGCTACCAGGGTGCCAACCCGCTTGATCGGCAGGCCGGCGTTGACGTGAATATGCACCTGCGGCTGATAACTGACCGCCAGATCGACCTTGCCGGCGGCGACCAGCTTGGGCGGATCGTTCGGATCGGCCGGCGTCTGCAGTTCCACTTCCAGATCATGGGCGGCGAAGAAGCCCTTTTCCTGGGCCACGACCAGCGCGGCATGATCGGGATTGACGAACCAGTCCAGCATCACGGTGAGCTTGCGGGAATCCTCGGCCGGTTTTTCCCCGGCGCGCAGACCCGGCGCCAGCAGGATCAGGCTCAGCATCAACAGGATAGCGCGGTAAACACGAGTGGACATGAGAGTAGGTTCCTGAAATTAGCCGTTCTCAAGGGTTGCGGGATTTGCCGGATGCCAGGGCAGCAGGCGCCTGAGCCCGGCATCCACCAGGAAATACAGACCCACCGCCAGCACTGCCAGCACCAGCAGCGCCGCAAACAGCAGATCAATTTGCATGCGGCTGTTGGCCTGCAGCATGAGATAACCCAGCCCGGCGCTGGCGCCGACCCATTCGCCCAGCACCGCGCCAATCGGCGCCACCGCCGCCGCCACCCGCAGCCCTGAGCCAAACGCAGGCAGCGCCGCCGGAATGGCAATATGCCACAGCACCGCCCAGCGCCGCCCCTCTGGCGCCATCACCCGCGCCAGATCCAGCCAGCCACCGGGCGTGTGCCGCAGCCCATCATAGAAATTGGCCGTGACCGGAAAATAAATCACCAGCATCGCCATGGCGATTTTCGAGCCCATTCCATAACCCAGCCACAGCACCAGCAGCGGCGCCAGGGCAAACACCGGTACCGCCTGCGAAGCGATCAGCACCGGCAACAGCCAGCGCCGCGCCCGCCGCGAATAGCCCAGCGCCAGCGCCGACAGCACCCCGAGCACAGTCCCCAGCAGCATGCCGAGCACGATTTCCAGTGCGGTGACTGCAGCATGACCCAACAGCAAGCCGGCATCGCGCCACAGGCGCACCCCGACTGCCAGTGGATCGGGCATGATGTACGGCGGCAGATCGCCGAGCATCACCACACCCTGCCAGACCAGCAGCAAGCCGGCCAGGGTCAGCAACGCCCGCCACAGCCTTGCCTTCATCGGCTGCCGGCATCCAGTTGACGCAGGATGGCGCGGTAGGCTGCCTGCAGCGCCGGATCGCCTGGATCGCGCGGTGGCGCACCGGGCAACTCGGGCAAGGCACTCAGAGTCGCCGGGCGGCCATTCATCACCAGAATATGCTCGCCCAGACGCAGCGCCTCCAGCGGATCATGGGTTACCAGCAATACCGTGCATCCGGCCAGTAGTTCCGCCGCTAGATCCTGCAACCGCAAGCGGGTCAGGGCATCCAGACCGGAAAACGGCTCATCCATCAACACCAGTGGCCGTTGCTCCATCAGGGTACGGGCCAGGGCTGCCCGCTGGCGCATGCCGCCGGACAGCGCCGCCGGCCGGCTGTGCGCCACCTCAGTCAGACCCACCCGCGCCAGCAAATCCAGCGCCCGCGACCGGTCCGGCGGTTCGCCGCGCAGACGACTGCCCAGCAGAACGTTATCGAGCACGCTCAGCCAGGGCAGCAGCAGATCCTGCTGAGCCATATAGGCGACCTGATGGCGCAGCGACTGGCCGCTGCCATCATGCAGATGGCCACTCATGCCGCGCGGCGCCAGCCCGGCCAGCAGCCGCAACAAGCTGCTCTTGCCGATACCGCTCGGGCCCAGCAGGCAAGTCAGGCTGCCGCCGACCAATTCCAGGTCCAGACCATCAAACAGCAGCAGGTCGTCATAGACCAGCCGCGCGCCACGCAGACTGACCGAAAGCGGCAGAAAAGCAGAGCCAGGGGGCATTGCGACGGACATCAGCGGGCTTGGCCGGGTAGGACAAAAGGGTGCTTATAGTAGCGCTGGCGAGACGCGCCGGCTAGGCGATCATGATGTGCCGCTCGCAGACTGGCGGCGGCGAACCTGACCCTATATAGTTAATCGAAATTAACATATAGATATTCATTCCTTTTGGATTGGTCATTGCGCTGCTACTTTAATTTCAAGTATGACGCATGATCTCCAGCCCCATCAAAACCAGGCCAGCACGACAGGGTGAATACGCGATGGCTCCGTCCGATACCCCGCTTAACGCGACCGCACACGCTGACGAACCGGAATTCGATCTGGCGCTGATGAATCAGGAACTCGCCACATGCCGTGCCGAGGAGCGGGTGGGCTGGGTGCTGGAGCAGTTCCCGGAGCGGGTGGTGCTGACCTCCAGCTTTGGCGCGCAGTCGGCGGTGTGCCTGCACATGGTGACCCAGCAGTGGGCAGCGATTCCGGTGGTGCTGATCGATACCGGTTACCTGTTTCCCGAAACCTACCGCTTCATCGATGAACTCAGTGAGCGGCTCAATCTAAACCTGCATATCTACCGCGCGCCCCATAGCGCCGCCTGGCAGGAAGCGCGCTATGGCAAGCTCTGGGAGCAGGGCCTGGAGGGCATCGAACGCTATAACCAGATGAACAAGGTCGAGCCAATGCAGCGCGCCCTGCGCGAGCTGCAGACGCGGGCCTGGATTTCCGGATTGCGCCGGCAGCAGGCCAAGAGCCGGCAGCATCTTGATGTGCTGTTGTGGCGCAATGGCCGTTGCAAGATTCATCCGCTGATTGACTGGACCGATCGCGATGTCTACCGCTATCTCAGCCAGCACAGCCTGCCCTACCACCCGCTGTGGCATCAGGGCTATGTGTCGATTGGCGATGTCCACACCAC
>RXIX01000116.1 GCA_003989075.1 Candidatus Competibacteraceae bacterium | reverse complement strand
AGATTTCCGCGCCCTTGGCCCCGATCTCGCCCATGTAGCTCATGTACTCGGTGAAGGTCGGGATCTTGCCGAGCAGCGCGCAGACTGCCGCCAGTTCCGCCGAGCTCAGGTACACATTGGCGCCCTTGCCTAGACGGTTGGGGAAGTTGCGGGTTGAGGTCGAGACCACCGTGGCGTTGTCCGCCACCCGCGCCTGATTGCCCATGCACAGCGAGCAGCCGGGCATTTCCATGCGCGCGCCGGCGGTGCCGTAGATGGCGTAGTAGCCCTCTTCGCTGAGCTGGTGGGCGTCCATCTTGGTCGGCGGGGAAATCCACAGCCGGGTCGGGATGTTGGACTTGCCGGTCAGCACCTTGCCGGCGGCGCGGTAGTGACCGATGTTGGTCATGCACGAGCCGATGAAGACTTCGTCGATCTTGGCGCCGGCCACATCGGCCAGAGTCTTGACGTCATCGGGATCATTCGGGCAGGCCAGCAGCGGTTCCTTGATATCGGCCAGGTCGATTTCGATCACCGCCGCGTACTCGGCATCGGCGTCCGGCTCCATCAGGGTCGGGTTGGCCAGCCATTCCTGCATGGCCTTGATGCGCCGCTCCAGGGTCTTGGGATCCTGGTAGCCGCTGGCGATCATCCACTTGAGCAGCGTGATGTTGCTGTTCAGGTATTCGATGATCGGTTCCTTGTTCAGGCGCACGGTGCAGCCGGCGGCGGAGCGCTCGGCGGAAGCATCGGACAGTTCAAACGCCTGTTCCACCTTCAGATCCGGCAGGCCTTCGATTTCCAGGATGCGGCCGGAGAAGATGTTCTTCTTGCCTTCCTTGGCTACGGTCAGCAGGCCGGACTGGATCGCCGCGTAGGGAATGGCGTTGACCAGGTCGCGCAGGGTGATGCCGGGCTGCATCTGGCCCTTGAAGCGCACCAGCACCGATTCGGGCATATCCAGCGGCATCGAGCCGGTGGCGGCGGCGAAGGCGACCAGACCGGAACCGGCCGGGAAGCTGATGCCGATCGGGAAGCGGGTGTGCGAGTCGCCGCCGGTGCCGACCGTATCGGGCAGCAGCATACGGTTCAGCCAGCTGTGAATGATGCCGTCGCCCGGACGCAGCGCTACACCGGCGCGGCTGGAGATGAAGTCGGGCAGGGTGTGATGGGTCTGTACGTCGACCGGCTTCGGATAGGCAGCGGTGTGACAGAAGGACTGCATGACCAGATCGGCGGAGAAGCCCAGGCAGGCCAGATCCTTCAGTTCGTCGCGGGTCATCGGCCCGGTGGTGTCCTGGGAGCCGACGGTGGTCATCTTCGGCTCGCAGTAGGTGCCCGGACGGATGCCGGCCACGCCGCAGGCCTTGCCGACCATCTTCTGCGCCAGGGTGAAGCCCTTGCCGGAATCCTGCGGAGCCACCGGGCGGCGGAAGATCGTGCTCGGGCCGAGGCCCTGTACTTCACGCGCCCAATCGGTCAGGCCACGGCCGATGATCAGGTTGATGCGCCCGCCCGCCTGCACTTCGTCGAGCAGTACGTCGGACTTGTACTGGAAGGTGGAGATGATCTCGCCGCCTTTCTCGATCTTGCCGGCGTAGGGATAGATGTCGATGACATCGCCCATATTCATCTTGGTGACGTCGCAATCGGTGATCGGCAGTGCGCCAGCGTCTTCCTGAGTGTTGAAGAAGATCGGGGCGATCTTGCCGCCGAGGCAATAGCCACCAAAGCGCTTGTTGGGGACGTAGGGGATGTCCTCGCCGGTCCACCACAGCACCGAGTTGGTCGCTGACTTGCGGCTGGAGCCGGTACCGACCACGTCACCGACATAGGCGACCGGGTGGCCTTTCTGTTTGAGCGATTCGATCAGCTTCAGCGGGCCGACTTTGCCGGGCTCGTCGGGCTGAATGCCGGGGCGCTCCATCTTCAGCATCGCCAGGCCATGCAGCGGGATGTCTGGGCGGCTCCAGGCATCCGGGGCAGGGGACAGGTCGTCCGTATTGGTTTCGCCAGTCACCTTGAATACGGTGACGGTGACTTTTTCCGGCACCTTGGGCCGGCTGGTGAACCATTCAGCCTCGGCCCAGGACTTCATGATCTGCTGAGCGTGGGTGTTGCCCGCGTCGGCCTTGGCCTTGACGCCGTGGCGGTAATCGAACATCAGCAGGGTGTGCGACAGCGCCTTGGCGGCGGCTGGGGCGCACTCGGCATCGTCGAGCAGATCGATCAGCGGCTGGATGTTGTAGCCGCCGAGCATGGTGCCAAGCAGTTCGGTGGCGCGCACCCGCGAGATCAGCGGCGACTGGGCTTCGCCCTTGGCCACGGCAGCCAGGAAGGCGGCCTTGACATAGGCGGCCTGGTCGACACCCGCCGGCACGCGATGGGTGATCAGTTCCAGCAGGAACTCTTCCTCGCCCTGGGGCGGGTTCTTGAGCAGTGCGACCAGTTCGGCAGTCTGTTGCGGACTCAGCGGCAGGGCAGGAATGCCCATGGCGGCGCGTTCAGCTGCATGTTGGCGATAATTTTCGAGCACGGAGAAGCCTCCTTGAGGGGTTATATTCTCCCGCCGGGGCGGGTGGTGGGGAAGCCGAAAAGCGGACTCGGGCATCCTGCCTGCAGGAATGGGGAAAAACTGCGACTCTGGACATGCCCGATTGCCTTTAAAAAACGCTTCTGCATTATAGCGGTAAGCATTTCCCCGCGGGTAGTTGCGGTTGCAGCAAATAAAAACCCGCGCCATCCGTAGACCGCGCGGGCTGTGTCAGGACTGAATGCCTGAACGCTTATTTGGCGTCGCCGACCGGGACGGTCAGGGCCAGGAACAGGGCGCCGTTATCACGCTTGACCAGCACCGGCACCGGTCGCCCGACCGGTAACTGCTTGACCAGTTCGGCAAACTGGGCCGGATCGCTCACTGCGGTATTGTTGATGCGGGTGATGATGTCGCCGCTGCGGATACCGGCCGTTGCCGCCGGACCTTCGCTGGCCTCCTGCACCAGCACGCCCTGTTCGCCATTCTTTTGCGCCTCGGCGGGCAGCGGTGCCACGCGCAGACCGAGTCGGTTGCGGCTGGGCGGCTCGGCGATGGCCTGGGCGGTGCGCGGCTCCTCGGGCAGTTCGCCGAGGCGAATGCTCAGGCTGCGTTCCTGGCCCTCACGGATCACCACCAGTGGCACGTCGATGCCCGGCCGGGTGCGGCCGACCATCAGCGGCAGCTCGCTGGAGCGCTGCACCGGCTGGCCATTGAAGGTCACGATGATGTCGCCGACCTTGATGCCCGCGGTCTGGGCCGGGCTGTCAGCCATCACCTGGCCGACCAGAGCGCCATGCGGCTTGTCGAGATTGAACGATTGCGCCAGCTCCGGGGTGACTTCCTGAATCAGCACGCCCAGCCAGCCGCGGCTGACCTTGCCGCCGCTCTTGAGCTGATCGACCACGTCCATGGCGACATCGACCGGAATGGCGAAGGACAGGCCCTGATAGCCGCCGGAACGGCTGTAGATCTGCGAATTGACGCCGATCACCTCGCCATCGAGATTGAACAGCGGTCCACCGGAATTGCCGGGATTGACGGCGGCGTCGGTCTGAATGAACGGCACATAGTTGTCGCTGGGCAGGTTGCGGCCCAGGGCGCTGATGATGCCCTGGGTGGCGCTGCGCTCGAAGCCAAACGGTGAGCCGATCGCCAGCACCCACTGGCCTACCTTGACCTTGCGCATGTCGGCGATGCGCACCGCTGGCAGGGGCGTGCTGGTCTTGACCTTGAGCAGGGCAACATCGCTGCGGCTATCCTTGCCGATCAGTTCCGCCGGCAGTTCGCTGCGGTCATTCAGGCCGACGGTGATGCTGTCCATGTTCTCAACCACATGGGCGTTGGTGACCACATAGCCGTCGCTGGAGATGATGAAGCCGGAGCCAACCGAAGTCTGCGGCTGGCTTGGCCGGTCGGGCATTTCATCGAAGAAACGCTTGAAATAATCGTAGAACGGGCTGTTTTCAGGAATCGGCGGATGGTTGCGCGGTGTGGCTTTCGGCTCGGATTTGGTCTGAATGCTGACGACCGCTGGGCTGTATTTTTCGACCAGGGTGACGAAATCCGGATAATCTGCGGCCTGTAGGGCGTTGTGCCAGAACAGACCAAGGACAGCGATCAGCCAAAGCGGCTTTTGCAGACTGAGCATCGAGACTCTCCAAACTGGGACTGTTGCGCGCGAGAGGGTAAGCGGCAGCCGCAAAAACCATGCGGCTCGCGGGGATTGACCATCCTGGACGGGCTTGGTTCGTGATTCGAGTAGGGTGTGCCGGCAGAACGAGCGGCAGCGCAACTGAAAGCGCGGCCTGATAGTCTCAGCAGAGTATCTTTTCACAGCCACACCGCGCAGGAGATGGATCGTCATGGCCCAAACCGCTTCCACCATGCTGCCCCTCGGCACGCCCGCCCCCGCCTTCAAGCTGCCCGAACCGGCCACCGGCAGGCTGCGCACTCTGGACGAGTTGCAGAGTGCTCCGGCCCTGCTGGTCATGTTCATATGCAACCACTGTCCCTTTGTGCAGCACATCCGCGCCGGACTGATCGCGTTCGCGCACGATTATCAGCCACGCGGTGTGGCGGTGGTGGCGATCAATGCCAATGATGCAGTGAATTATCCGGGCGACAGTCCGGAGAAGATGGCCGAGGAGGTAGCACGCTTCGGCTACCCCTTTCCCTATCTCCACGATGCAAGCCAGGCGGTTGCCCGCGCCTATCAGGCGGCTTGCACGCCGGACTTTTTCCTGTTCGACGCCGCGCGCCGGCTGGTCTATCGCGGTCGTTTCGATACCAGCCGTCCGGGCACTGCTGTGCCGGTGACGGGCGCCGATTTGCGTGCTGCCGCTGAGGCTGTGCTGGCCGGTCAGGCGCTCACTGTCGAACAGCAGCCCAGCATCGGCTGCAATATCAAGTGGCGTACTGGTGGTTGAGCCCGCAGGGCCCGCGCACGCAGGGGCATATCCTGAAGACGCCTGGAGCGCGCTCAGTATTCCAGCGTATAGGTCAGATCGGCGCCAGTCCCCAGGGCGCTGGTTGAGGATTCAAAAACCAGCCGCTTGCTGAGCCGGTACTTGATCTTGAAGGCGTTGACCGCATCCAGCAGGCCAACGCCGTAGCCGACATACAGATCCGGTGATAGGTATTTGCCCAGGGTCAGTGAGGCACCCGCACTGTTGCTGTTGCTGTTGCCACTACCGCTGCTGGAACCGGAATCGAACTGCATGGTATCCAGGCCCAGGCTGCTGCCCAGGCCGCCCGCCAGAGCGTTGCCGCCCAGCCCAAGGGCGCTGCTGGCCTTGAACAGCATGGCTGCCTCACCGCCGCCGCCCGGTGCCCGGCCCAGTACCAGATAGGAAAGAATGCTGGCATCGGGCATGGACGGCTCGGAAAACAGGGTCAGGCGCGGCTGCTTGAGGGTGCCGCGCACCTGAGCGCCCACCGTGGTGCTGTCGCTCAGATCACTGTTGACCTGGCGCGCTACCCGCAGGTCAAGGCCGGGATTGTCCAGCGAGCTGTTGCTGAACAGCACCTGGCCGCGCTGGATCTGAATTTCTTCGCCGTAGATGCGGTAGTTGCCGGCGGCAACCTCGATGGTGCCACTGCCGCGCGGGGCCAGTTGTGGCGTTTCCTCGACCAGCAGGCTGCCCTTGAGCTGGCCCTTGAATACCGGTGTTTCCAGTTGCACATCCTCGCCGAGCACCGCGCGCACCCGGGCGGAAATGGCGACTTCAGCCGGCTTGGGCGGCAGCGCCGCGCCGTCGCTGCCGTTGACCACCACCATATCCCGGGAATTGCTAACCGTGCCGGGCCGGCCGCCACCGGGACGCAGAAAAGCCTTGGGCACTGTGACCTGGCCATCAACGCGAATCTGGCCGGGGTCGGCTTCCAGCTTCAGGTCCGGGCTGATCTGGATGCGCAGATCGGCGGTGTCGAGCGCCTGGAAATTCTCGCCCTTGATCGTCAGGCGCAACTGCCGCTGCAGCGGATCGAGAGTACCATCGAGCTGCATCTGGCCGGGTTTGGAGCGCACCGAGCCGCTCAGTTGCAGCGGACCCTGACCGTTGCTGTCGGCGCTGAACTGCACATCGCGCAGATGCAGGCCGGCCTCGGGCACGCTCAGTGCGGCGTTTTCCAGGCGCACATTGCCGCGCAGCACCAGCTTGGGCAGGGTGCCGCTGGCGTTGATCGTGGCGCGCAACTGACCGCTGACTTTTTCCACCTGCGGCGCGAACAGCGAGACGATGGCCAGATCGGTGATGGCGGCGTCGAGCGTGCCGTTGATGCGGGCGCTGCCGAGCGGATCCTGAAGCTGTGCGCTGGCCTGCAGTTGGCCGGTCTGCGCCAGGTCCAGCCGTGCCTGAGCGTTGGCGGTGCGACTGTTGCCCTCGACACGCAGGCTGCCGCCATTGAGGTTGAAGCGCAGGCTATGGCCCTGGGCGACCATGTTCAGGTTGCCGGGGGCGATTTTCAGATCGAGCTTGCCCTGGGGTGCGCCACCGGGACCGCTGCTGGCGCTGGCTTCGGCATCAATGCGCGTGTCCAGTTTCAGTTCCGGTGGCAGGAAGGCCTTGAAGCGCTCTGGGGTGAGGTTGCTGAGCTGGACACGCGCATCGAAACCACGCGGCCCGTTCCACTGCCCCTGCAGGCACAGCCGGGTCGGGGCGCTGATCAGACAGGCCGGATCGAGACGGGCCTTGTCGGCAGCGGCCTGCACGGCAACCGTCTTGTCCAGTGACCAGGCGCCGACCACTGTATCCCTGGCGCTGAGCTGGGTGATGCGACCCTGCCAGTTCAGCGCCGGCAGTTGCAGTTGCCCGGCCAGAGCCAGGGCGAAGCGGCCCGCCGCGCCTGCCAGTTCCGCCTGCACCTGATGGGCTTCCGGGGTGCCATCACCATCCAGGCGCAGGCTCTGCCAGCGCTGCCCACCGAGCAACAGACCCTCGCCGGACAGCTTCAGCCGCGAACGCTCGCCTTTGCCAACCACGATATCGGTTTCGCCCTGCAGGCGCTGCACCTGGGTTGCGCCCTGACGCAGATCGCGCAGCGCGAAGGTGGCCGCCAGCCGTGGCTGTTCGCGGCTGCCGCTGAGCGTGCCGCTGCTGGCCACGCTGCCGCTCAAGCCGGGCAGCAGCGTCTTGAGCTGCGGGGCGTCCACGGTCCAGCGCAGATCCCAGCGCTGCGCCAGTGTCCCCTGTGCATCCAGGCGTGCTGCGCCGGCGTTCAGGCGCAGGGCCCTGATGGTCAGATCCTGATCACGCAGGCTCACATCGGCGTTGCCGTTCAGCATCTGGCCACTGAGCGTGCCGGCCAGCTCTTCGAGCAGCAGGTTAACGCGCAACACGCCTTTATCCAGTCCACCATCGCTTTTCAGGCGCAGATTGAGCTTGCCTGGCACGTCCTTCCACTGCGCGCCGGGATTGAGACCGCTGCCGCTGAGCGCTGCCTTCCAGCTCACCGCCGGGACCCAGGCGGCATCGACCGTAGCTTCGATGCGACCTTCCAGGGTCTGGCCGTTCAGCGTGACGCCGCGCAGCGCCTGATCGGAACCCTGGCCCTGCAGGGCCCAGCGGCCCTTGGGAATCTGCGGCCCCTGCAGATCGGCGGCAAGCTGGAACTGGTAATCCTGGGCGGTGCCCTTGGCGGTGAATTCACCCTGCGGGCTTTCCACCTGCGCCGGACCCTGCAGCGGCCAGACCAGCGCGCGCCACTGGCCGCTGGCGTTAAAGCGCAGTTCGGCCAGTTGCAGTTCGCCCTGAGCATCCAGGGTCAGCGGCCGGTTGGTCGCGGTCAGCTTCAGTTCACTCAGGCGCAGCGCCTGCTCATCGCCGGCGGCGGCAACGCGCAGCGTGGCCGGGCCAAGTTCCGGCAGGGTCGTGCTGATCTGGCCACGGCCCTCGAAGCGGGCGAGCACGCCCTGGGCATCGACCTGAGCGCTGAGCGGCCTGCCGGCCAGTTCGGCGACGAAGGGTTGCAAATCGTCTACCTGCACCTTGGCTTGCACCGACCAGACCGGCTTGCTGTTGAGCAGTTCGCGCAGCGTAGCGCGCAGTTCCAGCGTTGCCGCGCCGTTGACCGTCTGGCTGAGCTCCAGTTGCCCGCCGAGCGCGCCACGCAGTTCGCCCTGACCACGAAAATCGCCATATGCCGGGGTCGGGGCGCGCCAGTCGAGATGGGCCTGCAGTGGATAATCGGCGCGCGGCGTGAGCTGGCCATTGAGGCGCGCATCGCCCAGTGGCGAATACAGCTCGAAGGCTTCGATGCGCAGGGCGTCGGCGGCGGTGCGTGCCTTCAGCATGACCCGGTCAATGATGATCGGCGCGGCGCCGGCGGGCTGGATGCGCAGCGCCTGAGCCTGCAGATCCTGAATCTGGATTGCCAGCGGCAGCGCAATATCGGGCAGAGTGAACGCTTCGGTCGAGGGTGGCGTGTCCTGATCTGGCGGTAGATCCAGTTCCAGGCCCGTGAGGTGCAGCCGGCTGATGGTCAGGGTCTGCTCGAACAGCCGGGCAGGCTGCCAGTCGAGTTCACCACGGGCCAGCGCCACGCGCAGCGGACCATCGGCATAGCGCAGGTTCTCCACCTGCAGCGGCCCAAACAGGCGCCCGCTGATGCGCGTGTAGCTGAGCTGGCCCGGCAGCACGCGCTCAGCCAGCGCCAGCAGGCTGTTCAGGCCGGTTTCAGTAGACAGCAGAAAGCCGCCGCCGGCCAGCAGCATTAAGACCAGACTCAGGGGCAGGAGCAGCAGCCATGACAGCAGACGGCGCGGAATGCGGACGAGGTTCACAGATCAGGCCCGATGCTGAAGGAAAAACGGAAGGCATCGCCCGGTGGCCGGTCCAGACCCGAGGCGAAATCGAGGCG
>RXIX01000115.1 GCA_003989075.1 Candidatus Competibacteraceae bacterium | reverse complement strand
CTGACTGCGGCGCACCAGCCCGCGATGCACCAGCCCGCGCCCAGCGGCGGTGAGCAGGGCGTTATCGGCCAGGGACAGCGCCGGTACCGCGCCGCGACCGAGACGATCTTCGGGCACAAAGGCCAGGCCGCGCGCACGCCGCGCCGCCGGATCGAGACGCCCGACCGGATCGCCGAGCAGTTGCACCATGGTGGCATGTGGGGCCGGGGTTTCGCCGCTGAGCGCGGCCAGCAGTTCACGCTGGCCGTTACCGGACGCGCCGGCGATGCCAACGATCTCGCCGCTGTGCACGGTCAGGTGCAGGTTGCGCAGGGCGGTACCAAAGGGACCATCGGCTGGCTGGTTCAGCCCGGCCAGCACCAGTCGCGGCGCCCGTTGCACCGGGCTGGGCAGCAGGCGGCAGGCCGGCAGTTCGCTGCCGATCATCAGCCGCGCCAGGCTGTCGGCTGACTCGCGCGCCGGAATGCAGGTACCCGTGACCCGGCCACCGCGCAGCACTGTGGCCTTGTCGCACAGGCTGCGGATTTCCTCCAGCTTGTGGCTGATATAGAGCAGGCTGACCCCATCGGCGGCCAGTTGCCGCAGGGTGACGAACAGCCGCTCGATGGCCTGCGGTGCCAGTACTGCGGTGGGCTCGTCGAGGATCAGCAGGCGGGGTTCCTGGAGCAGGCAGCGGATGATCTCGACGCGCTGGCGTTCGCCGACTGACAGTTCGTGCACGGGCCGTTCCGGTTCCAGCGGCAGACCGTAGCGTTCGGCGACGGTGCGGATGCGGGCTGCAAGCTGCGCGGGCCGCGGCGCGTCGGGCAGGGCCAGGGCGATGTTCTCGGCCACCGTGAGCGATTCGAACAGGGCAAAGTGCTGGAACACCATGCCAATGCCCATGCGCCGGGCGACCGCAGGCGAGTGGATGCGTACCGGCTGACCGTTCCAGTGGATTGTTCCGGCATCGGGTTGCACCAGCCCATAGATGATCTTCATCAGCGTCGATTTGCCGGCGCCGTTTTCGCCGAGCACGGCGTGAATCTCACCGGGGTGCACGGCCAGATCGATGGCGTCGTTGGCAAGGACACCGGGATAGGCTTTGGTGATGCCGTGCAGGGCAATGCGCGGTAGCGTCGCAGGGTCCGGATCAGTCATGGCGCGAGTCTCGGTAACGGCAGGGGGCGGCGGCAGGCCGCCGGTCGGGGAATCGCCGGTTCATGGCATGGACAACAATGCCGGGCGGGCCTGAAACGGGGGCGACGCCGGGTTCGAGTGCGATGCGGGCGCGAACCGGGCACCGGTCATGAGGTGCATAACAGTCAGGATGATGGGGCGGAGCGGAAAACATAAGGTTGCGTATTTTCAATGAAACCCGGCGCTAAAGGCAAGGACGGCTTGGCGGGTGGGCATGGCGGTGGCTGCGGCGTGTGCTGCTGCGGTGAGCGCGGGTAGGCAAGGTGCCTGCTCTGCTTTAGACTCGCGCCGGCCCACCAGCCTCCGGGCTTCGGCGAGGCTGTTGGCGGTGGCTGCGGGCTACCCGCTATCCGGTCGCGACAGCGTGCGCTGGCGGTCGCGGCGCGGGTGATCCCGGCCCCCGTCTACCCGTGAACAAGCGCTCTTCTATCAGTGACTGTCCAATATCATGTCTGTAAATGCTGCTGCTGTTTTATCGATTGAAAATCCGCCCGCCGTTATCCTTGGCGCCGCGCATGGCTACACCCTCTCCGGCGATCAGGCCTATATCAATGCGGAACTGGAAGTGCTCGATGCCGCACGCGCCGAATCCAGCGAGTGGGCCTTGCAGCTCTGGGCGGCTGAGTTGCCGTACGAGGGTGATGCGCCAGCCGGTGTCAAGGTTGCCGAACTGCCGCTGGGCTCACTGCGGGGTGGTATCGAGCACGTGTTGACGACTAATGGTTATGCCTTTGCCCGTCCGCCGGCCGGTTCGCGCGAGCAGGTCATGCGCCTGATTCTGGTATCCGGCACCGATGGCCATTTTGATCATATCCACGATGTCGCCCGTTACCCGCGCCCCGAGCGTTTCCTGCTGCCCTGTCTGCTGGACAATGTCGGCTATCGCTTCACTGACGATGCAGTCGAGCTGACAATCGGTGAGATTCGCAACCCACGCGAGCCGGACAATCTGAGCGGCACGCTGGCGCTGGAGTTGTGGGCGTTGCCCGAGCCGTATGCCGGTGGTGATTTCGCGGGTGTGGCGCTGGCTGGCGTCATGCTCGATGCCATTCCGGGGCAAGGCCAGCGCCGCGATCTGTGCCTGGTCGCCCAGACCAAACCGGTGCCGCCAGGCCGGTGGTCGCTGGTGCTGATGCTGCGTGAATGGACCTGTGCCGGCTATGTGACGCGTGATTACGTCAATTTCAGCCAGCCCTATGTGCGCGAGATCCAGCCCGATCACATTCCAGCGGGAACCGTCGCAGAACCGGTGGTGGAAACCGCGCCGGTTGGGGATGTTGTCGGGGATGTCGTCTCGGAACTGGCAGTGGAAGACGTCGCGGAACCGGTGCTGGAAGCTGCACCGGTGGTGGATGTCGTCGCGGAACCGGTGCTGCAAGCTGCCCAGGCAAAATCAGCCCCGAAAAAGCGGCAAAAACAGGTCAAGCCGACGCCGCAACCGGTTGCGGTGAACACGGCCAGCGAGGCCGAACTCACCGCGATCAAGGGCATTGATAAAAAGGTTGCCCAGGCCATTATCGCCAAGCGTCCGTTCGCAACCCTTGATGAGCTGTTGCAGGTCAAGGGCATTGGCAACAAGCGTCTCGACCGTCTGCGGTCCTGCCTGATCGTCTGATTGCCTGATTGTGCCGATAAGAGGCCGGCGGACAGACCGATTCCGCCACGGGATGCTTGCCCTCCGGCCTTTTCCTGCCTGATTCCTGATTCAGGCGCCTGCCATGGCCACGGCGGTGATCGCCAGCAACAGCCCCATCAACCTGTTGAAAAACTGCAGGCGTTGACCTTGTTGCAGCCAGCGCTGCAGCAGCGCGCCCAGCACTGCCCAACTGGCGACACACGGCCCGCCGATCAGCGCGAAGCTCAGCACCACCGCCAGTGTCGCCGCCAGTCGATCAGCCAACCCCGCCTCCATCGGCAACAGCGCCGGTGCAAAAACCGAGGCCGCCGTCACCGCCATCATCCAGGCCTTGGGATTAGTGAACTGGAACAGCACCGCTTCCAGCAGAGTCATGGGTCGCTGCACCTCACGCCCATGCAGACGGGCGTCGGATGCGCACAGCGTCCACGCCAGCCACAGCAGATAGACCAGTCCCAGCCCGCGCAGCACCATATCCAGCAGCGGAAACGCCAGCAGCAGCGAGGCCACCCCGGCACTGGCCAGTATGATCAGCAGCGCCATCCCGGCAACGATACCCAACAGCGCCGGCAGCGCCGCACGCAGGCCGAAGTGTGCGCCGGTCATGGTCAGCATCAGGTTATTGGGACCGGGCGTGATCGAAGTGCTGAAGGTGAACAGGGCCAGCGTGATCCAGGGTGCGAGTGAAGCCGGTTCCGATAACATGACGAAATTCTCCATTAGCGTGACGGGAGCCGCTACACTACACCCATTGACCAGTACAGTGCAGGTACACTTTCAAGGCTGATCGACAGGACTGTACCGGTACTTTCTGCCCAATTGGCCTGGAGATTCCGCCATGACACTTTCCCTGTCATCACCCGCAACCGCTGCGTACAGCGATCTGCCACCGCTGAGCGGTGAATCCGGATCGACCCTGGTCGAACGTCTTGCCGGCTGGCTGCGCGCGCGCATCGACCAGCGCCTGCTGCGGCCCGGCAGCCGCCTGCCGTCGATCCGCCAGTGCGCCGAGCGTCACCGGGTATCGCGCTTTACCGTGGTTGAGGCCTACGAACGGCTGGTGGCGCAGGGCTATCTGGAATCACGGCGCGGCTCCGGTTTCTATGTCCGCGAACGTCGCTTGCCCACGCTTGCGCCGAGTGCGCCCGCCGCACCGCTGACGCTGGATATTGCCTGGCTGGTGCGCGCCATGTTTCAGGATTTGCCAGCGGAGCGCATGCCCGGTTCGGGACTGTTGCCGCCGGACTGGCTGGATGGTGAACTGCTTGGCCGTGGCCTGCGCGCACTGTCGCGCCGCGATAGCGCACCGCTGCTTGGCTATGGCGAACCGCAGGGTTATGCGCCGCTGCGCGCCCGTCTGCAGGTCAAACTGGCGGAAATCGAAATCGCCGCCGCGCCGGAGCAGGTGGTGCTGACCGCCGGCGTCACGCAGGCCATCGACATCATCGCCCGCCAGTTGCTGCGTCCGGGCGATGCGGTGCTGGTCGATGATCCAGGCTGGTTTTTGATGTTCGGCATGATTGCCGCACTCGGTGCCCGGCCGATCGGCGTACCACGCGGCATCGATGGACCCGATCCGCAACTGCTTGAACAGTTGATGCAGGAACACCGGCCGCGCCTGTATCTGATTAATTCGGTCTTGCATAACCCGACCGGTACCTCGCTGAGCGCCGCCCGTGCCTTTCAGGTGCTGCAACTGGCCGAGCGCTACGAAGTGACCGTGGTCGAGGACGACATTTACACCGATTTTTGCGAAGCGCCCGCGGTGCGGCTGGCGGCGCTGGATCAGTTGCGGCGGGTGATCTACGTCGGGGGCTTTTCCAAGACCGTGGCCGCCAATCTGCGAGTTGGTTTTATCGCCTGCGAGCGGGAACTGGCCGGGGCACTGGCCGATCGCAAGCTGCTGGCGGCGCTGACCACGCCGGAACTGGGCGAGCGGGTGATGTATCAGGTGCTGGCCGAGGGGCAGTATCGCAAGCACGTCGAGCGGCTGCGGCGGCGACTGGCGGCGCTGCGTGAGCCGGTGCTGGCGCAACTGGAGCGGCTCGGCTTGCGCGTCTTCGCCGATCCGCAGGGTGGCATGTTCGCCTGGCTGGATAGTGGCCGCGACAGCCAGGCGCTGGCGGCGCGCGCCTATGAGCAGCGGCTGTTGCTGGCGCCCGGCAGTCTGTTTTCACCCAGTCAGGCGCCCTCGTCGTGGCTGCGCTTTAACCTGGCTTCGTCGAGCCACCCGGAGTTGCTGGCGTTCCTGGCGCGGGTGCTGGACGCGGGCGCATGATCATGGCGCACTGACCGGCTGCCTGCGCAGCCATTCGGCCAGGGCGTGGATATGCGCCGGACCGGTGCGGCAGCAGCCACCGATCAGGCGCGCGCCGGCGGCGTACCAGTCGTGAGCCTGCGTGGCGAAGCTGTCACAGGCACTGTTGCCGTGCCAGTCGTGGGTAGCGCCGTCATAGACCTCACCCGAGTTTGGATAGACCACGACCGGTTTGCGGCTCGCGCTGCGGATCGCGCCGATCAGCGCCGGAATGTGCTGCGGTGCGCTGCAGTTGATGCCGATGGCGGCGACCTGCGGACAGGCATCCAGCACAGCCGCACAGTCGGCCAGAGCTTCGCCGTGGCAGGTGTGCGCGCCATCGCGGGCGCTGAAACTGATCCAGGCGCGGGCTTCGGGCAATTCTGTCATCAGCAGATCGGTCAGGGCCTGCGCTTCCAGCAGGCAGGGCAGGGTTTCGCAGGCCAGCAGATCCGGCCCGGCCGCCCACAGCAGGTGCAGGCGTGGCCGGTGGAAATCGGCCAGTTCCGCCCTGCTCAGGCCATAGTCGCCGCGATACTCGGAACCATCAGCCAGCACCGCGCCATAAGGACCTACTGAGGCGGCCACCAGCGGACGCGGCCGGCCCGCGCGCACCGCCGGATCGGCCCAGAAGGCATCGCGCGCCTCGCGGGCCAGATGGACCGCTTTCTGGATCAGCGCTGCGGCGGCGGCTTCATCCAGCCCCCGGCACTGGAAGCCGGCCAGGCTGGCCTGATAGCTGGCGGTGATGGCAATGTCGGCGCCGGCGCGGAAATAGTCCAGATGCACCTCACGAATGCGCTCGGGCGCTTCCAGCAGTACCTTGGCCGACCACAGCGGATCGTGCAGATCACAGCCACGCTGTTCCAGTTCGGTGGCCAGCGCGCCATCAACCACCAGTGCCGGGTAATCGCATAACAAGGTTTCGATCAGGTTCATGGCTTCTCTCGCCAGGGTTGTGTAAGGGATGTTGTTGCCGGGTGCAGGGCGTGCAGACGGTTCGAGTGGCTAGCGTGGGCGGGCCGGCGCGGCCAGCACCTCGGTCAAGGCCGCATCGATGGCATGACGCGCGCGCGCCAGTCCCGGTGCCGGTTGCCGGTCCGTGCCGTTGACCAGTATCGCGAACGCCGCCCAGTCGCCGTCGGGCAGTGGACTATAGCCGGCCAGACCGACCGCGTGCACCGGCGCGCTGAGCGTACCGGACTTGGCGCGCAGTCGGCCTTGCAGGGGCATGGCCACTGGCGCGGTGAAGCGTTCGCGCAGCGGTCCCTCGCGCCCGGCAACCGGCAGCGCCGCGAGCAGGTCTGGAAATTGGGCCGATTGCCGCTGGACATGGGCCAGCAGCCTGACCACGTCCTGTGCCGCCAGCCGGTTAGCCGGATCGAGGCCGCTGCCCGAAACGACCACGCTGTTCGAGGCTGCGCCGGTTGCGGCCAGATAGGTCGCCAGTCGCTGCGCGCCACCGGCCAGCGTGGCATTCCGCCCAGTCGCGATGGCTGGATCAAGCTGGATGGTCAGCATGTCAGCGATGAAGTTGTTGCTGGCATGGAGCATTTGCCGGACCTGCCACGCCAGCGGATAGCTGTCAACACGGGCCAGCGGGCGCGCTTCGGGCGGCAGCGGTGCGCGGCTGATACGTATCTGGCCGCGCAGGCGCACGCCGGCCTGTTGCAGAAAAGCCTTGAACACCGCGCCGGCATAGGCATCCGGATCGGACACCGAGCGGTAAACCCGCAGCGGTGGGCTGTCGCGGGCGATGGAGCCACTGACGGTGAGGCGATCGCCCGTAGCGGTGCGCTCGCGCAGTACGCTGAACGTTGGTGCGCTGCCGTCGGAGCCGGTGGTGATCTGGTTGATCACGCTCACCGTGTCCAGCGGGTAGGGTTCCAGGCCCGCCTGTGCCGGTGCACCCGGCGTTTCGCCCGGACTGATCACCGCCGCCAGCACGCTGTAATTGACCGCGACCGCTGACAAAGCGCCGTCATAGGCGTGGGTCGAAGCCTCTGCTGCCGTTGCCCGGTCGCCATGTTCGGTGATGGCCGCGAAGCGCCCGTTATGCAACACCAGATCGCCGGCGATTTCACGGATGCCCTGCCGGGCGATGTCGGTGCACAGGAACCAGAGTTTTTCGTTGACCAGCATCGGATCGCCGGCGCCTTCGATCAGCAGGTCACCGTTCAGAAGCGTGCCATTGCGGGGCGCGCTGCTCAGCATGCGGGTGGTAAAGGTATGCGCTGCGCCCCAGGCATCGAGGACCGTCGCTGCCACCAGCAGCTTGCTGACCGAAGCTGGAATCAAGGGCTGTTCCGGGTTGAGGCTGGCCAGTACCGCACCATCGCGCAGCCGCAGCACCAGCGCCGAGACCGTACTGCCTTCGTTCACCAGCGCCCGCAACGGCGCCAGATCGGTGGCCTTGGCGCTGCTCATCAGGTGCAACAACAGCAGCAGCGCCAGTGTCAACGATCGCCGGCCAATGCACCTCATGCCGGGCCGTCCGGATCGGGCACCAGGATCCAGCCTTCCATCAGGCGCCGGGCACTGCGCCACAGGGTCACCTTCTCGGCCTGCCAGCGGCCATCGCGCATCGCCACTGATGCACCCACGGCCATGACCCCGGCAGTATGGCCGATGCGCAGCTCGGCGCCGTTGGCGATGCGTCCGCCACTTGCTTCCCAGGCCAGCGTGTCGGGCAGCACGGCTGCAACCGCCAGCGCCACCGCGCCAGTCGCGGTGAAGGCGTGGTGCAGAACACCCATCGACAGGATGCGCGCGCTTAGATCAAGGCTATCGGCGGTGACCTCGTGACCATCGCTGGACCGGTAGCTGAGCGGCGGGGCGATCAGAGCCAGCTTGGGCGTGTGCGGGCGCTGTGTGGTCGCGGCATCAGCAGTGCTGGCCAGACCCATGGCCACGGCACCGTGGGCGCGAATCGCCTCACAGCGCGCCAGCAGCGCAGCATCCTGATTGAGGGTGGCGCGGCTTTCCCGGCCGCTCAGGCCCAGATCAGTGGCGCGCACCAGAACAGTCGGGTTGCCGGCGTTGATCAGCGTGGCATCGAATGTGCCGACGCCGGGCACCACGAGCCGGTCGCGCGGATGGCCGGTGGGCAGCAGAGTGGCACTGCCGCCGGGAGCGAGGAAATCGATCGTGATCCGCGCGCCGGGAAAGGCCACGCCGGCCAGGGTAAAGTCACCGCTTTCAAGCGCCTGAGCGTTGCGCACCGGGACATGGGTGATCAGGGTTTCGGCAAGATTGGCCTGCCAGATGCGGAAGCTGGCGATGCCGTCGGGCGGCGGCGGCAGCATGCCGCGGCTGAGAGCGAAGCCGGCTACCGCCGCGCTGAGATTGCCGCAGTTGCCGGACCAGTCGATCAGGGCGGCATTGACCGCGACGGCGCCAAACCGGTAGTCGAGATCGTAGCCGGGCCGGGTCGAGGGCGACACCAGGGCGACCTTGCTGGTGCTGGACGTGGCGCCGCCGAGGCCGTCGATCTGGGTGCCGTAGGGGTCGGGGCTGCCGAGGGCGCGCAAGAGCAGAGCATCGCGCCGGGTCGGATCGCTGGGCAGGTCAGCGGGATCCAGGAACAGGCCTTTGCTGGTGCCGCCGCGCATCCAGGTTGCGGGCAGGCGGATCAGGGACATGGGCGCGATAACCTCAAGCAGGGTGGCGGGAATGGCCGCATTCTAAGCGCTGTCGCCTTGCCTGTCAGAGTGGAATCGGCGTGACCTGGTCCGCATCAATCCGCACGGCACGGTGCAGTGCGCCGTCATCGGCGGCGATAAAAAGACCGCGCACCGGAGCGCCGGGCGGCTGCTGGGTCTGGAAGTGCTGCAGGGCGGTGCAGAAATGCCGGTTGCACAGGTCGGCGCGCATGTCGCGCGTCAGGCCGCAGCCCC
>RXIX01000114.1 GCA_003989075.1 Candidatus Competibacteraceae bacterium | reverse complement strand
TACAGGGCGTGCGCGACGGCACCCAGGCCACCGGCAGCGCCTGGACCGGCAGCATGGTGCTCAGCTATCTGGTGGCGCTGATGGGCATTCAGGCCTCGCCAGCCTTTTCCATGCTGGCCCTGGCCAGCCAGCGACCGGCCTTTGCCGCGCAGCAGGTGTGGGCCTCGGGACTGATCATGGGCCTGATTCTGGTCCTGTTCACCGCAATCCTCGGCATCGGTGGCCATTTTCTCGGCGCTGATGCGGCCTTTCTGCAGGCCCATCCCGATCTGGTCAACCCACTGCTGGCCGAGCCCCTGCAGCACCGTGACCTGTTACAGGTACCCGGTGGCCGCGACCTGCTGGTGCCGCAACTGATCAACCTGCTCGGGAGTACCATGCCCTGGCTGACCGGCCTGCTGGCCATCGCAGCGCTGGCGGCGATGGAATCAACCGCGTCCTGCTACATGGTCACCGCCGGCGGCCTGATTGCTCATGATCTGTTTCAACGCTTCCTGCTGCCCGGCGCCCATGACCACACCCTGAAGTTCATCGGCCGCATGGGCGTGGTCGGGGTGGTGATGCTGGCGCTGACGGTAGCGAGCAACTCCGTCGAGGCGCTGGCGCTGCTCGGCGGACTGGCAGTGTCCTATGGCCTGCAGATGGTGCCGGCGCTGCTGGGGCTGTGCTACTGGCCGTATCTGACCCGCCAGGGCGTGACTGCGGGCCTGCTGATCGGTCTGCTGGTGGTGACCCTGACCGAGGCGCTTGGATTGCGCTGGCTGGGTATCAGTGCCTGGGGCCGCTGGCCGCTGACCGTGCACGCGGCGGTCTGGGGCCTGCTGGCCAATTTCACCGTGGCGGTGCTGCTCTCGGCGCTCACCCGCGACGACACGGCACGCAAGGCTGAATGCCACCGCTGGCTGGCGGCCCAGACCCTACTGTCACCGCAGCGACGGCGCTGGGTATGGCCGATCGCCCTGTTGACGGTTGTATGGCTGCTGTTCGCCGCCGGACCGGGTGCGGTGATTGGCAATAGCCTGTTTGGCGATCCGAATGTGCCAGACAGCTGGCGTTTCGGCATGCCCTCGATCTGGGCGTGGCAACTGGGCGGCTGGGCGCTGGGCGTGGTGCTGCTGGCGCTGCTCGCCTATGGCCTGCGCCTGAGCACCGCCGACCCGCCCATCAGGTCCGAAAAATGAAATACACCGCACCAATCAGGCACAATCCGGCCCATAGATAATCCAGCTTCAGCGGCTGTTCGAGATACAGCACGGCAAAGGGCACGAATACACTCAGCGAAATCACTTCCTGGAGAATTCTGAGTTGCGCCACGCTCAGGTCGCTAAAGCCGATGCGGTTGGCTGGAACCTGCAGCAGATATTCAAACAGGGCAATGCTCCAGCTCACCAGCGCTGCGATATACCAGGGATAGCTGAGCAGGTTTTTTAGATGACCATACCAAGCGAAGGTCATGAACAGGTTGGATAAAATCAATAAGGCAGCAGTTTGCAGCAGAATGGGCACGGCGATTTCTCAACGGGATACGGTTCAAAGGCAAAGGCGCCGATTGTACCGGTACCGCCGCGCTGGTGACACACTCAGTGTGCGCGCAGCCGCTGCCAGCCATCGCACATGAACGCTCGCATTGGCGGGATCGTGCTGGCAGTCAGTGCCGCCTTCATCGCCGTACTACTGACCATCGCCGCGCTGGATCGCTGGGTTCTCCAGCCGCCTTTCGAGCGACTGCAGCAGATCCAGGCTGAGGAAGACAGCGCGCGGGTGCAGGCCGCCATCACGCAACAAATGCGCCAGTTAGCGGCACTGGCCGCTGACTGGGCGGTCTGGGACGATGCCTACGCCTTCGCCGAGAAGCCGGATCCGGCCTTTATCCAGTCCAATCTGAGTGACTTTCGCCAACTGGAGAAAAACGCCCAGATCAACGTAGGCCTGCTGCTCAACCGCGCCGGGCGCCTGCTGTATGCCGGCACCTATGACAGCGACCTGGGTGGACCGGTCACCTTGGCTGATTTCACCGGTGATCCGCCGCCCGTGGCCCGTCTGATCCAGCCGGTGCTCAATCAGGGACAGCCGCTCAGCGGTCTGCTGCGCACCGAATATGGTCTGTTGCTGCTGGCGGCGCATCCAATTCTGGATACTCAGGGTCGTGGTCCGCTGCATGGCGCGGTGCTGTTTGGCCGCTTCCTCGATATGCCGCTGCTGCGCACGCTGACCGAGCAGACTCAGGCGGCCTTCGAACTGCTGGCCATGAATGACCCAAGGCTACCCGAATCGGAATGGCAGCAGCTGCGTGCGCAGCCGGCTGGAGCCAGGCTGCTGCATACGGCACTGGATGGCCGATTATTCACCGATACGCTGCTCACCGGCCTGAACGGCCAGGCCGTAGCGCTGCTGCGGGTGCCGGTGCGCCAGGATATTGCAAGCACTGCGTATGCCACCGGGCGCACCCTGGGCAGCATCCTGGGTGTGCTGTTGCTGGCCCTGCTGCTCGGTGGCGGCTATCTGTGCACCCGGCCACCGCGCGATCAACACGGCGCAGTGGGCACAGCGGCCTGGGTCAGCGCTACTCTGAGCCTGTTGATTGGCGCCAGCCTGACCGCAGGCCTGTATCTGGAGCTGCAGCGGAACAGCCGCGACGATCTGCAGCGCCGTTTCCAGGAAATTGCCGGCACGCGGGCACAACTGCTGATCGAACGCTTTCGGGACCGGATGCGCGACCTGAGTGTGGTGCAGCGTTTTTTCGAGAGTTCGGCGCAAGTTGACCGCAACGAATTCCGCCAGTTTGTAGCCCCGCTTCTGGATGACCGGGGCTTCACCGCCCTGGAATGGCTGCCGCGGGTCAACGCCACGCAGCGGACCGATTTCGAAGCCGCCGCGCGTCGGGACGGACTGCAGGATTTCCAGTTCACTGAACGGGATGCTGCTGGTCATCTAGTACCGGCTGCCGCGCGCGATGAGTATTTCCCGGTGTACTACCTGGAACCGCTGGCCGGCCACGAACCGGCGCTGGGCTACGCGCCCGCCGCTTCCCACCCCTTGCGCGGTGCGGTGCTCGACCGGGCCCGCGACAGCGGCCAGATCAGCCTGTCAACCCGTGAGGTCCTGGTACAGGACACCACGACGCCGCACCCTACGGTGGTGGCCTTCGCGCCGGTGTACGCCAATCCCGATCAGTATGATCCTGCCACGCGCCGCCAGCGTCTGCGCGGTTTCGTAGCCGGCCTGATTCGCCTCGATCTCACGGTGGAACGGGCAGTCGCCGAAACTGCACCCGTCGGCTTGTTGCTGCGGCTTCTCGATCGCCAGGCGCCACAGGAACGGCAACTGCTCTTCGAGCGCGATAAGCCGCGCCTGGGCTCTGCAACACCGGATCCGCAATTGCCCTTGCATTATGCGATCGATTTCCCTCTTGCTGACCGCCTATGGTGCATCGAGATACAGCCCAACAGCGCCTTCATCGCTGCCCATCTCAATCAGGGTTACCGCTGGATCCCCCTTGTTGGCACCCTGTTGACCCTGCTGGCCACGCTGTATCTGTTCTCGTTGATGTCGCAGCGGCAGCGCGCCGAGGCTCTGGTGGCCGTGCGTACCGCTGATCTAGTCGCCAGTGAAGAACGCTTCCGCGCCCTGCACGAAGCCTCGTTCGGCGGTATTGCCATCCATGACCAGGGCGTGATCGTGGAATGCAATCAGGGTCTAAGTGACATGACCGGCTTCCGCCGTGATGAACTGTTGGGCATGAACGGCCTGCTGCTGATTGCTCCGGAATGGCGCGCAGTGGTGATGAACCACATTCGTTCCGGCTATGACCGAGCCTATGAGGCATTTGGCCTACGCTGCGATGGCACGGTCTACGCACTGGAAATCCGTGGCAAGAACATACCCTATCGAGGAAAGCCGGCGCGGGTGACCGAATTCCGCGATATCAGCGAGCGCCGTCAGGCTGAGGAGCGTCAGCGACTGTCTGCAGCGGTGCTGGATGCGGCACAGGAAGCGATTATCGTGACCAATGCCGCCGGTCGGATCATCGCCGTGAATCCGGCCTTCACCGCGCTCAGCGGCTATCCGCAAGCCGAGGTACTCGGGCGCAATCCGCGTTTCCTGCAAGCCGAGCATCAGTCGGATGCCTATTTCACCGCGCTGTGGCAGACCTTGGCGCGTGACGGTCGCTGGCAGGGGGAATTTCAGGTGCGTTGCCAGGATGGCAGCCTGTGCATCACCCTGACCACTGTCGGGGTGGTTCGTGACGGCAGCGGACAGGTGACCCATTATGTGATTACTGCCGCTGACATCACCCACCTTAAGGAAACTGAACAGCGCATCGAATATCTCGCCTATCACGACGCGCTGACTGGCCTGCCCAACCGTACCCTGCTGGCGCAGCGTGCTGAACTGGCGCTGGCGCTGGCGGCGCGGCATCGTGAGGAAGTCACGGTGCTGTTTCTGGATCTGGACCGATTCAAGGAAGTCAACGACTCGCTCGGTCACGCCGAGGGCGACGCGTTGCTGATGCAGGCGGCGCAGCGCATCCGCCATCTGGTTCGCGCTGCTGATACGGTGTGCCGTCTGGGCGGCGATGAATTTGTGCTGCTGCTGCCGGAAACCGGGCAAACGGGCGCAGCGCACCTGCTCGATCATCTGATGGCCTGCTTCCGTGAGCCGTTCGTCCTGGCCGGTCATAGCCTGCAAATCACGCTGTCGGTTGGTCTGGCGATTTATCCGCATGATGGCGCCAACTTCACCGAACTGCTCAAGAACGCTGATACCGCGCTGTACCGGGCAAAGCAGGACGGACGCAATACCGGGGTGTTCTATGCCCCGGAGATGAACGTCGCTACTTTCGAGCGGCTGGTGTTGGAATCGCAGTTGCGCAGAGCCATCGAAACCGACCAGTTGCGCGTCCATTTTCAGCCCAAGGTGCGTCTGAGCGATGGCGCACTGGTGGGCGCTGAGGCGCTGATCCGCTGGCAGCATCCCGACCATGGCCTGATCCTGCCCGGGCGCTTCATTCCGATGGCCGAGGCCAGTGATCTGATCGTGGCGCTGGGCGACTGGATACTGGATGCGGTATGCCGGCAACTGGCGATCTGGCGCGGCATGGGCCTGCCACCGCTGACGGTTGCGGTCAATCTGGCGGCGCGGCATTTCCGCGATCCGGGCTGCGTCGATCGTATCGAACAGCTATTGCGCATGCATGGTCTGAATGCGTGGTTGCTGGAACTGGAACTGACCGAATCAACCCTGCTGGAAGTGGGTGCGCGCACTGCCGAAACTCTGCTGGCTTTGCGCAGGATGGGCCTGGGCCTGGCCATCGACGATTTCGGCACCGGCTATTCCAGTCTTGGCTACCTGAAGCGTCTGCCGATCACCGCGCTGAAAATCGATCAGAGTTTCGTGCGCGACCTGGTGAGCGATCCTGATGATCGCATTCTGTCCGCTACCATTGTCGCGCTCGGGCACAGTCTGGGCCTGCAGGTGATCGCCGAGGGCGTGGAGAACGCAGCGCAGCAGCGCATTCTCCAGGAACAGGGCTGTGATCTGGCTCAGGGCTTCTGGTTTGGCAGGCCGATGAGTGCTGACGATTTTGTCGCCTGGATTGCGGCCCGGGCCTGAGCGGCTGGGCTAGCGCAGCGGCATCTGCAGCGTTGGCGTCGTGCTGGATACCCGGGGCTGGTGATAGTGCTGCCATAGCGTCCAGCCACCGCCGGCCAGTGCCAGCGCCAGCACGATGGTGAACGTGATTTTCCATGCGCTGTAGGGGCGTTCGCCCTGCACCTTGCCACTGCGGCCATTGACCACGAAGCGATAGGTTCTGTCACGGAAACGGAAGGCCGACAGCCATACCGGTAGCAGGATGTGCTTGAAGCGAATATGGTCGTAGCGGGTATCGACGGCGCTGATGCGTTGATGATCACCGCCGATATCGCGGCAGATGTCGCGTTCGATGGTGACGGCCATGATTTCACGGGCGCGCTTGAAGCCCGGTTCCAGATCGATCTGGTACATCTCGCTTTGGAAGCCGCTTAAATACTCCTCGCGATAAGGCACCAGTTGCTCCAGATCCCAGGGTTCCAGACGTTCGGTGATCTCGCGGGGCAGCGACTGACTGGCCAGCACCAGCACATCATCGAAATCGCGCGCCACATGACCGCTTACCGGGGTCCAGCGGGTCTTGGTAACGATGCGGGTTTTCTCCACCTCGCGACCATTTTCGACCGTGCGATAGCTTTCCTCGACCTGATAATCATCGCCGCGCTGACCACGGTACGCAGTAGCGGTTGCGGCGTCATAGGTCCAGTACGGTACATACATGCCGACCAGCCGTGAGGCATCGGTGGCAGCCCTGCGCAGTTTGTCGGGCGCGAACCAGAGCCCATGCAGCCACTTCTGGAAGGTGGTGCGGGCCTGTTCGCGGGGGATCCTGAACGGTAACAGGGCCTGTACCTGTAACTGACGGTGCGTGGCCGTCTTGGCGACGACGGGCGATCCGCAAAATGGACATTGTCCGGCATGGGTGGCGGTATTAAGGCTGAAGCTGGCGCCGCAGGATGTGCAATCAATGGCGATGCTGTCCTGGTGGGTGCCGGTTGCAGCCAGATCGCGCAGGGTTTCCAGATAATCGTGCTCGACCAGTGACGCCGGTGTGTTATCGATGCGGTTTTCATAACCGCAATGCGTGCAGCGCAGTGCGCCCTGGCCGGGGGCGTATTGCAGTGACGCGCCACACTGGCCGCAGGGAAAGCGATGCAGTGTCGGTACGGGTTCGGAAATTGACGGTTCCTGCATAACGGCGTCCTCGTGCCTGATGATGCGATGCAATGTTGCGCCGCACGGGGCAACGCTGCAACCAATCCGGTGTCTGCCCGGGCTCTGGAAACGGTGAATATGCATGGTGGAGACGGATCACCCGGCTTCCCCGTTATCAAAATGGGCCTTAAACCGCCCAGGAGGCCGTTTAAGCGCTCTTTCTCCCCTTCCCCTTTCCTTGGTATGGACCAATCTCGTTAGCGCCTTTAAGCGGCTTTTGAGGCCGAAATAGCACTATCAGCCGAGACATGTGCGGGCAACTGATCTGGTTGGTGGGTGAAGTGGTCCCGTTCTGGGCGGGTGGCGCTGGGAACAGGCCACTGCACGGTCTGATGCTTGGCTTGCACTATCGCCCTTCCACGGTTGGATTATTGCGGGAGTGTGATCGGAGTTGCTGTCGGTTCAGTTCCGCCCTGCCGAACCGGTTTTTGGGGACGGTTTGGATTATTGCGGGAGTGTGATCGGAGTTGCTGTCGGTTCAGCTCCGCCCTGCCGAACCGGTTTTTGGGGACGGTTGGATTATTGCGGGAGTGTGATCGGAGTTGCTGTCGGTTCAGTTCCGCCCTGCCGAACCGGTTTTTGGGGACGGTTGGATTATTGCGGGAGTGTGATCGGAGTTGCTGTCGGTTCAGCTCCGCCCTGCCGAACCGGTTTTTGGGGACGGTTGGATTATTGCGGGAGTGTGATCGGAGTTGCTGTCGGTTCAGTTCCGCCCTGCCGAACCGGTTTTTGGGGACGGTTGGATTATTGCGGGAGTGTGATCGGAGTTGCTGTCGGTTCAGCTCCGCCCTGCCGAACCGGTTTTTGCGTATTTCTCCGGGTCTGTTGCTCTGCCGATTTGGGTCGTGAACGGGTGGAGCGCAGCGACGACGACGCTCGTTTAAAAACGTTTAAAGATGTTTAATTCTTTGTTTAAAGAATGTTTAGTATGCAATTTCTCTTTAAAAATCAAAATATTGAAACACCTTATGTCCCCATTTATGGGATGTAATGTCCCCATTTATGGGATGTAATGTCCCCATTTATGGGATGTAATGTCCCCATTTATGGGATGAAAGGCCCAAATGTCCCCATTTATGGGATGCTGACGCGGGTTTTGACGAAAATCGACGAGAAAGTTTTTTAAATCAGCATCTTGAAAATGGTGGTCCGGAGCACCCGTGCTTGTCAGACTCAACGTGGCGCTTGACCAGTGCCGTTGGGAAGATCGTGCTTATGTCCCCATTTATGGGATGCCGAGGTCATGATCATGTGTCCCCATGCAATTCTTGGGATATGGGGACATTTCTGCTACGCTGATTCATATGGCTACGCAACAGAAAGACCGGCGCAATGAATCGGACGCAGCCCGCAGGACCATGCCTACTGATTTGTCCGAGCAGAATCTCAAAAAGCACATCGCCGCCATCCACATCAGCAATCGACTGACCTTGACGCAGCGCAAGGCCTCCAATGTGCTGCTGTACAACGCCTATGAAAACCTGCTGACAGCGCGCGTGCACCGCATCCGGGTCAAGGATCTGGCCGAGGCGATTGGCTTTAACACCCATAACCTGGAGCCGCTCAAGGAAGCGCTTAAGACCTTGGCGCGCACCGTTCTGGAATGGAACATCCTCGATGAAAGCGGCGCCCATGAAGAATGGGGCGCAACCACGCTGCTGGCCCAGGCAGTGATCCGGAACGGCTATTGCACCTACGCCTACAGCCCCGACCTGTGCGAAAAGCTCTACCGGCCGGAAATCTATGCCCTGCTCAACCTCAGCATCCAGCGCAAGTTCAGCAGCGGCTATGCCCTGGCGCTGTACGAGAACTGCCTGCGCTACCGGCGGGTGGGCACCACCGGCTGGATCGCGCTGGATAATCTCAAGCGCCTGCTGGGGATTGGCGAAACCGATGCCTATTACCAGGATTTTCGCAAGTTCAACGACAAGGTGATCAAGCCGGCGGTGCGCCAAGTCAACGAGACCTCCGACCTGTCGCTGGAAGTCGATTACCAGCGCGACCGCCGCCGGGTTATGGCGGTGCGCTTCCGGGTCAGCGATAACCCGCAGATGCTGCTGTTCGCGCAGCGGCAGTCAACGCTGGCGGCGCTGGCCGAGGACGAGGCCGACAGCACATCATCCTCGATCGATGCCAGCGAGCGCGCCGGTCGTTTGCGCAGCAAGCTGGCGGCGCTAGGTCTGAATGCCCGGCAGATTCGCATGGCCATGGCCAGCCACGCCTCCGACTATCTTGAGGAAAATATCG